>CAIYOY010000427.1 GCA_903927905.1 uncultured Verrucomicrobiales bacterium | reverse complement strand
CCCTCGCTGATATCATACTGAAGCGGCTTAAAAGCCGCGCTCCTATAATTGCCGCCGCCACAATGCTAGTCGTCGCCCTCGGAACCTTCGCCGCTGACATTCCGAACCGCCCGGAAAAACTAGTCTTTCCAACGCTCAAATACGAACCGCCCAACCCCGCTGATTATCGCGTGGCCTTGAAAAGCGGCCCGGTTGCGTACGTCGTCCCTGACCACGAATTACCGCTCGTGAACATTCACATCATGGTTCACACCGGCCAATACGTCACCCCTGCGGGCAAGGAAGATTTGGAAAGTTTCGTCGGTTATTTATTGGCGCACGGCGGAACCAAGAGCAAAACTGCTGAAGAACTGGAGGAACGCCTGGCTTTCCTCGCCGCCCAACTCAATGCCTCTATCGGTGAAACTTCCGGTGATGTTTCGCTGAATCTTCTGGCCAAAGACCTCGACGAGGGTATGGCCATACTCCGCGAAGTCCTGGCCGAGCCTCGTTTTCAAGACGATAAGCTCGCCTTGATCAAAGACCAGACCTTGCAGGAAATGCGCCAACGCAACGACGATTCCTCGGCCATCGAAAGCCGTGAAGCTGGCTTCCTCTCCTATGGTGAACACTTTTGGGCGAACCGTTATTCCACCGCGACTTCGGTTGCGAGCATCACCAAATCGGACCTTCAGGAATTTCATCACAAATGGTTTGATCCGAAAAATTTTGTCGTCGCGGTGAACGGTGATTTTGATCGCGCTCAAATGATCGCCAAACTAGAAACGTTGTTTAGTGATTGGCCGTTCAAGGGAGAAACGCCGCCGCCCATTCCGACCGATACGCAAATTGGCAAACCCGGCGTTTACCTCGTGGACAAAGACGTCAATCAGGGTCGTGTCACCATGATCCTGCCCGGCATCAAGCGTGATGATCCCGATTATTTCGCCGGTGTGATCATGAATGACATTTTGGGCGGCGGTGGTTTTACCTCGCGCATCATGAATCGCGTCCGTTCCGATGAAGGTTTGGCTTATTCCGCCGGTTCGGGTTTTCCCGGCGGCGTTTACTATCCCTATGTTTTCACCGCAGAGTTCCAATCCAAATCCCGCACAGTGGCCTACGCGGCGTCCATCGTCACCGCCGAGATCAACAAGCTCCTTGCTGAATCCGTGACCAAAACCGAATTGCACGATTCAAAGCAATCTTACATAGACCGTTTCCCCGGAGTTTTCTCCTCGAAAACGCGCGTGGCCCAAATGTTGGCCGGCGATGAATTTAGCGGTCGCTACGCCAAAGACCCTGACTACTGGAAAAAGTATCGCAGCCGGATTGAAAAAGTGACCAAGGCCGACGTGGATCGCGTGGCCAAACGTTTTCTGCACCCCGACCAATTCGTTATCCTCGTCGTCGGTGAAAAAGATGAAATCTTGAAAGGTCACCCCGATCACAAGGACGTCACCCTGCAATCCCTCTCCACTCATGGCTTCACCGAGTTGCCGCTGCGTGATCCGATGACGATGAAGCCGGTGAAATGATTTGCTAGATATTCTGCGCGAAAGAAATCAATTGGCGATACTCCGCCATGATGGTCTGCAATGCCACCACCACCGCCCGAGCCTGCAACTCCATCGGCGCGTAGTGCGGGGTTTCGAAGACGATTTCAAATGGCGTTGGCTCAATTTCTTTCGGCGCGGCCAGCACACCCTCGTAACCTTTATAAATAATTCCGTCGCGGGCGGCAAAGCCGTCGATGGACGCGTTCACGTTGCGCGGCAGAATTTTTCCGGCCTCCTGCAAAGCGGGCCGCAACAAATGCTCCGTTAACGTATGTCCTCGTACAAAGCCGTACAAACCCTTACTTGTGTCGTCGGCGTGAAGCTGGATCAGGCCGTGAAATTTGCGCGTCCGCAATTCGTGTTCCAAAAGCTGAACTTCTGGTTCGGCGGAGTTCTTCCAGAATTCGCGGTTGAGATCGCGTCCGCTGCGGGAATGGCGGGTGTTGTCTTCAAAGCCAGTGGGGTTGCAAATGGGATAAGCTTCGATCTGAAAATCCGTCGCCAGTTCGGGCTGTTTGGCTAATGTCAGTAAAAACTGAATGCACCCCTGTGCCCCGGCGGGTTCGTCGCCGTGAATGGCGGCAAAGATTCCGAGCCGGATCGGGTCGGAGCTTTTTGGGCCGGAGAAGGTATAGCGCGGAATGGAATAATCTTTGTCACCGACTTTAAACGACCCCAGTGCGTTGCTCTTGATGGCCGTGTGTTCCAGCAATGGCGCGCAACACTCCTGAATGGATCGGCTCATGGCGCAGTCTTTAAGCCAGCAATTTGTCCACCACTTCGCCCTTCACGTCCGTGAGCCGAAAATTGCGGCCTTGAAATTTGTAGGTCAGTTTCGTGTGATCAAAGCCGAAGCAGCGCAAAATGGTCGCCTGGAGATCGTGGACGTGGACCGCATTATGCGCCACATGGTAGCCCAACTCATCCGTCTCGCCATAGGTGATGCCCGGTTTGATGCCGCCGCCGGCCAGCCAGATGCTGAAGGCGTGGGGATGATGATCGCGGCCCAAAAACTTGCTGCCGTTGCGTTCTTCATTCATCGGCGTGCGGCCAAATTCTCCGCCCCAAACGATCAACGTGTCCTCCAACAAGCCGCGTTGTTTCAAATCTTTGATCAACGCCGCACAGGCTTGATCCGATTGCTTGGTCTGGCGCGAAAGTCCGTCACGGATATCGGTCGCCATGTCTGCCCCATGCTGGTCCCAGCCCCAGTGATATAACTGGACGAACCGGGTTCCCCGTTCAATCAACCGCCGTGCGAGCAGGCAATTATTGGCGAAGGCGACCTTGCCCGGCTCTACGCCATACATCTCTTGGATAGCCTTTGGTTCTTTGGAAATATCCATGACGTCCGGGACGCTCGTTTGCATCCGATAGGCCAGTTCATATTGCGCGATGCGCGTCAACGTTTCTGGATCACCGACTTGCTTCAATTCCATTTCATTCAAATCCTTGAGCGCATCCAAGGTTTGTCGCCGCATCTCGCGATTCATCCCTGGCGGGTTGGACACATACAAAACCGGATCGCCTTGCGCGCGGCATTGCACGCCTTGATAAACCGTCGGCAAAAATCCGCTGCCCCACAGCGACGCGCCGCCATCAGGTGTCTTCCCGCCGGACACCAAAACCACAAATCCCGGCAGATCTGAAGCCTCGCTACCCAGCCCATACGTCAGCCACGAACCCATGCTGGGCCGCCCAATCCGTGATGCGCCTGTGTGCAGAAAAAGTTGTGCCGGTGCATGATTGAACTGCTCGGTGTACATGGATTTTACGATGGCAATGTCATCCGCCACCGTCGCCAAGTGTGGCAGCAACTCGCTTAATTCCGCGCCCGATTGCCCATACTTCGCAAACTTATGCGGCGTCCCCAACAATTTTGGAACACCTTTGATAAAGGCAAACCGCTCGTTCTTGAGAAACGAATCCGGACACGGTTTCGTATTCAACTCGATCAACTTCGGTTTGTAATCAAACAAGTCGAGTTGCGAGGGCGCGCCTGCCATGTGCAGATAAATGATTCGCTTCGCCCGCGCCGGAAAATGGGGTGACTTTGGGGCCAGCGGATTGACCGCCTCCGATGCCAATAAATTTTCCTGTAACAATGAACCCAGCGCCAGTGTTCCGATTCCCGTCGCGCACTTGCCAAAAAACTGCCGCCGGGTGACGGCTCGAAGTTCTTGATTCTGTAATTCTTGAAATAAATTCATCAGTTATCCTTTGGTCACGACTTCGTCCAGGTTGAGCAGCACGTTGGCGACTACGGTCCACGCGGCTAATTCACAGACATCCACTCCCTCCGGGGCTTTGCCTAATTCGCTGCAAGCCATCCGTTCGGCTGATTTGGGGTCTTTTTTAAATTGTTTCAGTTCCGTTTGGTACAACGCCGTCAAGCGGTGCAATTCCTTTCGATCCGGCTGGCGCGCCAGACAGAGTTGAAACGCTTTTCTGGCCAAAGTATTCGCGCTGGTTTCTTTCCCCGTCAGTAGCCGTCTCGCCAATCCCTCCGCTGCTTCCACATACGCCGGATCATTCAACGTGGTCAACGCTTGTAACGGCGTGTTGCTCCGCGAACGTTTCGTCACGCAAAACTCCCGGCTGGGCGCATCAAACGTCGTCATCGAAGGATAAGGATTTGTCCGCCGCCAAAAGGTATAAAGCCCGCGCCGGTATTTATTTTCACCCGCGCTCGTGGTCCACTTTTCCTCGCTATAAACCACCTGCCAAAGTCCGTCGGGCTGTGGTGGCATGACGCTCGGCCCGCCGATTTTTCCGCTCAATAACCCGCTCACTGCCAGCGCCTGATCGCGAATCATTTCCGCTTCCAGCCGCACGCGCGGGCCGCGTGCGAACAGATGATTATACGGGTCGCGCGCCAAATCCGTCGTCGAGACGCGGGAGCTTTGCCGGTAAGTCGCCGAAGTGACGATCAGTTGATGCAACTTTTTCATGCTCCATCCCTGGCGCATAAATTCTGTCGCCAGCCAGTCGAGTAATTCCGGGTGAGTCGGCGGCTCACTCTGCGTGCCAAAGTCCTCCACCGTCTCCACGATCCCGCGCCCAAAAAATTGTTCCCATGCGCGATTGACCAAAACCCGCGCCGTCAATGGATTCTCATCATCCACCAGCCATCGCGCCAGTGCCAGCCGATCGGGTGGCACGTCCTTTGGTAACGGATGAAAAATGGCCGGCACTCCGGGGCTGACGATCACCCCTTTGTCCAAAAAATTTCCGCGATTCAAAATATGCGTTTCCCGCGCCTTCGCCTTGGGTAATTCCTCGAACACCAGCGTTCTCGCCATTTCTTTGTCTATTTTAGAATGTTGATCATGTGCGGTGATCCATTTTTTTCGATTCTCCCGCAATTCCGGCGCCACGCCCTGTTCACTTTTCCATAATTCAATGTTCTGCTCGCTTTTCCGTTCGGCTCTTTTGATGGCCAGAATTTTTTGGATGGCCTCTGGCAGTTTCACTGAATTAGTTGCCCCGTTGGTGCTGACCAACTGCGTTTCCCAGGCAGTTTGCCGCTGGATTGATTCCGTCGCCATAAACTCCTTTTCCAGCTTGTCCATGTCCTTCTGAAGTTTGTCGGATT
>CAIYOY010000426.1 GCA_903927905.1 uncultured Verrucomicrobiales bacterium | reverse complement strand
GGGTCACAGACCCGCGCTCCGTTAAAGAGGACCATTACGCTTTCGTTTGCGCAGTGGACTTTCCCGTTTGAACCAAGCATCATGCATGGGGACGAATTCAGAAAACGCTCGTCCATCGTAGATCGCAAATCGTAAATCAAGAAAATGCCTGGTCTCATTGCCATTGTCGGCCGACCGAATGTCGGGAAGTCCGCGCTGTTTAATCGCATCGTCGGGAAACGCATCGCCATCGTCCACGACGAACCGGGCGTGACCCGCGACCGCATCAGCGTGGAAGCGGAATGGCACGGACGCCCTTATACGCTGGTGGATACCGGCGGCATCGGTTTGTTGCGGCGCGAGAAGGCGGCGGATGTCATCACCAAGGCGGCGTTTGATCAGGTGGAATTGGCGATCGAAGCGGCGCATGTCATCATTTTGGTGGTCAATGTGCAGGAGGGCGTGGTGCCGCTGGATGCCGAGGTGGCGCAGCGTTTGCGGGCTTCCGGCAAAACGGTTTTGGTGGCGATCAACAAGGTGGATACGGAAGCGGCGGAAGAGGGCATGGCGGAATTTGCTTCGCTCGGTTTCGATAAACTTTTTCCGGTCAGCGCGATTCATCAACGCGGCATTGGCGACATCATGGATGTGGCCATTTCCCTGTTGCCACCGGTCACGGGCGATGCCCAAACCGGAGACGACGCTGCGGCGTTAAAGATTGCCATCATCGGCCGGCCGAATGTGGGCAAGTCATCCATCATCAATGCCTTGACCAAGTCCGAGCGCGTCATCGTCACTCCGATCGCCGGGACGACGCGTGATTCCGTGGATGTGCCGTTTGAAGTGGTGACGGAAGGCGTGCGGCAGAAATATATTTTGATTGACACTGCCGGCGTGCGGCAGGAGCGGCGCATTGATGATTCGGTGGAATTTTACAGTGTGCGGCGCACGGACGAATCCATCAGCCGCAGCGACATCGTGGTGCTGGTGCTGGATGCGGAAGTTGGGGTGACGGCGCAGGATAAAAAGGTGGCCGGAAAAATCATCGAAGAACGCAAGTCGTGCATCGTCGTGATCAATAAATGGGACCTGATCACGCCCGACCTGGAAAAAGCGCGGCGCGAGTTGCGCAAGAAAAAGATCGAAGTGCGCCGGGAAGGGCAGGAAGATCCGCTGACCACGCTGTCGGATTTCGGTGGCTGGGTGCAGGAGGAGTTGTTTTTCCTGGATTATGCACCGGTGATCTTTACCTCGGCCAAGACTGGTTTTCATCTGGATCGTTTTCTGGAATCCATCCGTTATGTCACCGCGCAGATGCAGCAAAAGGTGCCGACGGCGCTGTTAAACCGCACATTGCGCGATGCCATTGATCGTCGCCAGCCGCCGACTTCGGCGGGGCATCGCATGAAATTTTTCTACGCGACGCAAGTCAAACAATCGCCGCCGATCTTCCTGATGTTCGTGAATCGCGATGACATGATGTCCGATCCTTATCAGAAATATCTGACCAACGAGTTGCGCAAGGCTTTTGGTTTTGAAGGTTGCTATATCGGAATCGTGCCGCGCGCGCGGGAAAAAACGATTGAATCCATTCGCAAGAAAAAAGTCTTCGGCAAACCGGTCCGTCCGAGTGAAGAAGAACGCGCGGAAAAGCGGGCTGGAATCAAACGTCCCCCCTCGCGCAAGCCGAGCACCGGCGCGCAACGCACGACGGACAAGCATCGGCAGGACCGTCGTGGCAAAAAAACTACTTGGGGATCGAAGCAGCGTCGGCGGGCGAAGTGATGTGGCGGCAGGCGTCCCGCCTGCCGTAGAGCCGGTGCGTCCCGCCCGGCGGAGGAAGCTGTGGTAGGAAGAGAGCGGTTGGAAATTTTTTAGGTCTTTGGAAAATATTGGCGTTATTTTCGGGGGGCGGGACACCCGACGCTACAAGCTTCACGCTTTTAGCTGTTTTAACATTTTATTAGCCCCATCAAATTCAAACAGCGATGCGTCCCATTCGCCGCCAATCCAATCTTTCAGGTCAAGATGTTCCGGGTGTTTGGGATCGGCCAACACTTCCAGCAGATGATAATACCCCGGAATTCCTCCACAATCATCCGGCGGACAGGCATTGGCTCCGCCGAGGCAAACTGGATGCTTGAAATTTTTGTCCGGCGGCAAAATTTTTTCCACCACCACCTCATGCTCCCAGCCGTCGCCGAAGTCATATTCGTAAATAAATTTCTTTTTTGCGGCGGGAGCGAGATCCGCCACGGTGTAATGTTTCTCATTCAACATTTCCTGCCCCATGTCGCCAAACTCTGGATTGATCATGCCATAATATTCCCGCCCAACAATGAACTGATGCAGGTGTGAATTCGTCCAGGGCATCACTGCTTGAATGGCATCATGCAACCGGTTTAACTTCATGTCCGACCGCACGACGATGCGCCGCCAGATGGGCGGCTGGGACCATTTCAACGTGATTTTTAACTGATAGAGAGGAGTGCCCTCGCGTGGTCCGGTTTGTTCGATTAATCCGATCATAATTATCAGATGTTTTCACGGCCAAGGCCGATTGCTCAAGCTGAAATTTGTGGCGACAGGCGTCTCGCCCGGCGGGGAAGGCTGTGATAGGAAGAGAGCGGTTGGAAATTTTTTAGGTCTTTGGAAAATATTGGCGTTATTTCCGGGGGGGCGGGACGCCCCCTCTACGTCAGGCGGACGCCCAACGCCACAAAGCAGAGTCTTCCCGTCCCATCGTGTTCTCTCAAGTCGAAAGTTGTTCACCGGGGCAAATTTATCTTATTCACAAATTGCTCAAAAAACCCCTGATTTGTTGGGGAAAATGCGTGTTTTTTATGGTGAAAAGTGTGAGGAAAACTTTTTTTCAAAATTTCCTTGTAACCACAACATATGGGGTTAAAGTCGGTGAACTCCCCACTGATTGGGGTGTTTTCGGCGGCATTTGTGGCCGCCTATCTTATTTTATATCGTTGGAAGTGGTTGTTTTTCAGCTATTTCTGACAATATCAGTTTGATCGGTTTTAACGTAAAAAACTCAATGGAAAGGTATCGTCATGATTGATACACGCGATGAAGTTCTAGCCCCAACGAAAGTTCACAATCGCAAGCGCGCCAAGGTCTCCTCGGCCCGCAGCAACACCGCAAGCAAATCTCTGAAGCTCAATCGCGTTTTCAGCAACGCACGGATCAAGCCTTTCGACCAGATCGAATGGGAAAATCGCACGGCGGAAATCACCGACGACAGCAACAAGGTCATTTTCAAACAGGAAAATGTCGAAGTGCCGAAGTCATGGTCCATTTTGGCGACCAAGGTCGTGGTCTCGAAATATTTTTACGGCGAACAGAACACGAGCGAACGCGAAACGTCGGCGCGCCAGTTGATCCATCGCGTGTGCCGGACGATTGCCGATTGGGGCATTAAAGACGGTTATTTTTCCAAGGCAGACGGCGAGATTTTTTATGATGAATTGACTTGGTTGTGCATCAATCAGCATGGGGCGTTCAATTCGCCGGTGTGGTTCAACGTCGGCCTCTTTCACGAATACAAGGTCGGCAAGAATTCTTCCAAGGGCAATTGGTTCTACAATCGCAAGACTAAACAGGCCGAACGCGCCAAGACCCAATACGAATATCCCCAGGGCAGCGCGTGTTTCATCCAATCGGTGGATGACAACATGGAAAGCATCATGTCCCTGGCGCAGAGCGAGGCGATGTTGTTTAAGTATGGTTCCGGGACTGGCACTGATTTGAGTCCGATCCGTTCCAGTCGTGAAAAATTGAGTGGCGGCGGACGGCCGAGCGGGCCGTTGTCATTCCTGAAGGTCTATGATCAAGTGGCCAATGTGGTCAAATCCGGTGGCAAAACGCGCCGTGCGGCTAAGATGAATACGTTGCGGGATTGGCATGGCGATATTGAGGAATTTATTGATGCCAAACAGAAAGAAGAGCGCAAGGCGTGGGCTTTGATCGAGCAGGGGTATGACGGCTCGTACAATGGCGAAGCCTATGGCAGTGTCATGTACCAGAATGAGAATCTTTCCGTGCGCGTGAGCGATGAATTCATGCAGGCGGCGATGGACGGCAAGGAGTGGTGGACCAAGTCCCCGCGCGACGGCAAACCGTTGCAGAAGAAGGACGCGGCGACGTTGTTGAACAAAATCGCGGAAGGCACGTGGGTTTGCGGCGATCCTGGTTTGCAATATGACGGTGCCATTCAGAAGTGGCACACTTGCAAAGGGACGGAGCCGATTCATTCGACCAATCCGTGTTCGGAATATGTTTTCCTCAATAACACGGCCTGCAATCTGGCGTCGTTGAATTTGATGAAGTTCAAGCGCGAAGATGGAGTGTTTGACACGGAACGGTTCAAGGCGGCCGTGCGGATTTATATCACGGCGCAGGAAATTCTGGTTGATAACGCCAGTTATCCGACCAAGGAAATCGCGGAAAATTCGCACATTTACCGCACGCTCGGACTCGGTTACGCGAATCTCGGCTCGCTCATCATGAGCTATGGTTTTCCGTATGATTCCAATGAAGGCCGCGCGTTGGCCGGTGCCATCACCGCGATCATGACTGGTCACTCTTACGAGCAGTCGGCGGATATCAGCGCGGTCATGGGGGCTTTTGAAGGTTATGAAGACGCGCGTTGCTCGCATGTTTCCAAGCCGGTGGCCAAGGACAATGTGAAGTCCATGTTGGGCGTGATCCAGTCGCATCGCGATGCGGTGGAAGGAATCCAACCGAGCCGCGAATTTACTTATCTCAAGGACGAAGCGCGCAAGTGCTGGGACGCGGCGCTCGCTCGCGGCAAGGAATCGGGTTATCGCAACGCCCAGGTGACGGTGCTGGCGCCGACCGGGACGATCGCGTTTCTGATGGATTGCGACACGACTGGCGTGGAACCGGACATCGCGCTGGTGAAATACAAATTGCTGGCCGGCGGCGGCATGTTGAAGATCGTCAATCGCGGCGTGGCCGATGCCTTGCGTCGGTTGAACTACGGCCAGAAGGAAATCGAAGCCATCATGGCGCACGTGGAGAAATTTGACACCATCGAAGACGTCGAAGAAGGCGGCCAGACCATCAAGTGCGGTTTGAAACCCGAACATCTGGCTGTATTTGACTGTGCCTTCAAGGCCTATCGCGGCCAGCGCAGCATCAGTTACATGGCGCATCTGAAGATGATGGGCGCGGCCCAGCCGTTCATCAGCGGTGCGATCTCCAAAACGGTCAATCTGCCGAACGATTGCAAGGTGGAAGACATCAAGGACGCGTATGTGCAGGCTTGGAAGATGGGGCTAAAATGCGTGGCGATTTATCGCGATGGCTCCAAGCGTTCCCAGCCGCTCAATACCAAGAAAACGAATGAAGGCGGTGCCGTCGAAACCGTCACCGACAACAGTGGTCGTCTCCAGGAATTGGAAGCGGAACTGGAAAAATTGCGCGGGATTTCCGGCCAGCCTTTGCGTCGCCGTCTCGCCGATACGCGTTCCGCGATCACGCACAAATTCGATGTCGCGGGCCACGAAGGTTATTTGACCGTCGGACTTTTTGACGACGGTCAGCCCGGCGAATTATTTATCACCATGGCCAAGGAGGGATCTACCATTGGGGGTTTGATGGACAGCATCGGCACGCTGACCAGCATGGCGCTGCAATACGGCGTTCCGCTGGATGCGTTGCTCAAGAAGTTTGCCCATCAACGTTTTGAACCGTCCGGTTTCACCAAGAACCCGGAAATCCGGAATACATCGTCCATCATTGACTACGTTTTCCGCTGGCTCGCGCTGCAATTCATCCCCGGCTATCGCGAAGTCGCCAATGCTCCGCGTAGTCAGCAGGAACTAGCTATTCCCGGCTTGATGGAGGAGGAAAAAAAAAGAATAAACCGGCCGGTGCCTGATCTGCCGTTGTCGGATGACACCGATATCATGGTGAAAGCCGCGCAAATCGCAGATGGCAACGGTCACAGTGCGCCCAAGCCGTCAGCCGGTCGCGTGGTGCAAAGCTTGAGTGATTCCGTTGCGCATTTCCAACAGGACGCGCCGACTTGCCCGCATTGCGGACACGTGGCGGTGCGGAATGGGGCTTGTTATAAGTGTTTGAATTGCGGGGAGAGTTTGGGGTGTTCGTAATTAAAAATTAAATAGCGCCGTCACCTGCTTGATGTGGGTGACGGCTTTTTTTTGTATTAATTCCCCGACGCCCAAAGCGGTGCCAACCCCAAAGACACCCTGTCACCGCAGTCCAAATTTCCCCTTGGCCCGCCGCTCTCTGTTAATAAGACATTACCTAAATTCCTTTCCCCAAGCCTTCATTTCAGTTTAAATCACCAAGTGTCAACGCGCGTTATTTCAGTGGCGAATCAAAAGGGCGGAGTCGGGAAGACGACCACCACGGTCAATCTTTCCGCGTGTCTTGCTTTGGTGGGGAAACGTGTCCTGCTGGTGGACCTTGATCCGCAGGCCAATGCCACCAGTGGCGTTGGTCTGGAAAAAATCGAGGGCGGCAGCTCTTATCGGCCGTTGCTGGGTGAGGGGACTCTGTTGGAAAAAATCAAACCCACCGCATTTGACCGGCTTTCGATCATTCCGAGTGAAGTAGATATGTGCGGCGCGGAAATTGAGATTGCGCGGTCGGAAAATCATTTGCAAAGGATCAGGACATTGTTGCAGCCGGTGTTGGCCAAGGGCGATTTTGATTATGTGCTGATTGATTGCCCGCCGTCGTTGGGCATTTTGACCTTGAACGCTTTTGCCGCATCCGATTTTTTGATCGTGCCGTTGCAGTGCGAGTATTACGCGCTGGAAGGGATTTCGATGAGCCATCGGGTGCTGAATCAGGTGCGCGAAACGGGCATCAATCCGAAGCTGGAATTGCTGGGGATCGTGATGACGATGTATGATGGGCGGACGAAGCTGTCGCCGCAGGTGACGGACGAGGTGCGGCAGCATTTTGGTGAAATTGTTTTTGAGACGGTCATCCCGCGCAATTCGAAGCTGGCGGAAGCGCCAAGTTTTGGGAAACCGATCGTGCATTACGACAAGTATTGCGCGGGCGCGGCGGCTTACGAAGTGTTGACAGGCGAGCTTTTACAACGGTTGAATAAATGATTCACGATGAAGACTAAAGCGATTTTATTGATGACCCTGGCTCTGATCCAAGCTGCCCCGCTTTTTGCCGCGGATTGGACCCAGTTTCGCGGGCCGAATCATGACAGCACTTCGACGGAGAAAATCAATTTGCATTGGCCCGCCGCTGGACCGAAAAAACTTTGGACGGCACCGACGCCGGCAGGTTTTAGTTCGATGGTGGAAAGCGGTGGACGGGTCTTTACCCTGGTGTTGAAAAACGTGGGCGGGGCGGATCAGGAGTGTTGTCTTGCGCTGGACGCCAATACCGGCAAGGAGCTTTGGGCGACGCCGCTCGGCTCGGCCAAATTCGATGGCGGCGGCAATTCAGGCGCGCCGGATAACAAGGGCGGCGACGGCCCGCGTTCCACGCCGTCGGTGGATGGTGATCGAGTATATGTTATCAGTTCGCGGCTGATTCTTTTTTGCTTTGATGCCGCCAAGGGCAGTGTGGTTTGGAAAAAAGATCTCATCACTCAACATGCCGGTAAAAATATAACGTGGGAAAATGCGGCGTCGCCATTGATTGATGGTGATCTGGTTTTTATGGCGGGCGGCGGGCCGGGGCAATCGTTGCTCGGTATCAAGAAAAAAACCGGCGAAGTGGTGTGGAAGGGGCAGTCGGAAACGATGACGCATTCGACGCCGACGTGCGCGACGATTTTGGGTGTGCGCCAGGTGATTTTCTTCACGCAATCAGGGTTGGTTTCAATGGAAGCGAAGACAGGCCAATTGTTGTGGAAATATCCGTTCCGTTACAGCACTTCGACGGCCATGACGCCGGTGGTGTTTGGCGACATCGTTTATTGTTCGGCCGGTTATGGCGTGGGCGCGGGGGCGTGTAAAATTTCAAAGGGCGTGACTGGGTTCAGCGCCCGGCAATTATGGTTTGAGCCTGCCAATATTTTAAATAATCACTGGAGCACGCCGGTGTGCAAGGACGGTTTTCTGTATGGGTTATTTGGATTTAAAGAGTACGGAAAATGCCCGTTGAAATGCGTTGAAATCGCCACCGGCCACGAAGTCTGGGCGAAGGAAGGTTTTGGTCCAGGTGGCACCATCATTGTGGACGGAAAATTATTGATTTTAGGCGATGCCGGACAAATCGTTTTGGCCGAGGCCAATCCAAAGGGATACACGGAACTCGCGCGCGCCGAAGTTTTGAATGGCAAATGTTGGAGTACGCCGATGGTGAGCGAGGGGCGGATCTACGCGCGCAGCACGAAAGAGGCGGTTTGTCTGGATGTTAAACCTTAATTTTCCACTGCCCGTCACGGGCTTCTCATTAGGCCGGAGGCATTGTCTCGGTTGATTTTGGGAGCAGACCGATGGCTAGTTGACTGCAGGCCTGCCGCATCCGCGAATCAGTGGTGACCAGAGCCGCGCTACGATGCAAATCGCAGGTGGCGACGTGCAGCGCGTCCAAAGTGCGAAACGCAATATGCGGATGACAAGCCTGTTGAATGGCGATGGCGCGTTCGATCGTTTGCCGGTTCAACGGCAAAATGCGGATGATGTCATCCTCGGCCATGGCCAGGAATTTTTCACCGGCGCGAATGCGTTCGGGCGAGGTGATGGCTCCGTTACGTTCCTTGGCCAAAAGAGCGGAACGCACCTCGGCCAGGGCCAGCTCTGAAGTTTCAAAGTGCTGGCCGAGGAGCGCCGTATTGAACCACTCGCTATCCGGTTCGCGCACCAGCAGCTTGACGATGATGGCTGTGTCCAGATACATGCTACCACCCCCGGCCTTCGCGATCTTCCCGGACAATTTCTTGCGCGGACGGGCCGCTGTGGATGCGTTGGGAAAGGAGAAAAGTTCCCATCCCCTCGAATGGCTTGCGGCCCGCATCTGCGGACGCCGGCGACAACACTGCTTTTGGGATGCCATCGCTCGTGATGGTGACGCGCCGACCTGAGGCCACCAATTCGAGTAAAGCCGAGAGTTTGGCCTTCGCCGCCCGTAGGGGAATCACCAAGCCGATTTCCGGCATGGTAGCCATTTCGTTCAACTGCAGTCCCCCGGCTCCTGGTTCAGGGTATTTTATTGGCTTTTCTTGTTTCATGCCCTCAATGTAGTCACGTGTGACTACATTGTCAATCCCTTTTTTAAAGGAATCAGATTGTTCTTAAAAATAAGGTTGAGTCCACCGATGAAAAACTAAAACGGATTTTTGCGCACAAATTCCTTTTACTCGCCGTAAAGGCGTTTTATCGTGCTCGCTTTGTATGCCCAAACAAATTGTTGAAATGCAGGTAGAACTGGCGACGATGGATTTGCCGGATACCAAAACGCTCCGGCTCAAATGGCCTGATGGCTACGACACCGATTTCAAAACGGGACAATTCATCACCGTTTATTTTCCCGATACGCCAAGCTACAAGCGGGCCTATTCACTTTCGTCCTGCGCCTTGGACCGGGGATTTTTTGAGATCACGATCAAGCGGGACGGGAAAATGGGCACGCGGTTGGTGGATTGGGTCAAGGCCGGCGACAAGCTTTGGGTTATTCCGCCGGTGGGAAAATTCCTGCCGGTTTACGAGCCGAACAAGCACCTGATCTGCATCGCTGGCGGTTCCGGCGTGACGCCCTTCCGCGCTTTCGTCCGCGAAGCCACGCGCCGACAGTTGCCCACCAAGATCACCATCCTTTACACCGTCAAGACGACGAACGACATCATCTTCAACGAAGAATTTCGCAAGCTTGAACAGGAGAATCCGAATTTCAAATTTCTCGTCACCTGCACACGGTTGGGCGCGGATGATCCATGGCTGGGTCGGCGTGGGCGCATAGATTCCGCATGGGTGCGGGAGCATGCCACGGATTTGTCCAACACGGTTTTTTATGCCTGCGGTTCGACCGCGCTGGTTGAATCCACGGAAAAACTGGTGCTGGAAGAAATGAAATTGCCCAAAGAGCAGATGAAAACGGAGAAGTGGGGATGAGGGAAAAATTCCAAATTCCAAGCTCCAACATCCAAAGAAGCTCCAATCCCCAAGCTTCAAATCATCATCTTGGCCGGACCGATTGTTGCTTGAAGTTTGAATATTCTTTGGAGCTTGGTTGTTGGAATTTGGAGCTTTTAAATTATTTATGTTAAAACGGACACCTTTATTTGCAGCGCACCAGAAATTGGGCGGCAAGCTGATCGAATTCGGCGGTTGGGAAATGCCGGTGCAAT
>CAIYOY010000425.1 GCA_903927905.1 uncultured Verrucomicrobiales bacterium | reverse complement strand
GGCGTTCGGTATTCCGCTCTCGTTTCGGCAGCGCGTTCGGTATTGGTATCTTCCGGTGTTTCGCAAGTTCCTCTTGTTTCTCGTGTTTCTTCTCGGTCCGGTGTTTCTCTGCTGGCTCTGTCACCTCCTCTTCGGCCAGTAGTCGCGGGCCAAACGAAGAAAAGACAAAGGCGGTAACTCGAGGACTCGCCCCTACGGGAGTTAGACAAAAGGCAGACAGACCAAAAAGACAAGGTGATGACATGGAGTGAGAGAGGAGGGGGAGGGGAGGTTTTCCAATTCCACATCCACCGACAATTCAACCTTCACTCTTATTCAGCGTCCCACGAAAGACAAAATTAGTTCGAGGACTCACATAATAGAACCGCGCCAGCGCACCCCCTGACTTCCCCGCCGCCACCGGCGGACCCGCCCTTTCCCCCTCGCGCTTCCCGCGCTTCGCCCGCCTGGCGCACCGGCCCCCCCCTCGCCCGCGCCCCCTCCCCCCAGAGTAACGGTTCAGTTCCGCCTTCGCGGGCGACGTCGCGGCTGGGGGGAGGGGGCCAGGTGCGCCAGCGGATAGCCTCGGTGTTCCCCCCTCCTCGGCTGTACCACGCGTCCCCGCGACCCCGACAGAACCCCCGCGTCCCAAGCCCCTTGTCCCAGGACCGCCGCGCCCTTTCCCAATAACCCGCTCCCTTGCGCCCAAGAATCCCAAGCGCCCCAAAGAATTTCCCCGAGGCCCAAAGAAAGCCCCGCCACCCAAACGCGAAGAAAAGACAACAAGGCAAAACCGAGCAGAAGCCGCTCCGCTCAGCCAAGGCGACCAACTGGAAGAAGGAACCAGCCTGGAAACAAGCAGTCCCCCCCGGTCAAGCGTGAGGCGAAGTGCTTGACTATCGCTACCGCTGGGTCATGCCGATGGCACCGCACATCTCCTCACCCTTGACCGGCCCAAAAAAAGCCAGACTCCGAAAAAACAAAAACGCTTCACTCCACTTGCATTCCAAATCCGTCAGCGAAACTCTCCGCCTCCAGGATTTTCCATTGCGTTACGTTCCGACGTTTTGAATTTTCGGAGACTGGCTCAGAACCCAAGAGCTTCGTGAGAGTGGCCAGTTCTGTTTCGGCTACGCTTCTCGTTCCTGCGAGGCTGGGCCTACACAGATCTGGCCACACTCACTTCGCCCCAAAGACAGAAATTAGCCTGACCCTTGGCCGGAATGTCCTGCTGCCCGGCCTTCCCGCTTGCCATCAACCCCACAAGCGACGGCCCAGCATCAGGACATTCCAGCCAAGCGTCAGAACAGCGCGGCCCACGCGCCCCGACGAAACGACCCGCGCCAGATTGAGTTTTCGCTTCGTTCCGGCGTGGCATGAAGGAGCGGTCAACTGCTACGCTTCTCCGTTGTGCGAGGCTGGGCAGTTGACCTTGCTAAACCCTGCTAACGAGATAAGAAACATTGTGCAAAAAATCACTTGGCAGGACCCATCCGGTGACGGGGACCCCGCGAGACCCCGTAACCGGAGCGTGATTTGTCGCACAATGTTCCCTTATCTCACGCAGGGAAACCGTCTGTCACGCTGAATTGCTCGGCCAACTCCTTCCCTCCGAGTCGGCCAGCAATCATCGCGCCAGCCGGTTTTGCATCCTTCATGCCACGCCCGAACTCCGCTGGCTTCCCCAAAACCAGAAATTAGGCGCATTCGGTGCAGACTCTGAATTTGTTTTGATTATTGTGGTTAGTTTTTTTGCTTCCATCCGCAGATTCTTTGGAGTATCAAACATTTAATGAGCAACGAACAGCCAGCCGCATCCAAACGGCCCAAATGGCGGACAACAATACTTGTCTCCTACGGGCTGTTGATTACTGGGTTGTTTTTGATTTCGATCAGCATAATTGGTGAGCATGAGGAATGGCCTATCTGGTTGAATGCATTTGTCCGGGATCTCGGCCTATTGCTCGCTGCCGTTCTGGCTGGATCAATACTTCACGAAAAACTTCTTCGTCACGAGATGCTTAAATTTACCGAGGACGAGTTGCGCCACATGTTGGATGCTCGCATTTCCAAACCCGAGGAATTAGCGATTACCACAGCACGGGCGGTGCATCGCGTGTTCACGGATAGTCCGCCCGGAATGACTGGCTTGCGTTTGCTGGGACCTGTGCGTCGCAACCTCCCGCGTTATTATGAATGGGTGAATAATCGTTTTCCTCAGGATTTGTTTTTTGCCGGCCGGTCCGTTCTTCATAGGATTGACGCGGACATCAAAATAAACACCGCTAACACGGAAAGTTCGGCAGAAGCAATTCTTGTTCGGAGGCTCAAAGAGGGCTGCAAAATACAAATACTGCTTCTCGATCCTCGAATCGATATAATCGAAAGACTCGCCCGCGAGGAAGGCCAAAGCCCGGAAGAAATGCTTGGGGATATCGAAACATCTGTTCAAATCTGCAAGCGTCTTAGTGAATTACTACTAGCAAATAAATCCACGTTGCAGTCCCAGGCTCAACTCACAATCAGTTTATATAATCGGGTTCCTTATTTTGCTTACCATCGAACTGACAGCCAAGCCATCGTTGGATTTTATTTTATGTCTAATAAGGGTTCGGCATCTCCTGCATACGAGTTGGTTGATCCGCAGACCAAACAGACTTTCAGTGATCACTTTGTTTTAGTTCACAATTCGCACTCGGAAACTTTGGTTGAGTTTGACGGACCGCACAATCGCGTTTTTTTTAATAACCCACTGTATAAAAGCCTGACCGAAATTTTTGACAAAAAATTGAGAAATATAACTAAAGACCGCTCAATTTCCTCACCGTGACCGTCCGCGACTTCGTCGCCACCAAATACCGCAACGCATCAGCCGCATCATCACCGCCGACGCCTTCATCGTCCGCATCTACTTTCAGCACGTCCTCAGGCCGATTCGGATCATGCTGCAACGACGGCAGACATTCGATCAGCCGCGCACAGCGCCGATGAATATAAAGCCGAGGCACGACACCCGCCTCGACATCGCCGAGCCGTTGCAAGATTTCCGCCCATCCGCCGACGCGCTCCATGTTCGCCGTCCGCAGCGTAATGCCGAGCCGCGCATACTGCGCGGCCACGGTGGAACCATCGCTTTGCCGCGAGAACACATCCGCGCCGGCCACGAACCGGCGCAGCCGTTCCACCGTCAGGCCGTGCCGCGCCAACATCGCCTTGACCGCCGCCGCATGGCGGTCCGGCAACCATTTCCGCTCCGCATGTTCCGCGACGATAAAAATGTTCCCATCACCATCACGACATCCCAAAAGGAATACAGACAGGTGCGTCCAACCGTAGTCCATCGAGGCAAACCACTCCACCGCTCGCCGGTCGTCGAAATCTTCCACTACATGGACCTCGCGTCGGAACGTCGTAAAATATTGCCCCGCCGCAATATTCCAGTCTCCAAAGTACCAGGCCTTCTTTTGCCAGCCGGTCAAGCCCTCCAGTATTTTCCGATATTCCGGATTGTTGAATTGATTGTCACCCACCCGCGCCGAAATGAATCGCGTTTCGCTTTCCCTCCCATCCTGCATCGGTGCGACAAATTGCGCCCGATACCACGCATGGCCAACGCCACCCGGATTCGTCGTCGAATAAATCCGTGGTCGCCAGTTCGGTTTGCTCGTCCGGCAACAAGTCGAAATATCCTGAAACTTTTGCAGCGTCAGTTGGGAGGCTTCTTCCACCCCCACCAAGTCAAATTCTAGCCCCAAATACGCATCCAAATCCTTCGGGCATTGATAATGCCCCGCAATGATCCTTGAACCATTGGCAAATGTCAGCGTCCCCCGGTGCGCCGAGAACTCATGCCGCAATCGCCCAAAAAGCCGCTTCCGCAAATCATCCAGATGTTCCAGATTCGCCTTGCCCACCTTCCGCAGCAACAAACACTTCAACCCCGGCATCCGCTGGCAATCATCCGCCCCCATCTGCGCCAAAAGCCAGTGCGACTTCCCGCCACCCCTGGCGCCACCATAACCAACTGCCGTCGGCCCATCCGCCCGGTCGCACCACCGCGCCGCCGCGCTGGCAGCCAACTGCCGATCCTGCAAAACAATCCCCGCCAGCAAGAAATTCTTGATCTGACTTGGCAAACATCCCGCCTTCAAACCCCTTTGACTGAACTCCTCCAACGGCGTCATTGTCCCGCCTTTCCATCACCCGCCACCGGCAAAGCCACCACCTCCGCATCCACCACCGTCCCGAATACCTTTTTGATGGCCGCTTCCACTTCCACCCGGAAGTTCAAATCCACTTCCCCGGTGATCTCCGTCTTGTCCGTTGCCAATCCGGAAGCCAACCGCCCCAGCTTCGACGCCGTTTCCAGCATTCGCGCAATGTCCCCCAGCGTCGCGCCTTTGCCGCGCTCATAAAATCGCTTGAGCGCCTCCCGTCCCGCCTTGATGCACTCCTCGTGGATGCTCCACTCCTCCTCCCGCAAACATTGCTGCCGCGCCAGCCATTCCGCCGCCTTCCCCCGCGCCAAAACTTCCGTCGCCTCCCGTTCTACTGTGAACAAATTGGACACATGCGCCGCCACCCGCTCTTGCCACCCAAACTTCGCCGACCATCTTTCCAAAAGCCCCACACTCTTGCCCAACTTCTGCCCCACCGCCGCCAGAGATCGGTCGGACCCGAGATTCAGGTATAAGCTAAACGCCGCAAACGCCTTCGCGCTTTCCTTCGGCTGCTGTTCAAAAAGTAATGGCATAAATCAAAGTGGTTTTTTGTATCTGTATCGCGTTGCTCTCATGGTTTGGTTGCCGCCCGGCTCTACCACCTCCAGAATTTTGTCTCTCACCAATCCCCGCAGCCATCGCGCCCCTCGCACATGCTCCGAGTGGCCAAAGAGAGCTTGAATGCTCCGACAGGAGATAAAGAATGGCTTTCCTTGTTGCAGTGAGGCTAATTCCCGGCACAACGTGACCAATCGGCGCAAATCATTATCCTGGTAGATGTTCGCCGCAGCCGGTGTCGTTGCGGTGGCTGATTTTGTCCAAGCGAGATCAACAATCTTTATGCCAAGGGCGTGCCTTGCATTTTCGTAACCTTCCATAAATTCAAATCTGTATTCGTCAAAGCTAATTCCCGGCCGCAAATGCCCGGCACTCTTGGCAGCGGCAAACCATTGCTTGAACGCATCCATCAATTCATCGTCCGAGAACGGCGAACTGCGAAGTGCTTCCAGAGCCTTGATTCCGCGTGCCAGCGTGAAAATCTGGGCATGGCTGGTATGTAGCCCGGTGGTTTTGGAGAAGGCCAGCACCTCCATCAAAGTGGTTGGTGCATTGGAAAGCAGGGGCACAACCATACCGCTTCTGTCTCCATCTGTACCTTCAGTTTCCTGCGTTAACTCCGATAGCTCAGTTCTCTCGGTTCTCTCAGGACTCTCTGTAACACTCAGTTCTTGTTGCGAGAAAGGCTGGAGATTCGTCGGCCACTTAATTTGGTTAAATTCAATTACGCGGGGTGAAAGCCGCTTAATAATTTGATAAGGCATTCCAAGCGGGTGCGTGCCATAGATTATGGTTTGCGCTCCGTTTGACCGCCATTCGCCCCAGCCGACGCCATCCACTTTCATCGGTGTCAGCTTCGGGTACGTACCTTTTAGCCGCCACCAATAATTCCCGCCTCGAGAACCGCGAGTGAATAACGTCTGGCAAATCTCTTGATTCAAATTGGCGAAGTCAGCCAGCCCTTGCTCCGTATCAATATCGAGACTGCACAGACCGTTGGAGACGGGACCGAGCGCCACACCGATATTCCCCTTGCCGAGCATAGCGAGGTAAGGCCGGTCATTCATGATCGTCGCCGTCAAGTGCTTCCACTTGCCGACAGGGCGCTTTGACCCATTTTGGCAGCGCAGCAACAACACATCATTTCCAATGAGATCGCGCAAATCGCGTATATGTTTTGGTTCTTCCATAATACATCCTCCGGATGCCCCCCTGGCCGCACCGCGACCGGGAGAAGGGGAAGGGGATTGTTGTTAGTTGACCGGCGCCGACCGCAACACCATCCGGCCACGGATCATGTTTTTCGCCACAAGAGCTGAGCGCACCATGTCCACATCGAAGAACACCAGATGCCCGATTCTGAAATGGGGGATCACCTTGGCCTTCATTTGATTTCGCAGCCAGCGCACCGTCGGCTTGCAGCCATCGTCGAACACTTGCGCCAACAACTGCTCCGAATCAACCAATTTAGCTTTTAACGTCACATCATTCATACAAACAAACCCCGGAGTCAATTCACGCGCCATCATGGCCCGCAACGCCCCGGCTTTCCGTTACAGGTATGTATTGCATATATGTATAGAAGCGCATAGATATTTAAAGCGTATATGCTATGCCTTAACCCATGCGACCATCGCCCAAACGCCACACCCTAGCCGTTCTACGGCTGATCATCGGCTTGACCCAAAAAGAAATGGCGGACCTCTGCGAATGTTCCACCGCCACCATCCAGGCCATTGAATTGGGGAAACTCAAAATGAGCCTCACTTTTGCCGACAATGTTACCAACAAAACGAACGTGCAATTGGATTGGTTGATGCGAAATAACGTCAACGCGCCGCCCGTTGATGGCTACGGCAAACCATATACCCTTGAGCTATTTGAGGAGTGGCGGGCCTTGTTGTTTAATCCGCCACGCGATTTTACCGATTTTATGAGGCGTAAAATTTATACGCGTGCCTGCTTTGACAATGCCCTGCGACAATTGGCCTCCCTATTTACCCATGCTTATCAGCATGATCGAGTTGAAATTTGTAACTACAAGCTTAACCACCAATTTGACGACTTGTTTTTAAGCGGCACCATTTTCGATCTCAAAAAGGTGCCGCAGGAAGAAAAGGACCAGTGGTTTGAATCCAGCTTTTCCCCGATTGAGACACACACCACGGCCATCGTGCAGCAGTTTTACAAAGACACCGAAACGATTTTTAAAACGCTGAGCGCCGGCCACAAATCCCCCATCAAAAAAACTTCTGCCCCTGTGATCCCTCATCAAGCGCACCCCACAAAGACGACAACCACATCTGGGCGCAAGAAATCATCCAAATCTAAGGCTTAAAATTTGCCCAAATATTTGCCCAAAAAGCTTCCGAAAAAGGCAAATCTGATCCGGTGAAGACTGTTTGATTCCGCAGTGGCGAGGTTGTGAAAAGTGAAAAAAGCCCAATAAAATCAATGGTTTCATTGAAAACTGGCGGAGAGGGGGGGATTCGAACCCCCGATACGGTTTAACCCGTATAACGGTTTAGCAAACCGCCGCATTCGGCCACTCTGCCACCTCTCCTGCCATCCACAATTCCCATGCGGTTCAATCTGTATAACCGCCATTGACTCAAGGGTCAAGCGAGCGTTGGAGAAAAGACGCAACTTGTTCGGAGCCAACCTTCAATTTATCAGCCGGAAGTTGGCACGACTCCTGCGTCTCTCATAATTGCGTGTCTCACCAATCCGCGTGTGCGGATTGGGCGGAGCCTGACAGATGCTCAACAAGTCAGGCTCCGTTTTTTTGTACCGATCCAGCCCGAACCGGGTAATAAAATACAAAAAGGCAATAAGACGCTGAAGCGTCTTATTGCCTGCTGCAAGATTAATTCGCCGCGCGGCGAAGGTCGCCGAAATTACTTCTTCAAGTGGTTCGAGACGAGCTTGGTCATCTCAAACATGCTGACCTGGGCTTTCCCGTCGAAAACGGCCTGGAGGTCGGCATTGGCGTTGATCAAGGTCTTCTTGGTCTGGTCTTGCAATCCGTGTTTGCGGATGTAAACCCAGAGTTGCTTGGTCAATTCCGTGCGCGGAAGCGGTTGACTGCCAACGATTTTGGCCAGAATATCGTCCGGTTGGACGGGTTTCATAAAGCCAGCGTTCGGTTTCTTTTTGGTATCTTCAGTATTAGCCATGCCTTGTATGTGACCCACCGTTCTCAAGATTGCAACATTAATTTTTAGACGTACAGGGCGTTTTGCAGGTCGCGGGTGACTACGCTCATGTTAGGATACCGGTTGACGGGGTCGCGCTGGAGGCATTTGACGATGATTTTTTCCAGGGCCGGCGGAATGTCAGGATTCAATTCGCAGGGAGGAATCATTTCGTCGTTGAGCTGTTTGCGGAGGATTTCGGCGGCGTTATCACCAGGGAAAGGCTTGGCCATGGTCAACACTTCGTAGGCGGTGACGCCGAGGGCGAAGATGTCGGCGCGTTCATCAATTTCCTGCCGTTGCAGTTGTTCCGGCGACATGTAGGCCGGGGTGCCGGGATTGTCAGACATTTTCTTCGGCTTGTCCGGCTTCGGCTGGGCGAGATCAAAATCCACCAACCGCAGCCCGCCGGTGCGGGTGATGAGAATATTTTCCGGTTTGAAATCGAGGTGCATGAAGCCGCTGTCATGGACGTGTTCCAGCGCCAGGGCCATATCAATGAGGATCTGGGCGACATTCTCCGTCAGGAGCGGATCGGCGCGGAAGAGGAGTTGTTTGAGATTGGAACTCTCGACGTAATCCATCAGGAGATAGAGCAGGCCGTCAATTTTGCCGTGCTCGACATAATTGACGACGAATTCGTGGTTATGGATTTTGGAAAGGATTTCGCAACCGCGCACGAAACGGCGGCGGGCGGTGAAGTTGAATTTGAGTTTGCGATGGAGGCGGCGGAGGGCGAACGTTTTTTTGTCGGCATCGGTGGCGATCCAGATGTCGGCCATGCCGCCGCTGTTGATCAGTTCTTGCAAATAAAAGCGGC
>CAIYOY010000424.1 GCA_903927905.1 uncultured Verrucomicrobiales bacterium | reverse complement strand
TATCCGTGGCTCCTTCAATACTCATGCAGGCGGTCGAACCATCCCAGCGCAGGCTGCCAATCATGGTGGTGGTATGCCACTGGCCGCCGGGCGCGGCGGCATGGACCCGCTGGCCTTTGGGGGCGCGTCCACGCAGGCGGGTCAGATTGGTTTTGGCCCCGGATTCATCGAGGAAAATCAGCCGCGCCGGATCCCACTGGCCTTGCTGCCGCCGCCAGCGTCGCCGTGCCTGGGCAATGTCCGGTCGGTCTTGTTCGCTGGCGCGGAGTGTCTTTTTTTATATGTCAGCCCCATTTTCTGGAGCACATAATGGATGGCTGGCAGCGTGCAGTTGAGCCCTGTGGCCGTGCGCAGTTCGGGCAGGGTCAGGTCCGGCTTGTCCGCCAGCAGCACGCGCAGGTGGTTTCGGTGCTCAGGCAGGATGCGCGGCTTGCTGCCGGAGAAGCGGTGGCGCGGAGCGATGTCGCCGGTGCGCCGCCGCTGCTGCAAGAGCTTCTTGACGAAGCCCAGGGAAACGCGAAAGCGGGCGGCCACCTGCGCGCGCGTGCTTTGATCCTTGTCGTAGGTGGCCAAAATTCGTTCCCGCAAATCCAAAGAAATTGTTCGCATGAAGCAACTGTAACATGTCTCTAATAAATGGCTACAGTTTTATTTAATTTGCTCTAGAACGATGGGAAAAACCAATTGCCCCATGGTCCCGCCATAGGGTTCAAGCCGCCGGCTGAAAATTCCGACGAAAGGATGTCCGGCCTCGTGGAAGAGGAGGTTGGCGTGATCCACAATCAAGCAGAAGCCCGTCGGTGACCAAAACAGCAGGGCCAAGAACAGGCCAAAGCCGACGGCAAATTGAATCAGATGCTTTAAGGAAACTGGTTCCCAATCTTTGCTTTGCAAGAATGATGGCACTGGAAAATTTTACAGTGTTTTATTTCGTTGAAAAGGTTTGTTGGAATTATAAATGACTATTGTCGGGATGAGGATGAGGCATTACTTTAAATCAACAGGCATGACGACCAGGAAGAAAATTGTGTGGACAGCTTTATGCTTTCTCGGGGGAATAGCATTATATATTGGATTTTTTTTCTATCGGCAAATTCGTACCGAAATCCCACAGGCTTATGCGGCATGGACAACCAGCGATCTGCTTTTGGAGTAAATGGAAACACATCAGGGGAAATGGCCGCAAAATTGGGATGAACTTCAAGAGGCCGAAAAAAGTATTCGAGCGCAAGGGCGAAATCTTTATTGGAATTTTGATGAAGTGAAAAAGATTATAAAGATTGACTGGAGCTTCAAACCGGAGAACTGGCTGGCTACGCAAACAAATGAAAATGATGTTTTGCAAGTAGTAACGCTATTGAATGGGCGACGGATTAAATTCGTTTGGGGAACGGATCATGATCCCAATCGAAATGTTGCTAATTATTTGAAAAAGAAAAAAACGGAGCGAGATGCCGTTTTGAGAGATTCCTCAAAATCAGTCCTTCATTGAAAGAAAGTTCGCTCGGTCAATTTCCAAGTCTTCAACCGAATAATTTAACTGCACGCCATGCTTTTGGAAAAAGGATTCCGTTTGCCAATAATCTAATCCTAAACTCGAACCAACTTGGCGATGAGTCAACCGCCCCAACTGGTAAGCTTTAATCGCAGCCTCTTCTTTGGCATTGATTTGCATTTTTGATTTGAGAATCCTACACCTCAATTTTCCCCTCAAAGACAAATTCACCAGGACCTGTCAAACAGACGTTGGTGAATTGATCGCCTTTGAGGTCGAAGCTGACTTCCAATTCGTCGCCGCCCTGCACTTGGACTTTGATGGGGGACTTGAAGTTATGGATTTTGCTCGTGATCAGGGAGGAGGCGGTCACGCCGGTGCCGCAGGCCAGGGTTTCGCCTTCGACGCCGCGTTCGTAGGTGCGAACACGGATGTGGTTGGGGCCGAGAATTTGGACGAAATTGGCGTTGGTGCCTTTGGGGGCGAAATGTTTGTGGTAACGGATTTCCGAACCGGTGGCCTGAATCATGGCTTTGTCGGCGTCGGGAACGAAGAGGACGGCATGTTCGACGCCGGTGTTCAGGAAATGAATGGTGGCCGGGCCGGTGCTGAGTTGCACGGTTTCGTTCAGGCGCAAATCTTTGGGAGAGGTGAGGTTGACGGTGACGCGTTTGCCGGGGAGAAATTTGGCGGTGATGACGCCGGCGAGGGTTTCGAAGGTCAGGCCGTCTTTGGCGCCGGTCAGGCGCTGGATGTAACGGGCGAAACAACGCGAGCCGTTGCCGCACATTTCGGCTTCGCTGCCGTCGCTGTTGTAAAATTTCCAGGCCCAATCCGCTTTGCCGGAAGAGCAGGGGATAAGCAGGCCCAGGCCGTCGAAGCCGATGCCGAAGTGGCGGTGGCCGAGTTGGGCGATTTGTTTGGCGGTGAGAGAAATCTTTTGGGCGCGATTGTCAATGAAGACGAAATCATTTCCAGCGCCGCTCATTTTGGTGAATTCCAATAACATCGGGAGAAAGTATAACTCAAAGGGCAAATTTCAAGCGGCAAAGTGCAATTCCACACACGATGGGGTTGCGAAAAGAGCTTTACAGTTTTCCCCTCAATTCGCACAGTAATCGGCGTGTCTGTGCAATTTTCTGAGAACGGCCACGCGGCCAGCGCGCCGCGAACGGGCCTGTTTCCGTCATTTGAATCAGCTGCTCTTGAGACCGCCATTGCGCGGTCGCAGCAATATCTTTTGTCCCAACAAAAGCCCGAGGGCTATTGGGTCGGCGAACTGATCGTGGATGTCACGTTGGTGGCCGATACGCTGGCTTTTTATTACTGGGATCGGAGCGTGGACAAGGAATGGGAGCGCAAGGCAGTCAACCATATTTTTTCGATGCAACTGCCGGGCGGCGGCTGGAACATCTATCACGGCGGCCCGGCCGAGGTGAACGCCACGATCAAGGCCTATCTCGCTTTGAAACTGGCCGGCGTTTCGCCTACCGATCCGCGCATGTTGCGGGCCCGCCAAACGGCTCGCAGTCTGGGCGGGATCACGCGCATGAATACTTTCTCCAAGTTGTATCTGGCGCTCTTCGGCCTGTTCCCGTGGAAATATGTCCCGACCATTCCTTGTGAAGTCATTCTCATCGGCAAATGGTTTTATGTGAATTTCAATGAGATGAGTTCGTGGAGCCGCTCCATGCTGGTGCCGCTTTCCATCATCAATCATTTCAAGCCGACCCGGAACTTGAAGCCCGGTTTCAATCTCGATGAGCTGTATCCGGAAGGTTTTCATGAACGCGATCTGATGCTGCCGCGCGATCCCGAGCGGTTCACCTGGCGCAACTTTTTCCTCTGGCTGGACGGGTTGCACAAGTTCGCCGAACTGTTTGCCCAGAACAACATTCATCCTTTCCGCAAGCGCGCGCTGCGAACGGCCGAGCAATGGATGTTGGAACGTTTTGAAGGCACGGACGGTCTGGCGGCGATTTTTCCCGCGATCCTTAATTCCATTATCGCCCTCAAAGCGCTGGGCTATCCCAACGACCATCCCCAAGTGGTGAAACAGACCGCTGAATTTAAAAGGTTGCAACACGAGACCGCTGACTCCGTCCGGATCGAGCCTTGCTTTTCGCCGGTATGGGATAGCGCCATCGTGACGATCGCGCTGCATGAATCGGGCTTGGCCAGCAACCATCCGGCGCTGGTGAAATGCACCGATTGGCTGCTCGATCACGAGATCCGTTTTCGCGGCGATTGGCGTTTTAAAAATACGACGGATGTCGAACCCAGCGGCTGGGCCTTTGAATTTGCCAATAAATGGAATCCGGACGTGGACGACACCGCGATGGTGCTGATGGCCCTGCGCAAAATTCCGACCAGCGACCCGAAACGGCGCGACGAGGCGTTCCGTCGCGGGGTGAATTGGATGATGACCTTTCAATGCAAAGACGGCGGCTGGGCTTCATTTGACAAGGATTGCACCAAGGGCATCCTCGAAAAAGTGCCCTTCGCCGATCACAACGCCATGCTCGACCCGGAATGTGCCGACATCACCGCCCGCATCCTGGAACTGATGGGTTACGAAAATATCAGCCGCACGCATCCCCAGGTGCTGAAGGCGCTGGAATTTTTGCGCGAACATCAGGAGCCGGACGGCTCGTGGTACGGTCGCTGGGGAGTCAATTATATTTACGGCACTTGGCAGGTCTTGCGCGGGATGCGCGCCCTGGGCATGAACATGAATGAACCCTGGCTGCTCCGGGGCCGCGCCTGGCTGGAAGGCACCCAACATGCCGATGGCGGCTGGGGTGAAGGTTGCGAAACTTACGATGATCCGGTGTTCAAAGGGCAGGGGAACAGCACCGCCTCGCAAACGGCCTGGGCGGTGATGGGCTTGTGCGCTTTTGGGGATCCTAACCTCCCCAGCATCCAGCGTGGAATTGAGTATTTGACAATGATGCAGAACACCGACGGCTCGTGGGCGGAACCGGAAGTGACTGGCACTGGTTTCCCGCGCGTGTTCTATCTGAAATACGATATCTATCGCAATGCCTGGCCGTTGCTGGCCCTGGCCACTTATCGCAATCTGTTGACCCCGTCGTCGCCGGAACGCAATGGCGCGGCAAAAACCGAATCTCCCTCGCGCGCGCCGGCGATGGCGGGACGATGAGCTGGCCCTATCGCCATCTTATCCGCCCGTTTCTTTTCCAGCAGGATTCCGAGCAGGCCCATCACCGGGTCTTGCGCGGGCTGGAACGCTGCGCCAAAAATAAATTTCTCGGCGATGCCCTGGCCGCTCTTTATGGCGCGCCAGAATTGCCGGTGACCGCCTTCGGTTTGAAATTTCCCAACCCCGTCGGCCTCGCTGCGGGCATGGATAAATTTGCCCAGGCCGTGCCTGCGTGGGCCGCGTTAGGTTTTGGTTTCACCGAGTTGGGCGGGGTCACGTGTCACGAACAGCCCGGCAATCCCGCGCCCCGCATGTTTCGCGCCATTGCTGATGAAGCCTTGATCAACCGCATGGGCTTCAACAATCCCGGTGCCAAAGCCCTGGCCGGAAAATTGGCCGACTGGAAAAAGAATGGCCGCTGGCCAAATCATCCTGTCGGCATCAACCTCGGCAAATCCAAAATCACTCCGTTGGAAAAGGCCGCCGATGATTACGCCGAATCCTTCCGCACCCTCCGCGATTACGCCGATTTCTTTGTCGTCAACGTCAGCTCGCCCAACACTCCAAATCTGCGCCAACTCCAGGACAAAGAAGCGCTCAAGGAAATCCTTGTCGCGCTGCAAGCCATCAACCAATCCTCCGTGTTGAAACGTCCCATCCTGGTAAAAGTAGCCCCCGATCTTTCCTTCGATGCCCTTGACGAGATTTTACAACTGGCCGGTTCTTGTCAACTGGCTGGCATTGTCGCCACCAACACCACCATCACCCGCCCTGAAACCGCTGATGAAAATTTAAAACGCATCTATGCCGAAACTGGTGGCTTGAGCGGCCGCCCTTTGCGTCAACGCAGCACCGAAATGATTCGCCACATCCATCGCCAAACTCGTGGTGCTTTGCCGATCATTGGTGTCGGTGGAATTTTTACGGCGGCCGATGCTTGGGAAAAAATCACTGCCGGAGCGGCTTTGGTGCAGATTTATACCGGCCTCGTCTATGAAGGGCCGGCGATTGCGGGGACTGTGGTCAAGGGACTCCGAAAACTCATGGCCGCCGAAGGTTTCGATAACCTTGGTGAGGCTGTTGGTTGTAAGAACCAGTGAGAATTTTACTTTCCCTGTTTGAGCAGATAATCCACAAAATGCAGGAACGACCGAATGGCCCAGATCACCAGAACCAGGCCCAACCCGCCAAAAAACCACGGCACCCATTTCCTTTTTTCCGGTTCCTCCACGCGCGCCAGATGGACCACCTTGGCCACTTCATCTTTATCGCGTTTGCAGTAAACACATTCCCCGAGGTGCGCAGGAATGATTCGTCCGCAAACCGAGCATCTGTTGGACTTTTCCATCTCGTGTATTAAGGTTTGGTCGGGCTGTTCAGTACTTCATGGCCCGCCTTATGCGAAAAGCCTATTTTCCGATCTGCCCGCCGTCAAGCCGGGAGGAAATAAAATGACACTGGGCCGTCCTTTTGTTACGTTGCCCTGACGGTTCAGGCGAAGACTTTTGCCCCCATAGCTCAAATGGATAGAGCAGCGGTTTCCTAAACCGTTGATTCCGGTTCAATTCCGGATGGGGGTACCATTTGGGGCTGGCACTTTCCCCGCGCCACTTTAAATTAT
>CAIYOY010000423.1 GCA_903927905.1 uncultured Verrucomicrobiales bacterium | reverse complement strand
ATCCCATCAACGATTCGTTGCATTTGCTGATAGGTCTGCGGATGTTTGGACAAACGCTCGTCGAGCGTTTGACTTTTATGTGACTGTAGTAGTTCTTCTTTCATGAACGCGTACATTATACAGTACTTTTAAAAGTACAAGAGACAAAATGGCACACTTTTCCCCGCGCTACTGACCGGCATTTAAAATCACACCCCTTTCCCAACTCCGAATTGACGTTGCCTCTGAGACGGGCTATCGTTTCTCCGATGGTTGACTCAGTCCAGATTCAAAAAAATCTGCGTGCCGCAATGAAAGAAGCATTGCGAATTCAGGATCGTTTCGTCGCTGAACCGGTATTCGCCAAGACTGGACGCGGCTATCTCAAAAGCGAGGGCGTCAGCACCATCCATAAAATCAAAACCAACCTGCGCCGGAGCGCTTCCCGCAAATCAGAATGAACAAGCTATGGCTGGAAGCCTGGCCGTGGGATACCGTGGTCACCATCAACGCCGGACTGTGCCAGGAAAAGAAGGCGTTGCACAAACCGACCTCTGACGGTTATGACGAGGCCAAAAAACTTTGGGAAAAATCTCGTTCCACCCGGCTTTCACTCCGACAAACCCTGGAAATATGCCGACGCTGTCACAAACTTTCACCGTTCTGTTTTTACAATGGCAACACCTTTGCCGCCATTGGCCGGATCATCGTTCAGGAAATCCACCATAAAATGCCCCCAGTGAAAGCCCACACCTTTCGCAGCGTCGTCGGACACTACATCGCCGGCACAGCGGGCGAAGAAGAATTGGATCAAGCTCTTGCCGAGTTGGAATAATCCCATTGCTTTTGAGGCGCTTTCATCTCGGCTATCGGCTATTTGTGATCGGCTATCCGCCCATTCTTTGAAATCCCTGTCCCGCTGCGGCGGTGATAAAATCCTCAAATTCGGCTATCCTGCTATTATTCCCATTCTTCCTATCAATCCCATGTCCCCGCAACCTGGGCCGGTTGCCCAAATCCAGTCGAAAGAATAGGAATTCGCTTCACATCCTTGAATTGTTCAGCTACTGCCTTATCTGTATGATAAGGTCGAAACCGAATGTGCATCGCTTTGAATTCTTTCCGGGCTGTGTGCCGCCCGGGATACTCTTTGACGGCCAGCTTGATGACGCCTGTATTGTTGCAACGGTTGGCCCAAGAGGGGAAGTGGATCTTCGGAAAGGAATTGGCGCTGAATTTGCATTCATTGCTTTGGTTGCATACTTCGAAGGATTCTGCAAAAATCATGCAGCATCCATTCTCAACATTTGTCCGCATCTTGTTCGTAGCCTTGCGGATCATCAACGCGACATCAAGCTAAGCCCGGTTGATATCTTGGATCACGCACACAATCTTCCAATTCACTTTGGATGCCTTATAGTGGAAAGAATCGATTTTGGAACAGCTAAAGCCATCAATGGCTTTTATCGTGATTTACTTGGTATCTCACCTTTATCAAAGCAAGAAGCAAAACGGTTCCATGCGATTCTTGAGGACAGGCATCTTATTGTGCATCATGGGAATATTCTCACCCCGGCCTATGCGACAGAGCGTTTCATACGTAGAGAGGTAGGCCGCTCTCAATGCTTTGTTGATTCACTTGATGTGAAGCCGGCTGATGTGCAGGAAGCAGTGCAGTTCCTACGTAAATTGTCACGAAAAATACGAACAGCATCGCGCCAAGCCTTGGAGACTTACATCAAAAAGAATAACATCTGTCTGGCCAAGCCTAACAGCGCGGCGCTTCCGTTGCTAGATGACACATTGCCCGACAATTAACGAAGCGAAGAAGCGAAGAGGGCCTATATTTGCGACATTTTGGGTTGGGCAGCGTTTAAAATAATCCGTGGCTGCCAGAATATGTCGCACCGATGGCGCTCAATTTATTCTGGCACAATAAACTACAAAGATATCGGCCCTCCGGGCCTGAAGATCGTGTCCATAAATCCCCATTGACATTATGTAGCCACTGCATTACACTCATGAGCAATGAATAGGGACATGGGACATATTGACTTTGGGCCGGGCCGGGAATCAAATCACCGTCTCCCCTTCCCCATTCTCCCATCATCTTCCATTTACAATCCGTGCCATCCGCGAAATCCGCGAAATCCGCGAAATCCGTGGTTCAAACCTCTGGCTCCAACATTCCCCGCCCTGCATTTGACCGTCTCATTCGTTCAAACAATCCGATTGAAGCCCTCATTTAACGACGCGAAACTCCACCCAACGACACCAAACTCGAGTCAACGCGACCTAACGACACCCATTTCAAGAAAACCTTTGCATCTCTTGCGCCTTTTCGCGGCCCTTTCAGCCTTCTGCCCAGCCCTCATCTCCCCAACAGGTAAATCAAGACAAAACAAGATAGAACAAGGTAGAACAAGCCAAAACAAGGTTGCTCCCACAAAAAAATTTCCCGCCAAATATCTAAACCGGCAAACCCATCGCCTGCAAAAGTCGTCGTGTCTCCACCGGATCGGAATGCAGAATCGTCCGCCAGCCACGCGCCGCCCCAGCCGCGATATTTTCGGCGCGATCATCCAGATAAACGATGTCCCCTCCCCTGTGGCCGGTCTTTTGTTCAATCACCTCGTAGATTTTGGCGTCGGGTTTCATCGAGCCTTGTTCGTAGGAATAAACGTACCCGGTGAAATTGGCGAAGAAGGGAAAGCGTTTTTGGATATGCCGGACGGCGATGCCGTTGGTGTTGGAAAAAATCCAGGTGGGAATACCGGCGGCTTTCAATTTTGCCTGCATTGCGATCATCGGTTCGATCTCGGAAAAAATATCGGCGAACATGCCGCTGAATTGTTCGATGTCGTGGGGGAATCCGGTTTCGCGCTGGATTTCGGCATGGAATTGCGCGTCGGTAATCAGGCCGGTTTCGAGTTTAAACAGCAATGGGGTCAGGCCGACGACATGACTGACCTGGGCAGGCGTTTTGCCGCTGGCGCGGGCGATTTTTTCGATGGCGATGTTGTAGTCAAAATCCACCAGGACTTTGCCAAGATCAAAAACAACAACGGAAGGAGTGGTCATAATTGGAGGTCTTTAAAGGGCACCCTCACCCCGGCCCTCTCCCATCCGATGGGAGAGGGAGAAAGTAATCCAGCAACGGGTAATATTTATCTTCTCCCTCTCCGCTCCATCAGATGGAGGGGAGAGGGTTGGGGTGAGGTGAGGTTCTTGATCTTTTCCAACCACTCTCGCTCCGCATTGATGGTTTCTATAAAACAACATGCGTTTGTATGGTCAGATCAATTCATGCCGCCCTTCGAAGGCGCGGCTCAGGGTGATTTCATCGGTGAATTCCAGGCCGCTGCCAGCCGGGATGCCGTAGGCGATGCGGGTCACTTTCACCTGTTTGGCCGAAAGCCGTTTGGAAAGGTAAAAACCGGTGGCGTCCCCTTCCACATCGGTGCTCAAGGCCAGGATAATTTCGGAAACTTTTTCCGGGCCGAGGCGGGATTCGAGTTCGGCGATGCGCAGGTCTTCGGGTTCGACGCCATTGAGCGGCGAGATCTTGCCGCCGAGGACATGGTATTTGCCGCGATAACTACCGGATTTTTCGATGCTGAAAATATCCACCGGTCGCTCGACCACGCAGACGATGGCGCCGTCACGTCGAGGATCATCACAGATGGCGCATGGGTCCTGCTCGGTCAATGCGCCGCAGATGGAGCAGAGACGGACTTTTTCCCGCGCGTTGATCAGACTTTCGGCCAATTGTTTGACAGTGCTGGCTTCGCTTTGGACAAGGTGCAGGGCCAAACGTTCGGCGGAACGCGGGCCGACACCCGGGAGTTTGCCGAGGGCAGCAATCAGGTCAGCGATGGGTTGGGGCAAAGAAGCCATGTTAGATATGGTGGGGCGAGGCTACTGACGAGCCGGGGGGTGCCTGCCAGAAACGGCTCGTCAGT
>CAIYOY010000422.1 GCA_903927905.1 uncultured Verrucomicrobiales bacterium | reverse complement strand
CGCCACGCTCGTGGTAAACAAGCTCCGTGGCACGCTGAACGTCTGCGCCGTCAAGGCCCCCGGCTTCGGCGACCGCCGCAAAGCCATGATGGAAGACATTGCCGTCCTCACCGGTGGCAAGTTCATCAGCGAAGACCTCGGCATCAAGCTCGAAAGCATCGGCCTGGAAGACCTCGGCCGCGCCAAGAGTATTGTGGTTGACAAAGAAAACACCACCATCGTCGAAGGTCACGGCAAGTCCTCCGAGATCCAGGGCCGGGTCAATCAGATCCGCCGCCAGATCGACGAGACGACTTCCGATTACGATCGTGAAAAATTGCAGGAACGCCTGGCGAAGCTCGCCGGTGGCGTGGCCGTCATCAATGTCGGCGCTGCGACCGAAAGCGAAATGAAGGAAAAGAAAGCCCGCGTGGAAGACGCGCTGCACGCGACCCGCGCAGCCGTGGAAGAAGGCATCGTGCCTGGTGGCGGCGTGGCTCTGATCCGTTGTTTGCCCGCGTTGGAAGCGATGAAGCTCCAGGGCGACGAACAGATCGGCGTCGATATCGTCAAGCGCGCGATCGAAGAACCCCTCCGTGCTTTGGCGTCGAACGCCGGTGTGGAAGGTTCCATCGTGGAGCAGGAAGTCAAGAAACGCAAAGGCAACGAAGGTTACAACGTCGGCACCGACGTCTATGAAGACCTCGTCAAAGCCGGCGTGGTGGACCCGAAGAAGGTCACCCGCTCTGCGTTGCAGAACGCGGCTTCCATCGCCGGTCTGTTGTTGACTACCGAATGCCTGATCACCGATTTGCCCGAGAAGGACAAACCGGCTCCTGGCGGCGGCGGTCATGACCACGGCGGCGGCATGGGCGGCATGGGCGGTTACTAAGCCTGAATAATTAGCAGTGGGGAATTACACGCGAGGCCGGCAGAAATGTCGGCCTCGCTTTTTTTATAAAGGGGAGTGAAATTCGAAATCCGAAATTCGAAGCACGAAATAAATTTTAAACTTCAAATTTGAAAAAACGCAGATGAGCGCAAAAGGCAAAATCATCGCGGCAAAATCATAAAAAAAAGGCCAACTGAAAGGCAAAATGATTAAGGGCAAAATGATAAAACAAAGGCGTTATTTACGGACTGAGCGACTGACAAACTCTCTGGTTCGCTCGTTCTGCGCATCGCCGAAGATTTGTTCGGGTGGGCCGGATTCGGCGACGAGACCACCTTCGAAAAATAAAACCTGATCGGCCATGTCGCGGGCGAATTGCATTTCGTGCGTGACCACGATCATGGTCATGCCTTCTTCGGCGAGGTCGCGCATCACTTTCAGGACTTCATCGCGCAGTTCAGGATCGAGCGCGCTGGTCGGTTCGTCGAAGAGCATGACTTGCGGTTGCATGGCGAGCGCGCGGGCGATAGCCACGCGTTGTTGCTGGCCGCCGGAAAGTTGCGCTGGGTAGGACTCGGCTTTTTGCGCGAGGCCGACTTTGCCGAGGAGCATTTTGGCATGTTCTTCGGCTTCCTCGCGGGAAACGCCTTTCACCACCATCGGCGCTTCGGTGATGTTTTGCAAAACGGTCAAGTGTGGGAACAGGTTGAACTGTTGGAACACCATTCCGGCGCGCATGCGCAATTGCCGTTGTCGCTCGCGCTCAATGCTGTTGCGCGGAGCGCGACCGCCTTCGATGCTGACATCATCAATTGTGATGCGGCCGGAGTCGGCGATCTCCAATTGGCTCAGGCAACGGAGAAACGTGCTCTTGCCGCAACCGCTCGGGCCGATCAGGACGACGGCCTGGCCGCGTTCTTGTGCGTGGTCCACGCCGTGGAGGACGCGATTGGAATTGTACGATTTAATTAATTTTTCAACGACGATCATAGGACCATTTCCTTTCTAAATAATTTGCGAATAAAGAAGCGGGATAGCTTAGCGCGAAATAAATTCCTGCCGTCATCAGGCCGAGTCCGATGTAATCGTAAGTGGACATCGCCAACATGCCATAGACCTTGGTCAACTCGACCATGGTGATGACGGAGACGATGGACGAGTCTTTGAACATGGCGATGAAATCATTCGTCACCGGCGGGATGACGAGCTTCAACGCTTGCGGCAAAATGATGTGGCGCAAACATTGCCACTGACTCATGCCGAGGGCTTGGGCGGCTTCCGTTTGGCCGCGCGGAATGGCCTGGATGCCGGCGCGGTAATTTTCAGATTCGTTGGCGGCGTAGTTCAGACCGAGGCCCAGGATGCCCGCGAAAAAGGCGTTCAGCTTAATGCCGATCTCCGGCAAGCCGTAATAGATGAGAAAAAGTTGGATCAACAGTGGTGTGCCACGGATGATTTCCACATAAGCCTGCGCCAGCCAACGCAACGGCGCTATGGCATACATGCGCACCAGCACAAGAACCAAGCCTGCGACCACGGCCAGCGCCATGGCCAGCACGGAGATTTTAATCGTCGTCGTCGCGCCTTTGAGCAGGAGCGGCAGATACTTCGGCCATTCGCGCAAGGTGGAGATCGCCTTTTTTTGCACGACCGCATCTGCTTTGAAATCTTTCAACGACGCTTGGCGACCGTCCCAGACGTTGTATTTGCGGTAAATGCGCTCGTAGGTGCCGTCACGGGTAAATTCGATCAAGGCCTGATTGACAGAGGCGAGGAGATTGGCGTCTTCCTTGCGCACACCGACGGCGTAATAGCCGGGGGCAAAAGAGTCACCGGCAAATTTCAAGTCCGGCTCCGGCGCGGCGTAGAATTGCGCCATCGGCAGATCGAGAACCACGGCCTCAATGCGGCCCGCTTTAAGATCACGCAAAGTTTCCACGTTGCCGGGATAATTCTTCACGTCAATCCCCACGGTGTTTTCCAGCAGCTTCAACGAAGCGGAGCCGGATAAAGCACCAACGGTTTTGCCTTTGAGTTTTTCGACCGTGTCGAGGCCGGCGGTGTCTTTGCGCGTGACGATCTGTTGCGCATAAACGAAGTACGGTACGGACATGGCGATGTGTTGTTGATTCTCCGGCGTCCGTTCGAGACCGTTGAGAATGATATCGAAACTGCCGCGATCCAGCGCGGGGATGAGTTGGTCCCACTGGTTCTGCACCATTTTCGCTTTCAAACCAAGTCTGGTCGCGAGCGCATCGGCCAACTCGACTTCAAAGCCAATAATTTTTTCGGGATGTTCCGGATCGGGATAGGAATAGGGGCCGCCGCCCTCGGCATCGCCGCCCCAAGCAAGGACGCCGGAAGATTTAATGGCCGCAAGATGATCGTCGGCCAAAACAGTGAACGGCCTGCTCGCAAGCAGGAGAACAAACAATAGACTGTAAACAGTCACGCGCGATAAACGCGCTGTGCCACTCATTAATTGCGAACATATCACGTCTGTGCAGAATGCAAGGGGAAATTATTCAGGCGCGTTCCACAGATTTTTTATTTTCGAAAAGATAGTGTGAGACGAACCATTCTTCACCTTCGCGGAAGCCCCATAATTCGGCGCAGGCCATGAAGAAGACGCGCCAATAGACCCACCACCGAATTTCGTTGGCCGCGCCATAGGTGGCCGCCAGGATCGGGCGGATTTCGTTTTCGTTTTGATCCATGTTTTGCAGCCACGCTTCGGCGGTTTTTTGGTAATGCTGGCCGTTGACCCGCCAATGTTTCTCAATAGCCAGGTCCCGCTGGAAATAGAGCAGCAGATCGTCGCTCGGCATAATCCCGCCGGTGAAGAAATAACGCGCCATCCAATCCGAACTGTCCCGCTCGACAAAATGGTAGCTGAACTCGCGATGGGTGAAAATGTGGACGAATAATTTCCCCTCCGGCGTGAGCCAGCGCGAAATGTGGCCCATCAGCTTTTCGTAATTTTTCATGTGCTCGAACATTTCGACGGAGACCACGCGGTCGAATTTTTCGTCGGTGTCGAACTGGTTCATGTCGCAGGTGATGATGCGCAAATTATGCAAGCCGCGCTTTTTGGCTTCCAGATCAATGTAGGCTTTTTGCGTGCGGGAATTGGAAACGCCGGTGATTTGGGCGGCGGGATAATTTTCGGCCATCCATAAGGAAAGCGAACCCCAGCCGCAACCGAGTTCAAGGATGCGCTGGCCATCGGCCAGTTGCGCGCGATCGCAGGTCAGGCCAAGCATGGTTTTTTCCGCGCCTGCCAAACTGGAGACACTGGCGGGCCAGAGGGCGCCGCTGTATTTCAATTTCGGACCGAGACACAGTTGGTAAAATCGTGTCGGCACCTCGTAATGCTGCTCGTTGGCGGCGCGGGTCTCGATGGCGATCGGGCTTTGCTTCAGTTCGGCGATGAGTTTGAGCTGGCGCGTTTTTTGAGATTCGATGCCGCCCTGGGATTCTTCGCGCAGACGCTCCCGCAGCAGGCGACGGATGCCGAGGCGGATCAGCCGGTCGGGCAGCAGATTTTTTTCCAACAGCGTGTTGAGAGGCAAGTTATTTTGAGAGTGGTCCATGCTTGTTTAAAAATTATGCTTTTTTGCGCCAAGGCACGAAGGCGCTGGTGGTGCGTTGATATTCGAGGTATTCGGTTCCTCTGTTTTTTACCGACAGCGCCTCGGTCATCGGAATGCCGGTAACGCGCAACAAAAAGAAAAGCATCAGGGCCGGGCAAATAATGGTCAGGCAGCCGAAGGGCGAACCGAGGGCGAACACGCTGAACCCAACCCAGACCAGCCATTCAAAGAAATAATTGGGATGGCGTGAGTAATTCCACAGGCCGGTTTGGCAGACTCGCCCCTTGCGCTGCGGATTTTTTTTGAATTGTTGTAATTGGCGGTCGGCTACCGCTTCGCCCAGGACTGCGGTCAGCCAGACGGCTGCGCCCAGCCATTCGATGGCCGAGATGCCGGGGCGGTCGTTGAGACAAACGATGAGAAAAAGAATGGAAAGCAAGGCCATCAGCGCCGCTTGAAATTGGAAGAAGAGCAAGGCGTTCCAACTGAGATTTTTTCCCCACTTGGCGCGCAGTTCCGCATAACGGACATCTTCGCGCGGATGATGCCCCATGACGCGGAAATAGAGATGCAGCCCCAAACGCACACTCCAAACGGTGACCATTCCTGCCATCAACCAGCGGCGGATGGCATCTCCGGGAGCGGCGGCTGCGAAGAAAATCGCCAGCGGCGCAAATCCCAGCGACCAGGCGATATCTACGATGCCCAGATTGTTTATCCGCAAGGCCAGCCGCCAGATGGCGAGCATCAGGAGAACGACGAACCCGATGGCGGGGAGAAGTAATTTTAGAAAGGTCATTTAGATTTTCTCCGCAAGAGAACCTGTTCCATCCCCGCATTGGCTGGCAGACGGAAAAGGGTAAGGAGCATGTAAGCGGACATGGCGATGTTGCCCAACAGCAGGACAGCCAGGAGCCAGGCGACGCGGGCAAGCCAAGTGGTTTCTTTGTAAGCCAGCCAGAGGTAAAAGGTCAGGAAACCAAAGTAGCAGTCGAATAAAGTGGCGATGAACCATGGGTGGGTGGCCACGGCGCGCGGAGTTTTCCAGAGGGCACATTCGCCGCTGGCCCAACCGGTGGCTCCGAGCATGGTAAGAAGAACAATGGCGAAAGCCACGCGCAACATAATGATCATGCGTCCCCCAGGTTTGGATTGTTCGGGCGGGTGTAAAGCGCTTGCACCACGGTGATGTTGCGCGCGGCGAAGGCGGCTTCGCAGTAGCACAGATAATAATTCCACCGGCGAATGAAGCGGGTATCGAAATTCAGCGCGCGCACAGACACTTCGTTTTCGTTGAAGCGTTGATGCCAGCGGCGAAGGGTTTCGGCGTAGGAAAGACCCAGGTCTTTCAAATCCACCAAAAATAAATCACCAGTGCGGCGAAGGGCCTGATTGACGCGATGGATGGACAACAGGAGCGAACCGGGAAAAATATGTTTCTGAATCCAATCCACATTTTTTCGCAGCGCATCATGACGGGAATCGGGGCAGGTGATCATCTGCAAGGCGAGCAGGCCGCCCGGGGCCAGCAGGGCGTGGCATTGGGCAAAGTAGGTTTCGAGATAGGCATCGCCCACGGCTTCGAGCATTTCGATGGAAACGATTTTGTCATAGCGGCCTTCTAGCAAACGGTAGTCCTGCATCTTGACCTGAACCAGATGAGTGACACCCTCTTTCTGGAAAAACTCCCGACAGTAATCGAACTGGTTTTGCGAAATGGTGACGGTGGTGATTTTGCAGCCGTAATTTTTCGCCGCGTGCAGACTGAATCCGCCCCAGCCGCTCCCAATTTCCAAAACGCGGTCGCCCGGTTGCAGGCGCAATTGACGGCAAAGCCGGTCGTATTTTGCGGTTTGCGCCTCCTGAAGATTTTGCGCGGGCGAAGCAAACATCGCGGACGAATAAGTCATCGTCGGGTCGAGAAACAATTGGTAGAAGTCGTTGCCCAGATCGTAATGTTCGGCGATGTTACGGCGGCTGGTGTCGAGGCTGTTGGGCCGAAGCAAATGGCCGAAGCGATTGGCCCAGCCCAGCAGATTGAACAGAAGCTTTTTTCCCCGCGAACCGGACATCGCCGGGGAATTTTCCACATTCAAAATCATCCAGGCGATCACGGCGGTGATGTTGTCCGTGTCCCAATCGCCATCTACATAAGCCTCGCCAAAACCGATGTCGCCATAGAGCACGCAGCGTTGGAAAAAAATCGGGCGAACGACGCGCAGGCTGGCGGAAACTTTGGCGCCCCGCTGGCCGATGATTTTTTGGGAGCCGTCGGGCAGGGTCAATTGCAGACTGCCGAGATTCATTTGTTCCAGCGCGGACATAACGATGCGCTCGAAAAAGCCGGTCGGCCGGCCTGTCTGTGCCTGGGCGGATATGGAATTCGCGGTGGTGGTTGAGGGGTTCATTTGATTTGGGTGGCAAGGCTGGAGTGGGGGCGTCGGACTTCCTTTTGGAGCGAAACATTCGCTGCTTTGGCATGGTGTGGCACGCGTTTGAGCCATAAACGCAGGGCGTGCCAATGAATCAGAAAAATAACTTTCAACGTGATCAGCGGATACTTAAGGGTGAACCAGAAAAGATTTCGGTTGTTCAGTTCGGCGCGGCTGCCGGTCAGGGTGCTGGCGAAAATATTTTTCTCGCCGTCATACTCGTCCACTCGAACTTGCAACTTGTCAGCGGGCGGACGCAGTTGAAAATCCAGCGTCAGATCCAGACTGGAAAACGGCGAGATATAAAAAAGTTTGGGAACAGTTTTACCGAAGACTCCGTTTTTGAAGTCTTCGTCGCGCAGGAGATACAGTTTCATTTCACGATAGGTGTTGCCCACCTCGGCCACGGAGCAAACCGCTTTTCCGCTCCGGTCAAAGCAGTAATAAATGGAAATGGGATTAAAAACATATCCGGCCACGCGCGGCAGAGTCAGCAGCATGATTCGACCCTCGGGCTCGAGCGCGATTCCCCGGCTCTGCAAGAAAGCGATCAGACGATTTTTTAGCGAGCCCCCCCCGGCAGGTTCATGATCGGCGTCGTAAAAGCTGTAAAGATTTTTGCGGGCGCGGCTGAACAAGAAAACTTTTTGCGCCACCGCTTCCAGCTCATCCAGATCAAGATAAAGCATGAAAAGCCGATGCTCAAAATGATGCACGGTGGGACTGACCCGATGGTGCATCACGGCACATTCATAGAGGCAGGAATTCATGCCACGCCATCCTTCTCCGCCAGCAGGCGGCAAAGATCCAGCGCCGACGTGTAGGCGTCCTCGTGAAATCCATGGCGAAAATAACTGCCGCAAAAATAAACTCGATTCATGCGCTGGTTCAGTTTGGGCAACATGGGCTGCGCCCGGATGGCCCACCGGCTGAACAACGGGTGCTCGTATTGAATACGCTTGAGAATCGTGTTTGGATTCACCGAGTTTTCGCCATTGATGGAAACGAAATAATTTTTCCGATCGGACACGCCCTGCAAACGGTTCATCCAATAAATCGTGGAGGGAACGATCTTTCCGGTGGCGTCGCGTTCCATGCGGTAATTCCACGAGGACCAACACAACTTGATGCGCGGCATGACGGAGGCATCAGTGTGAAGGAGGGCGGTGTTGGGCTGGTATTTGAATTCGCGCAGCACCCGCGTTTCCAATTCGTCGGCATCGCTCAAAAGGCCCAATGCTTCATCCGCGTGACAGGCGAAGATCACGCGGTCGAACACCTGGGTTTGATCAGTGGCATCGGTGACTTTTACGCCAGCGGCCAGGCGGCTGACCCGCACCGCAGCGCGACGTGGAAAAATTTTGCCGGGGAATTGCGCTTTGATTTTATCGACATAAGATTTAGCGCCATTGACCACGGTGAACCACGGGTGTTGGGTGTGCAGCCCAAGAAAGCCGTGATTGTGAAAAAAGCGCAACAACGTGATGGCGGGAAATTCCAGCATTTGGTCCGGCGGCGCGGACCAGACGGCGGAACTCATCGGCAACAGGTAGAAATTCAGAACATCATCGCCATAATTTTTTCCCCGCGCGTAATCACCCAGGGTCAAATCGGCAAAGGGTTCGGAAGTCAAGGTTTCCACCGCTTCCTGATTGAACCGATGGATCTGCCGGAGCATCCGCCAGAAACGCGGGCGGACGAGATTTCTGCGCTGGGCAAAAAGATGGTTCAAGCTGGATCCGGAAAATTCCAGACCAGTGGGCCGATGTTGCACGCTGAACGACATGGGCGCGGGTTTGGTGGCGACGCCCAACTCGCGAAACAACTGCGTCAGATTCGGATACGTCACCTCGTTGAACACCATGAACCCGGTGTCAATCGGGACGGAGCGATCCGCTTCCTCGACGAAAACCGTGTTGGTATGGCCGCCCGCGTAATCGTTTTTCTCGTAGAGCGTGAGATCGAATCGGCGGCGCAGCAAATGCGCGCACCCCAAGCCGGCGATCCCGGTCCCGATGATGGCCACTCGTGTCATGGGCGGAAGTGAGGCCGGGGTGAAAGCTTTTTGACAGGTGGAACAGGACGTTGATTTTCATAGGCGGCGAGCGGCACGGGTTTGAGGTTCCAGATCAGGCCAGTCCAGGACAGGGCTTTGAGCAAATAGTAGGAGACATCGATTTCCCACCAGTAAAAGCCCTGGCGCGTGGCGTTCATGTAGCGATGGTGATTATTATGCCAGCCTTCGCCGAGCGTGATCAGCGCCAGCAGCCAACTGTTCCGGCTGTTGTCCGCCGTGGCGTAGCGGCGGCGGCCCAGCAAATGGGCCAGAGAATTGATGCTCGACGTGGCGTGGAACAAAACCGTCGTGCTGATGAAAAATCCCCAGATGAGCAGTTGCCATGACGTCACTCCGAGGGCCGGAAAATTAGTTTGCAGAAAATGGCCCAAGGTGAAGAGACCGGTCGCAAACAACAACGGGATCAGGGAATCAAATCGGTTCAGAAATACGAGTTCCGGGAATTTCGCCAGATCGCGCACTTGTGAATAGTCCGTCGGAAAATTTCTTGCGCTGGTGATCCAGCCGATGTGCGACCACCAGAATCCGCGCACGTTCGGAGAGTGGACGTCTTCTTCCTCGTCGGAATGGCGATGATGATGCCGGTGCTGGTAACTCCACCATAAAGGGCCGCGCTGCACGGCGGTCGCGCCCAACACGGCGAATAAAAACTGCGCCATCCGCGAGGTATGAAATGTTTTGTGGGAAAAATAGCGGTGATAAAATCCGGTGATGGCAAACATGCGCAGTAAATAGAGGAACACCGCCGCGCCCACGGCAAACCAGCTCCAACCCGCGAAAAACAGTCCGAGACAGCCGAGATGCAGAACGATAAACGGCAGCAACCGGATCCATTCCACCCGGTCGGGTTTGGCCCGAATGGCTGCGACATCGCCGTTGCCGTAATCGGCATCCACCCATTGAATGAGCGCCCTCCATCCTTGGCCGGAGGGCGCGGGCGATTTCTTTTTGCTGCGACGGTTCATCATATTCCAGATGGCAATGAGACTATTCATCTGCTTCCACAGTTAAATCGTTTGTCGGACGGTTTTGGATGCATCCAATATGGCAGCGCAGGCGTTATTTAAGCAGAGCCACCCTTGTCAGTTGGCTTTACTATGGTTATGAATATATGCGCGCAAACCGGTTTGGCCCAAGTCTGGGGATTTTTCCAGCCCACGCCGGCGTCTGCGCGCCCATATTTTGCGCCATCTGTGAACGAGCAGGAAAATAAGGAACTCGACGTCGAGTTGTTGCGGCAGATCGCCGACGGCAATCGCGCGGCCTTTGCCCAGTTCTATGACCGGCACTCCACCCTGATGTTTTCCGTCGCGTGCAAAATCCTTTCCGACACCAGCGAAGCCGAAGACGTGTTGCAGGAAGTTTTTGTGCAAATCTGGGAGAAAGCCAAAAGTTTTGATCCAAAACTTGGCAAGGCATCAAGCTGGGCCGCCATCCTCGTGCGCAACAAGGCCATTGATCGTCTGCGCGCCTCCCAACGCCGCACCCGCCTGGCCGAGGATGCGGAGGCGGAATTTGTTTTGCCTGATTCGTCCGAGAGCGCCAATGACGCGGCCTATGGCCACGAAAAAGCCAAACTGATCCAATCCGCCATTGGCTCATTGCCGGAAGAGCAGCGGCGGGCCATCGAACTGGCTTATTTTTCCGGCCTGACTCAAAACGAAATTTCCGAAAAGCTCGGTGAACCGCTCGGCACGATCAAAGCGCGCATCCGTCGCGGTCTCTTGAAATTGCGCGACCAACTGGAGGGCCTGCCATGATGAACGAACGCATGGAAGAACAAGCTTCATTGCACGTCCTTGGCGCCTTGACGGAAACCGAGGCGCGTGAATTCAAGCAGGCCATGATGGCTGACGCGGAAACGAAAGAATTTGTCGCGCGGTTGAGCACGGCGACCGGAGCCCTGGCCGGAGCGGTCCCGGTGGTCGCACCATCAGCAAAATTGCGCGAGAAAATCATGGCCGGCATCACTCCGCGCCGGGGTTGATTTTTTGCATGAACTCGCCCGCTCTGGTTTGGTTCCGGATTGATTTACGGCTGTCGGATAATCCCGCGTTGCTCGCTGCTGTCAAACATGGCGGGCCGGTGGCGCCGGTTTTCATCTGGGCGCCGGAAGAGGAAGCGCCGTGGGAACCGGGCGGGGCTTCGCGCTGGTGGCTGCATCAATCTTTGGCCGCGTTGGACATATCCCTGCAAAAGATCGGTTCCAAGTTGATCATTCGGCACGGGCCGACGCTGGAAACATTGCGGGCGCTGGTGAAAGAAACCGGGGCGACGGCGGTTTTTTGGAATCGCCGCTATGAACCGGTCGTCATCGAGCGCGATGCCGTGGTCAAAAAAGAATTGCGCGCCGATGGCTTGGCGGTGGAAAGCTTTAATGCCGCGCTGCTGCACGAACCCTGGACCATTCAGAATCAAAGCGGGAAACCGTTTCAAGTTTTTACACCATATTGGCGGCATTGCCTGACCAAGCCGTCTCCGCCCGATCCATTGCCCGCGCCAAAAAAAATTGAGCCGCCCGCGAGATGGCCCAAATCGGTGCCGCTGGATTCGCTGGCCTTGGAGCCAAAAATAAAATGGGCCGAGACGATGCGCGCCACCTGGCAACCCGGTGAAGCCGGAGCCGCAGCGCAATTGAAACGATTTGCGGCGCAAGGTTTCACCCACTACGCCGAAATGCGCGACCGCCCCGATCACACCGGCACCTCCCGCATTTCGCCGCATCTGCACTTCGGCGAAATCAGCCCGCGCCAGATCTGGCATGCGTTGGTGCAGCACGGAAACAATTCACGCTATTTGGCCGAAATCGGCTGGCGCGAATTTGCGCATCATTTGCTGTATCATTTTCCGCATACGCCGACGGAACCGTTGCGCGAAACTTTTAAAAAATTTCCGTGGCGCAAAGACAAAGCATTTCTCAAAGCCTGGCAACGGGGGCGCACCGGTTATCCACTGGTGGACGCGGGTCTGCGCGAATTATGGACCACCGGCTGGATGCACAACCGCGTCCGCATGGTGGTCGGCAGTTTTCTGGTCAAAGATCTGCTGCTTTCCTGGCGTGAAGGTGCCGCCTGGTTCTGGGACACGCTGGTGGACGCCGACCTGGCGCAAAACACGCTCGGCTGGCAATGGACGGCGGGTTGCGGAGCTGATGCCGCCCCATATTTCCGCATCTTCAACCCGGCGAGTCAGGGGGAAAAATTCGATCCGCGCGGCGATTATGTGCGCAAATGGTGCCCGGAGCTGGCCAAGGTTCCTGACAAATACATTCACACTCCGCACGAGGCCCCCGCAGAAATCCTGGCCGCTGCCGGGGTAAAGTTGGGCCGCACTTATCCAGAACGAATCATCAGTCATTCCATCGCGCGAGAGGTGGCCATGGAGGCGTTTGCGAAGTTAAAGAGTCTGGCATGACCGGGCGGCGGCGATGAATTTTTCCGCCATCGGGGTCAGCGCATCTATTTTCCAAACGGCTCCAACCACCGTGACCTCCTTCGGTTTCAATGGAATCAATTTCAATCGCGGGCCAGTCATGCAGGCGAGACAGCTTGGCACGAGGGCGATGCCACGACCGGATTCCACGGCGGCGATCAGGCTGTTGACGCCTTCGTGCTCTTCGGCGATGCGCGGTTTGGCTTTGGCGACCGCGAAGGTGGCGGCGAGTTCTTCGTGGTATTCGGGATATTCTTTGCGGCTGTAAACGATCAACGGTTCGCGGGCGATTTGCGTGATGGTCACGGAACGGGCGCGGGCCAGCGGATGGTCGGGACGGACGGCGACGCATTTGGGGTAGCTGGCGAGTTCTTCGAAGCGCAGGCCGCGCAGCATCGCCCGGCTGGGATGCACGAGCAGGGCGACTTGCAGTTTGCTCGCGCTTAGTTGGGAGAGCATTTCTTCGGTGGACAGATCGTGCAGGGCGACGCGGACTTTGGGGAATTCGCGCTGAAACAGGCGCAAGGTTTGCGGGAGGATTTGCACGGTCAGCGAGGGCGCATAACCGACGTGGATTTCTCCGCTCGCGCCAGTGGCGACGGCGCGGACGTTGTGGACGGCTTCCTGGGCGCGGGCGATGACGGCGCGGGCTTCATCCAAGAATATTTTTCCCGCCGCAGTCAATCGCACGGATTTGGCGGTGCGTTCCAACAATTCGAAACCGAGCTCGTCTTCGAGATCATGAATTTGCCGGCTCAAGCCGGGCTGAGAGACGTGCAGCTTCAACGCGGCGCGAGAGACGTTTTCCTCTTCGGCAACGGCGATGAAATAGCGGAGATGGCGCAGTTCCATAAAATTTAAAAATTCGAAGCACGAAGCACGAAATTCGAAACAAACTCGAATGTTTGAAATTTAAAATTTTCCATGATTGAAATTTGTTTCGGATTTCGAGTTTCGGATTTTATTTTTATCTCGTCACTACGAATTTAAAAGAAGCATAACCAAAAGTTATGCTCAGGCAAGAAACATGATATTTCACGGAAGCACTCGAAGCGGGTTATGGTCTTCACATGATGACATTACGAAAAGCAAATGATCGAGGCCACGCCAGCCACGGCTGGCTGGATAGTTACCACACTTTCAGCTTCGCGGATTATTATGATCCGGCGTGGATGAGCTTCCGCACCCTGCGCGTGATCAATGACGATCTCGTCCTGCCGCGCGCCGGTTTCGGCGAGCATCCGCATCGCGACATGGAAATCATCACCTATATCTTGAGCGGTTCGCTCCAGCACAAGGATTCCATGGGCAACGGCCGCATCATCAAGCCTGGTGAGTTTCAATACATGTCCGCCGGGTCGGGAGTGTTGCATAGTGAATTCAACCCTTCCTCCGAAGAAGCGGTGCGCTTGCTCCAAATCTGGATCAAGCCTGATGAAAAAGGCGTGAAGCCGAATTACGCAGAGAAGAAAATGACATCCGCAGCCACAGGCAAACTGCATCTCATCACCAGCAAGACCGGGCGCGATGGTTCCATCGCCATTCATCAAGACGCGGATTTGCTCCTGGCCAAGCTCGATGCCGGCCAGACGGTAAAACACGTTTTGAAAAAGGATCGTCATGCCTGGGTGCATGTGGCGGAAGGGGAAATCACGTTGAACGGCCAGACGTTGGTCACCGGCGATGCCGTCGGTGTCAGCGAAGAAGCGGCTTTGCACCTCGCAGCCACGAAGCCATCGCAAGTATTGGTGTTTGACTTGAACTGAAATACAACCGGAGCGCCGGGCCTTGCCCGGCGCTCCTCAACCAAAATGATCACCATGAAAAAACTGCAATTACTTTTCAAAACCAACAACAGCGCGGCTCCGCTCATCGCGCGCTTAACACTCGGCGCGGTCATGTTCCCGCACGGCGCGCAAAAGGCGCTGGGCTGGTTCGGCGGTTACGGCTTTAACGGCACGATGGGTTTCTTCACCCAGACGATGCACATTCCCGCGTTGTTCGCGTTCCTCGCGATTCTGGCGGAGTTCGGCGGGGCGCTCGGTTTGATCACCGGTTTCCTTAGCCGGCTCTCCGCGTTCGGCATTGCGATGAACATGTTGGTGGCGATCACCACCGTGCATGGCGCGAATGGATTTTTCATGAACTGGTTTGGCAACCAGAAGGGCGAAGGTTTTGAATATCACCTCTTGGCCATCGGTCTTGCGTTCGTGGTGTTGATCTATGGCGGCGGGAAAGCTTCCGTGGATGCGTTCATCGCTCAGTCCGCAGCCAAAGGGTAGTCGGCTATTTTGACGGAGCGCGGGTCTGTGGCACAGTGCCAAGACATCGCTTACAGCTTAGCGCCAAGACATGGCTTACAGTTTGCGAATATGACGCACTGGGCGCAAACTGCGGGAGCGGTCGCGTTGATGGAGGGTGCCCAAAAGATCACGGCCGAGGAAGACTTCCCAAACGCCGGTCTGGAGTGGGCGCAGGGCGATTATTTCCTGGCCGAAAGCCCGGCCAATGAAGCGTTGGCGGCCGTGCCAGAAGAGCCGTCCGTCGGGTGAAACGCGCCGTTGCATCCAGGCTTGGGGATAAAACCAGTCCGGTAATTTTTGGGGCCAGGGCCGTGGGCTGGGACGATAAAGTTGGGCGGGGGTTCGTCCCTGCAAGGCTTCGTGCGGACGAATCATATTATACTCAGTGCGCCAGCGATCGGACCGGGATTGTTGGGCGCGCCGGTCAGCGGCAGGATGAGTGGCCACTTCATTTTGATAAACCGCATGCATTTGTTCGTGGCCGGCATTGTCTTCCGGGTGGGCCGGTCGGCCGAACTCCACGCGGATGCCCAATCGGCGCCACCAGACGGAAAGGCGGGAAAGGCCCAAGGGACCGGTGCCGCCAAAGGGCGGGCCATTGTCCACTTGGATGGCTTGCGGCAGACCGGCCCGGCGAAAGATTTTGGTAAAAGCCCGGCGGGCGTGGCCTTCGTCTTGATTGGGTAAAAGCTGCACCGCTAAAAGGAACCGGCTTTTCAGCTCCCGCACGGTCAAAGGTTCCACCCGGGTGCCATTGCGGGTGCGAAACCAGCCTTTGAAATCCACGGTCCAGACTTGATTGACGCGCCGGGCGATGGTGCGCGGAGGTTTGGGCAACTGCGGCCCGTGACGTTGGTGGCGGCGGCGGATTTTCACCAGGCCCAAGCGTTGCAACCAGCGGGCCAGCGTGCGCGGAGCCGGCAACCGGATGCGCGGATGGAGGTGGCGCAAGCGGGCGTGTAATTTGCGTGGCCCCCAAGTGGGATGACGCTG
>CAIYOY010000421.1 GCA_903927905.1 uncultured Verrucomicrobiales bacterium | reverse complement strand
GGGAAGTCTTCCTCGGCCGTGATCTTTTGGGCACCCTCCATCAACGCGACCGCTCCCGCAGTTTGCGTCCAGTGCGTCATATTCGCAAACTGTAAGCCATGTCTTGGCGCTAAGCTGTAAGCGATGTCTTGGCACTGTGCCTGTGACCCGCAGCAGCTTCGCCGAGCAGAAGATCGTGGAGTTAATCAAAGCGTCTTGACCATTTCACGCTGCTGCGGGTCACAGACCCGCGCTCCGCCATTTTTCAGGGGCGAAGGCGTATCAGTAAGAGGACCGGCCAATCGAGATACTTTTCTGCGCGAGGGGAACGGGTGGCTAGGGCGGTGTCCACGGCGTGTTCGCTGATGTGATCCAATTTCAAACCGGCGTTTTTTGCAGCCATCACATAATCGGAAACTTGATGGACATGCCCTTCGACCAGCGTCCGGCGACCCGTGGACGGATCGGTGAACCGGGCTTGGACACCGCGCAAGGACATGGCAGGGTGCATCACGGAAATGACGATGTAGCCGTCGCGCCTGCAAAGGCGGCCAAGTTCGGTGAATAGACTTTTCAGATCGGCGATGTGATCGAGCACGAGACAGCAGAGCACGCGATCGAAGGCAGCATCCGTCAATGGGAATGGTTTAGCCAAATCGTGTTGAATAAATGTTACCGTTTCCGCGCCCGGTTTTTGGCAGGCGCGTTTTAACATTTCCTCGGAAAAATCCATCGCCGTGACCTTGGCCCCGGCTTTGGCGAGTTGAACCGCATGCCGTCCCGTTCCACAACCGATGTCGGCCACAGTCAATCCCGCCACTGGCCTGATCAGCGAGCGAATGTGCAACTCTTCCAACAACACCAACGGATTATCCTCGCCGTCATAGATTTCAGCCCAACGATCATAACCTGCCTGCGTCGGAATAACATCTGCGACGATCGGTTCCGGCATCGGCTTCATAAATCTTTGACGGGTTTGTTGAAGATCCACGCTATACCTCGTTGCAATCGTTCCGGCACATGTTCGCCATGTTTGCCCGGTGGCTCGTAAAAGGTGCAGCGGCTCTGACGATTGTGCAGGGCTTCGTAGATTTTTCGCGCGCCGATGTTGGCTTTGTATTCGTCCAATTGCGCGCCTTCCAAATAAATGGCTTGCGTGGCGCGAAAGGCTTTTCGATCCCGTCGCACGATGACGAGTGGATCGTTATTCAACCATTCGTGCCAGATCTCGGTGCGAAAACGTCCGTTCACATCAAAGAGCCATTCAAATTGACCGGGATGTTTCCAATCTATCGGCGCATAAGCGGCGGAGAGCGCCACGGCATAAAGCAGCTCTCCTTTCGGCGCGGGCACCGATCGGCTCATGATGGCGGTGATTTGACTTGGGCTGGCATTGGTCACGGAGGGATCGGTGGAAAGATAAATATGCGTCGTGTCAAAATCCGAATCCGGACTCAGCGCGATGACTCCGTCGAAAAATTTCGGCCGCAACATCCCCATGCGCAAGGCTCCAAATCCGCCGCTCGAATGTCCGGCGATCACGCGGCGGACCCCTTTCCAGGGCGCGGGAAATTTCGCCTCCACGTGCGCCACAATTTCATCGGCAATATAATTCCCATAAAAACCCTGGGCTGATGAATTCACATACTGACTGCAACTCCAGCGCGTGCGACCGTCCACCACGGCCAGGCGCACGGGCGTCACTTCATCGGAAATCTTTTGGACGACCTTCAACCATTTGGCCTGGTCCTTGATGAACCCTTCCGCGCTGCCGCCAAAGCCGGGCAGATAATAAACGACGGGGAGTTGCGCGGATTTGGTCGCTTGTTTGGGTGAGAAAACGGCGACTTTACGCAACGTCGGGTCGTGCAGGGGATTGTTGGCGAGAACTTTGCTGTCAAACTCGATGATTTCGATTGATGGCTCGGCGGCTTTGGCCAAGGGCGTGAAAAAAACCAGGAGGAAGGAAAGAATGACGGCGCGATAAATGGTCTGCATCCTAAATAAATGACGTTTTCTGGTGAGAGACTCAAGCATAAGTGCGGCTTTTGTTGGTGTTCGATCTTTAGATCGTCCGGTTCCTCCCAACACGGTAAAGCGTGAACACCAACGTTGCACCGGAGCAGAACTGTTTTGACTGATTGCCCCAATCAGTATTCAGTTATCCCCATGAAACCTTTGGATTTTAAACGCGGTAAACTTTTGATCGGCGTCATTCATTTGCCGCCGCTTCCAGGCTCGCCCCGTTACAATGGAAAATTCCAGCCTATCCTCGATCGCGCCGTCGCCGATGCCAGAGCCTACGAGAAAGGCGGGGCGCACGCCTTGATCATCGAAAACTTCGGCGACGCTCCGTTCACTAATGGCAGCGTGGAAGCCGAAACCATCGCCGCAATGGCCCGGGCTGGTGCGGCGGTTTGCGATTCCGTGAAACTTCCTCTCGGCTACAATGTCCTGCGCAACGATGCGCGAGCGGCGCTCGGATTGGCGGCGGCTTGTGGTGGTTCGTTCATTCGCGTGAATGTTCACACCGGCGCGATGTTGACCGATCAAGGCATCATCCAGGGGCAGGCTTACGATACTTTGCGCCGTAAAAAGAATCTTTGCCCCAGCGCGCAGATCCTCGCCGATGTTCATGTCAAACACGCGGTGCCGCTCGGCGACTGGTCCCTGGAAGACGCCGCGCGCGACACCTGGGAACGCGGTGCCGTGGATGCCATCATCATTTCCGGTCTCGGTACCGGTCATCCCGCGTCCCTGGAAGATGTTCAATCCGTCCGTTCCGTTTGTCCCGAGGCGCCGATTTTGATCGGCAGCGGATTTAGTTTGAACAATGCCGGGGAATTTCTGCCGTTCATCAACGGAGCCATCGTCGGCAGTTCGTTGAAGCGCGGCGGGAAGCTGGATAATCCCGTTGATCCGGCCCGTGTCCGGGCGATGGTTCGGGCCATGAATCAGGCGACTCGATAATTTTAAACATTTTTTGGGTAAAAAAAACCCGCCTCGCTGGCAAAACGAGGCGGGAACGGTTCTTTGTAGGAGACGACGTGAGGAGACTCTCATTCGATTTTCCGACGCGAAGAAAAGTCAGAGTCTCCTCACGTCGTCTCCTACAAGATGGAGGCCTTACGGCACGAATTTCCCCGCCGGATCGCTCCAGCCGCCGTTGCCGGCGGTGCCGATGGCCCGGACTCGCACCCAGATCTTCGCCCCGCTGGTCAAGCCCGTCAGCAACGCCTTCGATTTCGTCACCGTCGTGGCCGACGCGAAACTCGTGCCCGTGATCGGATCAACACTCGTCTGCACTTCGTACGCGTTGGCGTTCGAATTCCGGTCCCAATGCACATCAAACTCTCCGGCGTTATCGCCCGACGTGATGGAGACGTTGTGGATTTGATCGGGGATGGGCGCGGGCGAACCGTCTCCTCCAGTGCGAATTGCTGCTGGCGTGGTTGCAGAAAACGGAGCGCGCCTCTGTGAGGCGCAGCAGATGGTAAGCAAAAAGGCGTTCGTATAATTCGACGTCTCTTCCGTTTCAACCTGCTGCGCCTCACAGAGGCGCGCTCCGTTCGCGCTCTTTAATACTTGTGCCTCAAGTCGAATTGTGTCGGGAATAGGGCATGGGAAAACCTGCCATAAAACGAACAGGACCACCACAGAACCCCGGACTTCGGGAATTGATTGACCGCAAGCGTCAAGGCTCATCGCCACTGGAACGTCCTGACATGAACTTGGTGTTGCCAAAACGGAGCGCGCCTCTGTGAGGCGCAGCACGT
>CAIYOY010000420.1 GCA_903927905.1 uncultured Verrucomicrobiales bacterium | reverse complement strand
GGCCAAGTCAATTAAATGGCTTCACAAACAAAAGGATAAATTACTTCATGGCAAAGTGGCCCAAGTTTTAAAGACTTTGCAACCGCACGTGGAGGACGCGGCCCTAAAAGAGACCCCGGTCCGAGACGCCTTCACTTATCTGCAGCCGCGCCGGGCGCAGCTGCACTATGATTGGGCCAGGGCCAGGGGCTTGCCCATCGGTTCAGGCGAGGTGGAAAGCGGGCACAGACACGTCATTCAGCAGCGCCTGAAAATCGCGGGCGCATGGTGGAAAGAGAAAAACGCCCAGCGCATGCTCGCCTTGCGCGTGGCCCGCGCCAACCACTGCTGGGAATCTTATTGGCGGCAAAATTGACCGGCATTTAAAATCACACCCTAAAGCATATCACCTATTGACAAAAGTAGCCACTTCATATACGCTGCCCGGTATATGGGAAACAGGAAAACATCGGGGCCGGGCCAAACAACTTTCTGGATTGCATCCTGCCCCCGTCGTCGTAAAGGTAAATCAAGGCAAATTAAGGGAAAACAAGGCAGAACAAGGTAAAACAAGCCAGTTGCGTGAAAATATATTTGAGATGTTAAACCGATTTTTCAAACTGAAAGAAAACCAAACCTCGGTCCGCACCGAAGTCCTGGCCGGTAAAGGCCGCGAAATCGGCTGGCTCAACTACCTGCTCGGTGCTATTCTGCTGGCCTATTTTATATTGATACGCGGAAAGATGAATTAAATGAGATACCTGGCCCACAAACTTGCGGTCGCGCGCGGCGAACGTCCGGCGGAAATCCTTTTCAAGAACGCCCGCCTCGTCAACGTCCTCAGTGGTGAAATCTACCTGACCAACTTCGCCGTGGATGACGGTCGCATCATCGGCTTCGGCGATTACAAGGGGCGCAAAGTCGTTGATCTGAAAGGCGCGTATGTCGCGCCGAGTTTGATTGACGGACATTTCCATGTTGAAAGTTCCCAGCTGACCGCGCCCGAATTCGCCCGCGCCGTTGTTCCGCACGGCACCGGCACCGTGGTCATTGACCCGCATGAATATGCCAACGTCCTCGGCCTCGACGGCATCCGTTACGTCCTCGAATCCAGCAAAAAACTTCCGCTCGATTTCTTTGTCATGCTGCCCTCGTGCGTTCCCGCCACGCACCTCGAAACCGCCGGTGCGAACATGACCGCCGATGATTTGAAATTGATGATCTCTGACGATCGCGTCGCTGGTGTCGCCGAACTGATGAATTATCCCGGCGTCTATCTCGGCATGAAAAGCGAGCTGGCCAAAATCGAAGTCGGCAAAGGCAAAGCCGTGGACGGTCACGCTCCCGGTCTGCGTGGAAAAAATCTCAACGCCTACGTTCTCGCCGGTGTTCGTTCCGATCACGAATCCACCGAGCTGGCCGAAGCCCAGGAAAAGCTGCGCCTCGGCATGCACATCCTCATCCGTGAAGGCAGCACTGAACGCAACCTCGCTCACATCATCAAAGTGGTGAACGCGAACAACGCCGCCAATTGCTCCTTCGCCACCGACGACAAACTCGCCAGCGATCTAGTCAACGAAGGTCACATTGACCACGCCGTCCGCGAAGCCATTCGCCATGGCGTCCCGCCGATCACCGCCTTGCAAATCGCGACCATCAATACCGCGCGTCATTACCGTTTGCACAACCTCGGTGCCATCGCTCCGCGTTATTGGGCCGATTTCATCGTCTTTGATAATCTGAAAAAATTCACCGTCCGTCAGACTTGGAAAAAAGGCGTCCTCGTCGCGGAAAATGGCAAGTATCTCGCGAAGAATCCCGCTGTCGTCCCGCGCCCGCGCAGCACGATGAACCTGCGTTACAAGCCGAAAGATTTTATAGTCGAAGCCATCGCCGGGAAAAAAATCCGCATCATCGAAATCGTCCCGAATCAGATCGTGACCAAGGAAGTGATCGAGTCGCCCAAAATCGAAAATGGTCAGGTCGTCTCCGACATCAAACGTGACATTCTCAAAATGGTCGTCGTCGAGCGCCATCGCGCCACTGGAAATGTTGGAGTCGGTTTCGTGCGTGGTTTCAAAATCAAACACGGCGCCATCGGTTCCACTGTCGCGCACGATGCCCACAACGTTGTCGTTGTCGGCACCAACGATGCGGACATCATCAAAGTGATCCAGGAACTCGAACGCCTCCAAGGCGGCCAAGTCGCCGTCACCGATGGCAAAGTCACCGCCGCGCTTCCGTTGCCCGTGGCGGGGCTTGTCTCGGATCTCCCTCTGGCCAAAGTCATGCAAAGCCTCGATAATCTGAATGCCACCGCCCACAAAATGGGCTGCGACCTCGACGCTCCATTCATGACACTGTCTTTTCTCAGCCTCTCGCCCATTCCCGAGTTGAAACTGACCGACCAAGGCCTGATTGACGCCACCCACCTACGCAAAACCACTTTATTTGTTTAATGAACGCCCAAGATCAAAAATTCATGCAAGCTGCGATCCAGCTTTCCGCCGAACACATGCGCGCCGGTCACGGCGGCCCCTTCGGAGCCATCATCACGCGCGGCGATGAGATCATCGCCACCGGCTGGAACCAGGTAACTTCCTCAAATGACCCCACCGCCCACGCCGAAGTCACCGCCATCCGCAATGCCGGGGCGAAACTGAAAAATTTCCAACTCAACGGTTGTGTGCTTTACACCAGTTGCGAGCCATGCCCCATGTGCCTCGGTGCCGCCTATTGGTCCCGCGTGGATCGGCTGGTCTATGCCGCCACCCGCCAGGACGCCGCCGCCATCGGTTTTGACGATGAAGAACTTTATCAAGAACTGGTCCTCCCCATCGACAAGCGCAAATTACCGATGCAACAAATCCTCCACGCCGATGCCGCCGCCGTCATGGGCGAATGGAAGACTTTGCCGAACAAGATTCACTACTGATTTTTTCCTATCGTATTTTTCCAAATCTGTTAAAAATAACAAAACCATGAGTGACCTTAGATTGGATGTTCGCAAGACCTACAAAATGTATGTCGGCGGCCAGTTCATCCGCAGTGAAAGCGGACGTTTTCTGCCGGCCAAATCTTCTGCTGGCGAACACCTTGATAATATCTGCCACGCCTCCCGCAAAGATCTGCGCGATGCCGTCGTCGCCGCCCGCCCTGCCACTGATGGTTGGGCCAAGAAAACGGCTTACCTGCGCAGCCAGATTCTTTATCGCGCAGCCGAAATGCTGGAGAATCGCGCCAGTGCTTTGATCGCGGAAATCGCCCGTTCCACCGGCGTTTCCAATGGCCAAGCCCGAAAAGAAGTGACGCTCGCGATTGATCGCTTGGTTTATTTCGCCGGTTGGTCGGACAAGTTTTCGCAAGTGTTCGGCTCGGTCAATCCCGTGGCCTCGTCGCACTTTAATTTCACCACGCCGGAACCGACGGGCATCGTGGTTGTTCTCGCGCCGGATGAACCGTCGCTAGTGGCGCTGGTTTCGCTGGTTGCGCCGATTATTTTAACGGGTAACAGCGCGATTGTTGTGGCGTCGGAAAAATATCCGTTGCCCGCGTTGACCTTCGCTGAAATTCTCGCCACCAGTGATTTGCCCGGTGGTGTCATCAATATCCTGAGTGGCAAACACGCTGAATTGCTGCCGCACATCGCCAGTCACATGGACATCAACGCGATCGTTGACGCGTCCGGTTCCGCTGAAACGCAAGTCGCGCTGCAAAAGGGTGTGGCGACGAATTTGAAGCGTTACACCGTTCGGACGCTTTCGGACAAGGACTGGTTCACCAAGGCCGGTGAAGATCCTTATTGGATCATGGACACGGTTGAATTTAAAACTGCCTGGCATCCGATCGGCATTTAACCCGCTAAATTTATGACCGAGTTGCTACCAACCACCCGCCGTTTCCGCACCATGCGCGAGGCCGTGCCTACCGTGGATCAGGTCATGGTTGAGGAACGCGCTGCCTCCTTTGGCAAACGCAGCATCAAAACTTCCGCCAAGCTCGCCGGTCTGAAAATGGCCGTGAGCATGTGCGACCTCACCACGCTGGAAGGCAAGGATACGCCGGGCAAAGTCGCCTATCTCTGCCGTAAAGCGATTCAGCCGATTGATCCGAAATATAACGTGCCGTCGTGTGCGGCCGTTTGCGTTTATCCGAACATGGTTCGTTACGCGCGAAAATTTCTCGGTGACAATTCACCAGTGAATATCGCTGCGGTGGCCACGGGATTTCCCAGTGGCCAATATCCCTTGCGCACGAAGCTGGAAGAAGTCCGTCGCACTGTCGCCGATGGCGCGGATGAGATTGACATGGTGATTGATCGCTGCGCGTTTCTGGCCGGTGATCATGCGAAAGTTTTTGACGAAATCGCCGCGACGAAAGAAGCCTGTGGTCCGACACACTTGAAAGTCATTTTGGAAACCGGCGAACTGGTCACCTACGACAACGTCCGTCTCGCGAGCGAAATCGCCATGCAAGCCGGTGGTGATTTTATCAAGACCAGCACCGGGAAAGTTTCTCCGGCAGCGACCATGCCGGTCACACTGGTGATGCTGGAAGCGATTCGTGATTACTTTTTCGCCACCGGCATCCGCATCGGCATGAAGCCCGCCGGTGGTATTCGCACCTCTAAACAAGCGCTGGCCTACCTCGTCATGGTCAAAGAAACCCTCGGTGACGATTGGCTGAATCCGGAGATGTTCCGCTTCGGAGCAAGCACGCTGGTCAACGATGTGTTGATGCAAATCGTCAAAAACGTCGAAGGCAATTACCAGGGCGCTGATTATTTCTCATTGTCGTGAAAAAATCATGACAACAATACCTCCAGCAATTCCACCGGTAATATCGCAAAGGAACAAGTTCCAAGAACTCGCCCGAGCATCTTGGATTGCTCCGCTAATTGGCATTGGCGTAAATATTCTGATGGTCGGAACGCAAGTTTCACCTGATAGTAAATTGAAGCTGGTCGGTTCGGTGTTTTGTATTATTGGATTTCTTTGTGGATTGATTGCGATATGTGGAATTCCAAAGTTTGGAAAGAAAGGGATTATTGGGTCGGCTATTGCAGGGTTAAGCATCACAGGCCTGATGATTTTTTTAGCGGCGATTGGATTAAGCGCAGCAAAAAAGCGTGTGGCTCAACGACAAGAAGGTCTTACCCAAGCCAAACAAGAAGGAATGGATGCTTTTTTGGATTATCCGGGTTGGTTAGGCAAAGCCCAGATCTCTAACGGAATAATTGTCTTTGCGTCAATCAACGAATTGAGTGAGGCATCCAGAGAATACAATACACATTTAGGAAAAAATGCTTCCATGGTTAGCTTAACTGTCAATAATTTGGCAGGAACTGATACCTTGATCGTTGATCCATCTTCTCTGCAAATTGTCAACGCGGATGGATCGAAACAAAGGTGCCTGAACGCCGACGAGATATATGCTTCCACGACAGTAGATCGCGATAAATTCATCGCTCGTTTTTCTGGACTCATTTCTGTTCCGCCTGGTCGTCAATCAACCGACCGTTCTGGCTTTTTTGCAACCGGAACGGATTTTTCAAAAGCCGTGGCGATTATTGCCTTAGTCAACGGGCAAGAAGCGAAAATTATTGGACAATATTTCACGCCACAGCAGAAAAAAGACATGTTTAAGCAAGGGAAACAAATTCAAAAATGAAAATGAAACTGAAACCCGTGAAACTTTCCGCCAAACGCGCCGTTGCCCCGGTAGGCCATCCTGTCGTGCCGCTCAAGGAGCGGCGGTTGAACTTCGGCAACAAATGGGATTATGCGCCCGCGCCGGAAGACTCGAAGAGTTATGTTATCGCGCCGCAGCACGAATTGTTCATCAACGGCAAATTCGTCGCGCCCGCTTCGGGGAAATATTTTGAATCCATCAATCCGGCCACGGAACAGACCCTGACCACCATTGCCGCGGCCAACGCGGAAGACGTGGATAAAGCGGTGAAATCCGCTCGGCGTGCTTATGACAAGGTCTGGAGCAAGATGCCGGATCGCGAACGGGGCAAGTATCTCTATCGCATCGCGCGCATCATTCAGGAAAAGTCCCGCGAACTCGCGGTCTTGGAATCCATGGACGGCGGCAAGACGATTAAGGAAAGCCGCGATGTGGATCTTCCGCTGGTGGCGGCGCACTTTTTCTATTACGCGGGTTGGGCGGATAAATTGAAGTATGCGTTCCCGGGAAAAACACCGCAACCTCTCGGCGTGGCCGGGCAAATCATCCCGTGGAACTTTCCGCTGCTCATGGCCGCGTGGAAAATTGCTCCGGCGCTGGCCTGCGGCAATACCGTGGTGCTGAAACCGGCGGAGACGACCAGTCTCACGGCGATGCGGTTGGCGCAGATTTTTCAGGAAGCTGGATTGCCGGAAGGCGTGGTTAACATCGTCACCGGTGCAGGCGAAACCGGCGCAGCGCTGGTCAATCACCCTGACATTGACAAGCTGGCCTTCACCGGCAGCACGGAAGTGGGCAAGCGCATCGCCGAAGCCGTCGCTGGCACGAAGAAGAAACTGACGCTTGAACTCGGCGGCAAGGCGGCGAATATATTATTCGAGGACGCGCCGTTGGATCAGGCGATTGAAGGGGTCATCAACGGCATTTATTTCAACCAGGGCCATGTCTGCTGCGCCGGATCGCGGTTGTTTGTGCAGGAAGGGATTTATTCCACTGTCATCAAGAAATTGCGCGACCGCATCCAGACCTTGCGCGTCGGCAATCCGCTGGACAAGAACACCGACATCGGTGCGATCAATTCCAAACCGCAACTCGAGAAGATCCGCGAGCTGGTGCAAAGCGGCGTGGATGAAGGTGCGCAATTAACGCAAACGGCCTGTGCGCTTCCGGCGAAGGGTTATTGGTATCCGCCGACGTTTCTGACCGGTGTCACCCATGCGCATCGCGTGGCGACGGAAGAAATTTTTGGTCCGGTGCTGAGCATCATGACTTTCCGCACGCCGGAAGAAGCGTTTGAACGCGCCAACAATACGCCTTACGGATTAAGCGCCGGGGTGTGGACGGATAAAGGCAGCAAGATTTTTAAAATGGTCAGTAAACTCCGCGCCGGTGTGGTCTGGGCGAATACTTATAATAAATTCGACCCGACCAGTCCGTTTGGTGGGTATAAGGAAAGCGGCTTCGGTCGCGAAGGTGGGTTGCAGGGGTTGTCGGCGTATGTTCGCTTGACTTGATTTATTTTGCCAGGCGGCGAAGCGTTTCGGCGAGTACTGTAACGCCTGTCTCAATCTGCTCCGGTGATGAATATTCATCCGGGCGATGGCTCACGCCGCCACGGCAGGGGATGAAGATCATGGTCGTCGGACAGATCTGCGCCATGAAGAGGGAGTCGTGATAGGCGCGGCTGATCATTTTTAACGAGGAAATTTTCTTCTCCGCACAAATGCCGGAAATCAGTTCCACCAGTTTGGCATCACAAATCGCTGGGGCATCCACATTGACGCGTTCCAGTTCGAGTCCGATGCCGCGTTTTTTGCAGATGTCGGCGGCGGCGGATTCGATTTGTTTCAGGGCGGAATCGCGGGTGGCGAGTTGGGTGTCGCGTAGATCAATTTCCAGGGTGGCGCGACAGGGGACGCTGTTGACTGCGCCGGGTTCGATGCGAAAGACGCCGGTGGTGCCGACGGTGTCCGGGCTGCCGGTGGTCAGGGCGGCGCGTTCCACGGCCAGCGCAATTTCTGCTCCGGCCAGAAGGGCATCGTGGCGTTCGGGCATAAGGACGGCTCCGGCGTGACCGCCAACACCGGTGAGATGGAGGCGCAGCGAACTCGGCGCTGCAATTTTTTCGACGATACCGATGGCCAGATTTTTCTGTTCCAGGATCGGGCCTTGTTCGATGTGCAGTTCGACGAAATTGGAATAGGCGTTTTTGGCCAAGCGCACGGATGAGGCATCGCCTTTGGTGAAGCCGGCTTGCTTGCGCCAGTATTCGAGATTGTTTCCCTCGCGATCGCGCAGGCTGGCGATTTTTTCTGGCGACAACGTTCCGGCCATCAATCGGCTGCCGAGGCAACCGATGCCGAAACGGGTTGGTTCTTCGGCGGTGAAAGTGATGAGTTCGATGGAGCGTTGGGGTTTGAAGCCACTCTGTTGCAGGGAGCGAATGGCTTCGAGCGCGCCGAGGACTCCGACAACGCCATCGTATTTTCCGGCGTTGGGGATGGCGTCAATATGCGAACCGGTAGCGACGGCGGGGGCGTTTTTGTCGGTGCCTTCCCAACGGGCAAAGGTGTTGCCGACGGCGTCTTCGCGCACGGTGAGCCCGGCTTCGACGCAAAGTTTTTTGACATAAGCGCGTCCGGCTAGGTCGGCTTCGGAGAAAAGGACGCGAGTTACGACGGGGGCGGGGTTTTCGGAGATCAACGATAATTCGTCGATTTCCTTTTGCAGTCGTGACGCGTCAATTTTCATGGCAGAGCGGGACGGTTGACGTCTTTGTAATATATATAGCTTGCCGTCGTTGTGCCCATGGCAACGAACCATTGCGGACAGTAAGGCGCCATCCAGATCACGTCGCCGGCTTGGACTGGATGGTAATCGGCATCGAGACGATAGACGCCCTGACCTTTCAGCATGACGAGGCCGTGTTCCATGATGTGAGTCTCGACGAAGGGCAGGGTGGCTCCGGGATCGTAGGTGAAGATATTGACGGCGAGATCGAAGCTCGGATGATCGGGCAGCAAAACTTGCAAGCGCGCTTCCTCGTGACCGAGGAAAGGATTGCCTTTGATCGCGCGTTCGTGGCCGACGAGAACGTTCGGCGTTTCGTAGCCATCGAGCGATTGAAACCGTTTTTCAAAAATCAATAAGCGCGTGCCGACCTTGCCCTGCGAAAAAAGAAAATCGCAATTCGGCGGAACGAACGCGTAGCTGCCGGTGACAAGCGAATGTTTTTTCTCGTTCAGCGTCGCGACGCATTTACCTTCGAGGACGTAAACAACGTATTCATTCCGACCGGTGTTACCGCGGCCTTCGCTATTTTTTTGGAAGGTGATCAGCAGTTGCGAAAAATCTGCGCCCATACCGGGAGAGATCTGCACAATGCCGACGCAATTCCGCCAGCCGGGCAGGCAACTCGGTACAAAACCGGCCGGGGTGCGCAAAGCATAACGTTCTTTGACAACATCACGCGTGTGTCCAAACAATTCGTTCATGCGGAATATCTACCAGAAAGTGAGGTCGGTTGGCGATTTGTTATTTCTTTTGATTGGCCCGAATGGTCCAGGCCACCGCGATTGTCCAGGTGGGAGCCAAGTCCACGATCGGTATGAGCTTGGAAAGGAAGCCGGGCAACAGCGCCCAGTTCCACCCCAGCAGCCACCAGAAAAATAGAAACGCTGCGCCGTCGAGGATGTCTTCGAACGGTGAAGCAGCCCCTTGGAAAAAAAATGGGAAAAATCCAATCTGCACTGCATCAATGGCAATCGCCACCGCCATCGCGATTCGAAAACGAAATCTGCCCGGCTTTTGCTCCGACTTGTTCGTGATTATCGGCGGAGCGGCGACGGATTGGCCGACCGGTTCAGCGATCACATCAATGACCGGTGCCGGAGCCTGTTTCTTTGGATCATTGTCATTCACTGGAAGGCCGGATGAATTTACCCATCGGTTTGCCCACAATTTTCCCATCCTGAAAAATCGTTTGTCCACGGAGAAAAGTGCGTTTCACCAACCCTTGCAAACGCTGGCCGACATAGGGGCTTTGCTTATGCCTGTAAAATAGTGCTTCGGCGCGCACTTCAAAATTCGTGCCCAAATTGACCAGCGCCAGATCGGCATCGCAGCCGACCGCGATATCGCCTTTTTCTTTTGGCAGATTAAATCGCTTCGCCACATTCGCCGAGGTTAATCGCGCGAGCAGTTCTAAGCCCGCCTTCCGCTCAAAATGTCCCTGCGTGATCAACAGCGACAGCAAATGTTGCGCCCCGGAAATTCCGCCCCACACCTGGAAGAAATCTTCCGATTGCTTCATGTCCGGCGGCGCGGGCGAATGATCCGAGCCGATGGTGGTGATGCTGCCCGCCATAAATTCCTTCCACAATTCCTTCTGCTCTTTGGCGGATCGCAACGGCGGCGCGCATTTCGCCACCGCACCGAGTTTCTCCACGTCCTTGTCTGTGAGCGTCAGATAGTGCGGGCAGGTTTCAGCCGTGATATCGAAACCTTTGCGCCGCGAATCGGTGATCAATTGCACACCCGCTGCTGAACTGACATGGACGACATGCAGGCAGCACGCCGTCTCTTCCGCGATGGCAATGGCGCGGCGGATCGCATCCAATTCGGCCTTGATCGGTCGCGAGTCAAGATAATCGCGGATGCCGGTTTTCTTTTTCGTGATGGCCTGTTGCGCGAGTTCGTTGGTCATCTTGTCGCTCTCGGCATGGACCGCCACCGGCAATTTCAACGCCGCCGCTTTTTTCATTCCCTTGCGCAACGTGGTGTCATCCACCGATTGAAATTCGTGGATGCCGCTGGCGCTCATGAAGGCTTTGAAACCGATCACTCCACAGCCGGCCAATTCTTCCAGCTTATCCAGATTTTGCGGAACCAATCCGCCCCATAACGCGAAATCCACCAGCGATTGTTTCTCTGCCACGGCCAATTTCTGCTTGAAAAACGAAGCGGTGGTGGTCGGCGGATGCGAGTTCAGCGGCATGTCAAAAAACATGGTGCCGCCGCCCGCCGCGATGGCGGCTGAACCGGTGGCGATGCCTTCCCAGTCGGCGCGACCCGGTTCATTGAAATGAACGTGTGCATCAATGACGCCCGGAAAAATATGCAGTCCTTCGGCATCGAGTGTTTCCTTGCCGTTGGGCACATACTCACCCAATTCGGCGATTTTCCCCTCGGCGATGCCGATATCGGCGGTGAGCAAACCGGTGGAAGTGACGACTTTCGCGTCACGAATGACAAGATCAAGAGATTTCATTTTTGTTCTATCAGCAAAGCAATAAATTCATTCAGCACCGCCAGCGCGGTGGCGGCATCGGCGCCGGTGATGGATTCATCCGGGTGATGGCTTAAGCCGTCCTTGCACCGGACAAATAACATGGCCGCAGGCATGATTTTTCCGAGGACCGCCGCGTCATGACCCGCTCCGCTGAGCAGATCTGGAACCCGGTCCTGATGTTTTGTGGCCGCCTGATGAAGCAGTGCCGAAAGTTTTGGCGAGCAGGGGACAGACGCGGTTTCCTGCACCGTTTGCCAGGACGTGGCCAACTTGCGTCGTTCGGCGATCACTTCCGCCAAATGTCCCAGGGCCACGGCCGATTTCATGCGGGTCAGGTCATCCTGATGCCGGATGTCCAGTGTCAACATCACACTGCCCGGAATGACGTTGCTGACATTTGGGTCGGTGTGGATCTGTCCGACGGTTGCCACCAGGCCGGTGGTTTTTTTGGCGAAAATTTCCACGGCCAGGATATATTCCGCCGCCAGGCACAAGGCGTCCTGTCGCAGATCCATCGGCGTGGTTCCAGCGTGGCCGGCTTTTCCGGTGAAGGTTACTTTTGCCCGGGTCTGTCCGGCAATGGCTGTGACTACACCCACGGCATGATCATGCTTTTCCAAAAGCGGTCCTTGTTCGATATGCGCCTCAATGTAGCCTAGATAATTTTCTGCGGCGATCTTGCAGTCTTTGATCTTGTCCGGGTTGCCGCCGAATTGTTTGATAGCTTCGGCCAGCGTGATGTCATTGGCGTCCGGGCGGGATAAAATGTTCTCATCGAAATTCCCCGCCAATGCGCGGCTGCCCAGGTAAGTGCTTTGGTAACGCACTCCTTCTTCGTCGGCAAAACCGACCACCTCGATCGCGAATGGCAGTCTTTTGCCCTGTAATTGTTCCACTGCCGCAATCGCCAGCACCACGCCGAGCGGCCCGTCGTATTTCCCCGCGTTTCGCACCGTATCAAGGTGCGACCCGAGTAGAAGAATTTTTGCCTCCGGGGTCGCGCCGGGATAATGCCCGATCAAATTGCCAATGGCATCTTGTCGCACAGTCATGCCCGCCTCCTTCATCCATGAGCCGACCAGTTCGTTCGCTTCACGCATGGCGGGTGAAGCGAATTGCCGCGTCAAACGATCCGGCTCCTCGCTGACCTTTCCAAGCGCATCGAGACGCTCCATGATTTTTTTTGCAGCATCCATGCCAGTTCAACTTCCGCGATAAGTGCTGTACGACCACGGCGAGCAGAGCAGGGGAACATGGTAGGACGCGGTCGCGTCCGGGATGCTGAAACGCACCGGGACGTGATCCAGAAAACGCGCCTTGGTCTGAGCATCGCTTTTCTGCGCGAAATAATCGCCAACCCCAAAAATGATTTCAAATTGTCCTTCGCGCATTTCCTCCGGCGCAAGCAGGGGCGAGTCAGTGCGCCCGTCAGAATTCGTGCGAACCGTCTTTAGCAAGGTCCGATGCGACCCGGTGATGGACCAGAGTTCGATCTGCATATCGCACGCGGGGCAACCGTGGGCGGTGTCGAGGACGTGAGTGCTAAGTTTTGCTGGCATAAGAAAAATAATTTTACCGCAGAGAACGCAAAGAACGCAGAGGAAAAGAATTTTTAACCGCGAAATACACGAAATACGCGAACAGAGGAGGTGGAATAATTCGGTTCAGGTTCATGGATTATACCGTAATTAAGTCATTGAGACGCAGTTCGGCAATCTTGAAAATTTCTTCCAAGGCTGCTTGGATTTCCTGTTCGCGCGTGTGTTTTAGCCGTTTTTCAAAACCCGCGAGGATCGCTTCCTTCTTGTTCAATCGAGCGCAAATGACGAATGGAAAACCGAACTTCTCGCGATAGGCGGCGTTTTGTTTCTGGAAGAGTGCGATTTCTTCCGGCGTCAAATTATTCAGTCCCGCGCTGGCTTGTTCCTTGGTGGATTCGGTGGTCAAAGTTCCGGCCAAGGCCGCCCGTCCGACTAAATCAGGATGCGCGCAAATCAAGGCGAGTTTGTCTTCCTTCTTTGCGTGGTTGACGGTCTGGCAAAGAGCGTGATGCAGTTCTGTGATTCCGGCGAATGGCCTGCGTCCCACCGTCGCGCCTGCAATCCACGGGGAATGTTCAAAAACCGGTCCAACGACGTTGATAAATTCGTCGGTGTACATTCGGTTGATTCCGTCCAATGTGTATTTTTTCTGCATCAGGCAAATTATTTTCGTGTCATCTTGCGCGGCCTCTCTACAATACGGCGTTAGAACATTAAAGCGATACGAAATTTGCGGAAAGGGCGGCATGGTGGGGTGAGCGTACTCGCGAGCCGTTCGCGGCTTGCAAGCTCGGCTCGTCAGTAGCCTCGTCCCACCAAATCCCTGAACAAAAATACTTATGGAAACCAGTTTTAAAGAAATCTTCGAGATCATCCTCCGTTGGGCCCACGTCTTTGCCGGCATTATGTGGGTCGGCGCAACCTATTATTTCACCTGGCTCGATGGACGCTTCGTGGAATTGGAAAAAAAGAATGAGAACGGGGAAAATGCGGAGAAATATGTCTGGATGGTCCACAGCGGCGGTTTTTACCTTGTGGAAAAACAGAAATGTCCCCAGATGATGGGGCAGACTTTGCACTGGTTCAAATGGGAGGCCGCCCTGACTTGGATCACGGGGATTCTGCTTTTTGTCCAGCTCTATTACCACGGCGCCTACATGATCAGCTACGATGAAAACGCCATCAGCCATACCGCCATGGTCTGGCTCAGTCTCGGCATGATTATCGGCGGTTGGGTGGTTTATGATCTGCTCTGGAAATTTTGTCCCTGCCAAAAAACAGGCGTCATCGTTTCTTATCTTTTGATTGTGACGTCCTCGTGGGTGGCTTGCAAATACCTGCCTGGACGCGGTGCCTATCTGCAATTGGGCGCGATGATGGGAACGATCATGGCGGCGAATGTCTGGATGCGAATCCTCCCCGCCCAACGCCGTATGGTCAATGCTTTGAAAGCCGGTCAAGAACCAGACCTCGCGGAAGGCGAACGAGCGAAGAATCGTTCCAAACACAATTCCTTCATCGTGGTACCGGTGGTTTTCCTGATGATCAGCAATCATTATCCGAGCACCTACGGCAGCCATTACAACTGGATTATTATGTCGGTGGTGGTGGTTTTGGGATGGATTGCGGCGAAGGTTATTCGGGGGGCGTGAGAAATCAAAAATGCTTGAAGTGACACCTTTAAGGTGTTACTTTTTTCACATGAGCACCGTAAGCGCAAAACAATTACATCAGGAAACCAAATTCGTCCTGAATCAACTTGAGCAGGGGGAATCCTTTGTGCTGACTCGCAATGGCCGCCCGATTGGGCGCATCGAACCCATCACCAGCAAACCAGTGCCAGATTGGGCACCCATCATGGCGGAGGTGTGGGAGGCTCAGAAAAAAATCAAAACGGCCGGGCGCGTGCCTAATCCGGTCCTCGCTGAACGGTCGCGCCGTCGCCGATGAAAATTTACGCGGACACTTCGGTTTTGATCGCCTGGTTTCATCCGGCTGATGAATTTGCTTCAGCGGTCACCAAATGGTGTCAGACCCACGGGCAGGATTTTTCCTGGAATATTTTTTTGCGCGCGGAACTGCGTCATAATTTACGGCGCCTATCCACCGATTATGCCGCTGTGGCCTGGCAGGCATATCGTGCGGCTGAATCTTCCGGGCGACTGCGCCTGGATTCACATAAGCCGAATGAGCTTATCGAATGGGGCGATGAATTAAGCGCGCGTCACGCCAAAGGGATCGCGGTTGGAACTTGGGATTGTGTTCACGTGGCTGCCGCCCAACATGCCAAGGCGGAGATTTTTATTACTTGTGACATTGCTCAAGCCGAACTGGCTAGTTTGGCAAAGTTGCCGAAAGTGCATCTTTTCTAACGGACAAACTCCAACTCCTGCCGGTGCGGAATCAATTTTTGCTCGTAGGCTTGGCCCAAAAATCTGCGGATGGCTTCGCGACCTTTTTCGCCGTAATCAAGCGTCCAATGATTGACATACATCCCGACAAATTGATCGGCCAGGGTTTTGCCCATGTCGCGGGCGTATTGCAGGGCGTGTTCCACGGCTTCGGGGCGGTGATCGAGGCTAAATTGAATGCTGGTGGTTAAAATTCTGGAGACGGTGGAGCGCATTTCCGGCGTAAAACGTTTGTGAATGACGTTGCCGCCGAGGGGCAGGGGAAGGCCGTCGTTTTCGCGTTTCCACCACGCGCCCAAATCTTCGCAAACGGTCAGGCCTTCGTTTTGATAGGTGAGTTGGCCTTCGTGGATGATCAGGCCGACCTCCGCTTTGCCGGAACGGACGGCTTGGAAAATTTGATCGAAGGGCACGACAATGTAATTGATTTCTTTCGCCGGTGTGCCCAACCAGAGTTGCAACGCGAGAAATGCGCTGGTCATGGTTCCGGGGATGGCTATTTTCTTTTTTGCGACTTCTTCTTTGGTGAATTTTTTCGGCGAGACCAGCATCGGGCCGTAACCATCACCCATGCTCGCGCCGCTGGGGAGCAGGGCGTATTTATCGCTGACGTAGGCGTAGGCGTGGATACTGATGGCGGTGATGTCCAATTCCCCGCGCGTGGCCCGTTCGTTCAGAGTTTGGATATCCTGGAGAATGTGTTCAAATTCAAAGCCCGGGGTTTGAATCAAGCCTTTGGCCAAGCCGTAGAACATGAAGGCGTCGTCGGGGTCGGGTGAGTGGCCCAGAGTTAATTTTTGCACCATATATTTTTAAAATTTCGTAGCAGTCGAGGTGACGAGACTCTAACT
>CAIYOY010000419.1 GCA_903927905.1 uncultured Verrucomicrobiales bacterium | reverse complement strand
TGTCTTCTTTCTCCGTCACGCTCCCAATCTCAAGGCCAAACCCGTCGTTTTACTCCATGTCCCCGTGTTCTAACTTTTTTCCGCTTTTGACCGCACACTCTTTTCCGCTTTTGAAAACTACACGACATATCTGGAGATTATTCTTGATTTGGAAAGTGTTAGGGAAAAGAGAAGACCTCACCCCAACCCTCTCCCCTCCATCCGATGGAGCGGAGAGGGAGAAGATATTGCCGTTTCCGGACTGAATTTGGCGGGCCGCGAGCGAAGGCCTTTTAATCCCCGCTGCTTTTTCGCTCGGCGCGGTTTTTCAGGATGGCGTTGCCGTATTCGCGGTTCATCTGGGCGATGAAATCGAGGCTGATCTCTTTCGGGCAAACGGCTTCGCAGGAACCGGTCACAGTACAATTGCCAAAACCTTCGGCATCCATCGTTTTGACCATGCTGAGGACACGGCGGTCGCGCTCGGGCTTGCCTTGCGGCAAGGTGGCGAGGTGGGAAACTTTCGCGGAAACGAAGAGCATGGCGGAAGCGTTTTTGCAGGCGGCCACGCACGCGCCACAACCGATGCAGGCGGCGGCGTCCATGGCTTTGTCGGCGTCCAGCTTGCCGATGGGCAAGGCATTGCCGTCGGGGGTGCCGCCGGTGTTGACGGAAATAAAGCCGCCGGATTGGATGATACGATCAAAGGCGCTGCGGTCGGTGACCAAATCTTTCAGGATGGGAAAGGCCTTCGCCCGCCAGGGTTCGACGGTGATGGTGTCGCCGTCCTTGAATTTGCGCATGTGCAGTTGACAGGCGGTGGTGCCTTTGGCGCCGTGGGCCACGCCGCTGATCATCATGGAGCAGGTGCCGCAAATGCCTTCGCGACAATCGGAGTCGAAGGCGATGGGGTCTTCGCCCTTGGCGATGAGGCCTTCGTTGACGACGTCGAGCATTTCCAGGAACGACATGTCTTCGAGGACATCGTTGGCCTGGTAGGTGACCATTTTGCCTTCGGCGGCGGTATTTTTTTGCCGCCAAATTTTTAGCGTGAGGTTCATGCTGCCTCCTTAGAGCTTTGATGCAACCCTTTCAGGGTTGAAGAATATTCGGTGGCACGTTTACCCAGGGTAGCGCGCAACGCGCAACCCTGGGCTGAAGGATGCAATCCCGTTGGGATTGGGGGAAACGATGCGACGGGCATTTCGTGGTTTTTTCCGGAATTCATCACAATTTGTGATCTCAAAAACCGTTGAAACGGTTGAAAGAAATGGCGAAGGCCGTCAATCACCCAACTGAAGTTGGGTGTTAATGAGAGAATATGAGGGATCGCGCTCATATTATTTGTAACTCCTCGTGCTCATGTGGACTTCTTCATAGACGAGCGGTTCTTTGTTCAGAATGGGGGCTTTGCCCGGTCCGGCATATTCCCAAGCGGCCACGTAAGCAAAATTTTCGTCGTCGCGCTTGGCTTCGCCGTCTTCGGTCTGGTGTTCGACGCGGAAATGGCCACCGCAGGATTCTTTGCGGTTCAAGGCGTCGTAACAGAGCAATTCGCCAAATTCGAGGAAGTCGGCCACGCGCCCGGCGTGTTCGAGGTTCTGGTTAAGCTCCTCGTTGGTGCCGGTGACTTTGAGATTTTTCCAAAATTCCTCGCGCAAAGCGGGAATGAGTTTGAGGGCTTCCTTGAGGCTCGCATCGCTGCGGGCCATGCCGCATTTTTCCCACATGATGTGGCCGAGTTCCTTGTGGAAGGAGGCGGCGCTGCGTTTGCCGTTGATGCCGAGAAGTTTTTTGGTCAGGCCTTCGACCTCGGACAACGCCTGTTTGAATTCGGGCTGGCTGGAGGCGGGCTTGGGCTGTTTCTCCGTGGCAAAATAATTGCCAATGGTATAAGGCAAAACAAAATAACCATCGGCCAATCCCTGCATCAACGCGCTCGCGCCGAGACGGTTCGCGCCGTGATCGGAAAAATTCGCTTCGCCCACGACGAAGCAGCCGGGGATGGTGCTCATCAAATTGTAATCCACCCAAGTGCCGCCCATGGTGTAATGGACGGCGGGATAAATGCGCATCGGCTGTTTGTAGGCGTTTTCACCGGTGATCTTTTCATACATGTCGAAAAGATTGCCGTAACGTTCGCGGACGGTTTGTTCGCTGAGCCGTTTGATGGCGTCGGCGAAATCGAGGTAAACACCCAAGCCGCCGGGGCCAACACCGCGACCTTCGTCACAGGCTTCTTTCGCGGCGCGGGAAGAAATATCGCGCGGGGCGAGATTGCCGAAGCTCGGATATTTGCGCTCCAGAAAATAATCGCGCTCGTCTTCGGGAATTTCTTTCGGTGGACGGTTGTCGCCTTTTTTCTTCGGCGCCCAGACGCGACCGTCGTTGCGCAAGGACTCGGACATCAACGTCAATTTGGACTGATGATCGCCGCTGACGGGGATGCACGTGGGATGGATTTGCGTATAGCAGGGGTTCGCAAAAGCCGCGCCTTTTTTGTAAGCGCGCCAGGTGGCGGTGACATTGCAGCCGACGGCGTTGGTAGAAAGATAAAAGACATTGCCGTAACCGCCCGTGGCCAGAACGACGGCATCCGCAGCATGGGTGGAAATCGCGCCGGTGACGAGGTCGCGCACAACGATGCCTTTGGCGTGGCCGTTGACCAGGACGAGGTCGAGCATTTCGGTGCGAGGAAACATTTTGATTTTGCCCGCGCCGATCTGGCGGGACAACGCTTGATAGGCACCGATGAGCAATTGCTGACCAGTTTGGCCACGCGCATAAAATGTGCGCGAAACCTGCGCGCCGCCGAAAGAACGATTGGCGAGGAGGCCACCGTATTCGCGAGCGAAGGGAACGCCTTGCGCGACGCATTGGTCAATGATGTTCACGCTGACTTGCGCGAGACGATAGACGTTGGCTTCGCGCGCGCGGAAATCGCCGCCTTTGATGGTGTCGTAGAAAAGCCGATAGACGCTGTCGCCGTCGTTCTGATAATTTTTGGCGGCGTTGATGCCGCCTTGGGCCGCGATGCTGTGGGCGCGACGCGGGCTGTCCTGGTAGCAGAATGATTTTACGTTGTAGCCGAGTTCGGCCATGGTGGCAGCAGCGGCGGCTCCGGCGAGTCCGGTGCCGACGACGATGACATCGAATTTCCGTTTGTTGGCCGGGTTGACCAGTTTATTGGCGAACTTATGGCTGTCCCATTTTTGCGCCAGCGGGCCGGAAGGAATTTTGGAATCGAGAATCATACTATTTCAAAACCTCCTTTCCAAAACCGAGCAGGATGGCGATGGGGATGGAAGTGTAACCGACGAAAATAAAGATCGCCATCGCCTTGGCGAAGCGGTCGAGGCACGGGCCGTAGGAACTTTTTTTCCAGCCCAGCGATTGAAACATGGCCGAGACGCCGTGACTCAAATGCAGGCTCAACAGCGCGATGCCCACGATGTAAAACCCGGAAACCAGTGGCTTGTTGAAACCGACGACCATCATTTTGAAGATGTCGTGGCGGCCTTCGGTATCGAGGAAGGATTTGCTGGAGAAACTTTGGCCGGTCATGTTCACCGCATCAACCATCGCGGTGTAATGGAGCAGATGAAAAGTGATGAATGCCGCGACAATCAACCCGCTGACCATCATGGTGCGCGAAGCGTAGGAAGCGGCGGTAGGATTCCAATTGGCATAGGGCACCGGACGAGCCGCGCGATTTTCTGCCGTCAAACTCATCGCCGACCAGATGTGCAGACCGATCAGGACGAGCAGACCAATACGCGCGGGCCAGACAATTTCCAGATTACTTTGCAAGAAGTGGCCGTAACGATTGATCGCTTCCGGCCCGAGAAAAACTTGCAAATTGCCGATGAGATGGGCGATGACAAATCCGAACATGGCGCAGCCGGTTCCGGCCATGATGTATTTCTTGCCGAGCGACGAGCAAAACAAGTTGTGAAACAATTTATTCATTAGTGCCGAGAATGACCTCGGCTGATGTTCAGAAAATCTAATGACGTTGACCCCACCTCGTCAATGGGGGTTATCAGGTATAAGCAACCCTTGGAGCAGAGTAATTTTGGCTAATTGGCTGATTTTAGGGTGTATTCGTTCAATCCGCGTTCGTTTGAAGACGGCGCTAATTTCATCGCATCCATAACTTCGCCAATGAAATAGAGCGAGCCAGCCGCCACGACCAGAGGCTCTTGGGCGGTTTTGGCCAAAGCCTCGGCTATATTCTGGCAGACAAATGTTTCTGCGGCGGGATTTGCCGTTCGGCAATATTCCACCAGTTCCTGCGTTTGCGCGGTGCGGTCGCTGCCCACGGGAGACAGAAAAATTTTCGCGGCGAGTGGCGCGAGGATGCGGCACATCTCGGCGCAATCTTTGTCCTGCAACATCCCAAGGATCAGGACCAGCGTCTGGCCGGGGAAATGATCACGCACCGCTGCGACCAAAGTTTTTGCGCCATCCGGGTTATGTGCGCCATCCAGCACAAACGACTGCAAACCGCGCTGGATGATTTGGAAGCGACCAGCCCACTGCACTGTTTTCAAACCGGTGCGGATATTTTCTTCCGTCACCGGAATCTGTCCGGCAAGCACCCGCACCGTGGCCACGGTCAACGCGGCGTTCCATTTCTGATGTTCGCCGGGCAAGGCGATTTTATATTGAGTTTCTGGTGAGGCGACAATTGTCAGCGGCGCGCTATTTTCTGCGGCAGTTTTCGAGATAACGGCGAGGGCGGATGGCTCTCTCGTTCCTGTGATGACCGGGATGGAAGGCTTGATGATGCCGGCTTTTTCTTCGGCAATTTTCGCCAGCGTATTGCCCAGCCATTTTTGATGGTCCCATTGCACATTCGTGATCACACACGCCAAGGGTGTCACGATATTGGTGGCGTCCAGTCTTCCGCCCATCCCGGTTTCCCAGATGACGAGGTCGCAGTTTTGTTCGGCAAAATATTTCAAGGCCATCACGGCGACGAACTCGAAAAAAGTGGAGGGTGAAGAGTGCAGAGTGGAGAGTGAAGCTGCCAGCCGAGCGGCGTCATCCTGGCCGATGGGCTGACGGTTGACCTGAATCCGCTCCGTAAATGAAACCAAATGCGGCGAGGTAAAAAGTCCGACGCGCAGACCAGCCTGGCGATAGATGTTCTCCAACATCGCACAAGTGGAACCTTTGCCATTTGTCCCAGCGACGTGAATAAAACGGAGTTTGTCCTGAGGATTCCCCGCCAAAGCCGCCAGCTTCAGGGTGCTTTCCAGCCCCGGCTTCATGCCAAACATTTGCAAGTCGTATAGGTACTTGATGGCAGCGGAATAATTCATGGGTCTCTATCTCTCACTTTGTCCTATCCGCGCCATTCGCGCAACCCGCAGTTATTTTTTAAATTCAGCCGGAATAAACGCAGAGGCGCAGAGAACGCAGAGAAAATGCAGAGGAATTACTAAATCCCCTTGCACTTTTCTCCGCGAGCCTCCGCGCCCTCCGCGTCTCTGCGTTAATCTTAAGCCTCCCGCATTTCTGATTGCTCCTTCTTCCCACACCCTTTATCTCTGTTCGGCAATGAAGGCAGTCATTTTAGCAGCGGGCAAAGGGACGCGCATGGGCGAACTCACCAATGAGTTGCCCAAACCGATGCTTCGCGTTCAAGGCAAACCCATTTTGGAACATATTCTGGAAGGACTTAAATCCGCCGGGGTCAGCGAATTTTTTATTGTCACCGGTTTTCGGGCGGAGGTGATTGAGAATTATTTTGGTGATGGCGCGAAATGGGGTGTGCGCGTCCAATACGGACGTCAATTAGTTCAGGACGGCACCGGTAAAGCTCCGGAAGTGGCCAAAGGGTTTATCGGCCAGGATGATTTTGTCCTGACCTATGGCGATATTCTGGTGAAGCCGGAAACTTATCAGCAAATGATCGCGCGCTATCAGTCCGGGAAATTTTCCGGCCTGCTGACCTGCACCGCCAGCCAGGATGTGACCAAAGGCGGCATCTTGCTTTTTGACCGGGAATTTTGCCTGGAAAAACTGGTGGAAAAACCAAGCGCAGAACAAATCGCGCAACTCCGCCGGGAAGGTTATCTCAAGCCGGGCGACACCGCCTGGTACAACGCCGGCATATATATTTTTAAATCGGTCATCTTCGACTTCACCGCTAAACTGGAAAAATCACCACGGGGCGAATATGAACTGACCGATGCCATCACCGGCTTGGTCCAAGCCGGTCATCGCTTATGCGGTTTGGAAATACAAGGGCGTTGGGTGGATGTGCGCGATCCTGAGGTGCTGGCCAGTTTGCAAGGGGAGTAAGTTGGTGTTCATGCTTCAGCGTGTCGGGCGTCGGACGATCTGAAGATCGAACACCAACTGCTCCGAGATTCACCTTGCGGCACCGAAGGAAAATTTGTTTAATCTTCCTTACTTATGGCAGCCATTGGCCGATTTCAAAAGGGCGACGAAATTTTTTATGCGAAGGTGGTGGACGGCGAATTGTTTCGCCTCCAGGGCGATGTTTTTGGCTCGCCCACATTTGACAAGACGCCAACTTCGTTCAAAGGCATCAAAACTCTGGCCCCCGTTTGTCCGTCCAAAATCATCGCCATCGGCCTGAATTACGCCGATCACGCCCGCGAGGCCGGCAAAGCCCTGCCCCAACAACCGCTGTATTGGTTCAAGGCCTCGACCTCGCTTATCGCCGATGGCGCGAAAATTGAAGTCCCTTTTCCGCATCATCGCACGGATTACGAGGCTGAGCTGGCCATCGTCATCGGCCGAAAAGTCCGCAACGTCACGCCCAATGCCGCCGCCCGTTATATTTTTGGCTACACCGCCTCGCAGGACATCAGCGATCGCACCATCCAAAATTCCGAGAGCCAATGGTGCCGTTCCAAATCTTTCGACACGTTCACACCGATGGGGCCTTACGTGGAAACAAAATTTGATCCGCACAGCGTGACCATCCAGCTTTTTCAGAACGGCCAGCTTCGCCAGAATTCCAACACCAACCAGCTCATTTTTAATTGCTACGAAATTGTCAGTTTCGTTTCCACGAACATGACGCTGTTGCCGGGTGATGTGATTTTGACCGGGACGCCAGCGGGGGTGGGGCCGATTCAGTCGGGGGATAAACTGGAAGTGCGCATCCAGGGATTGACGCCGTTGGTGAACACGGTGAAATGATAGGAATTTGCTTTTTTGACGCTGGCGCGGTAATCACGGCTTTAAAATTCAACAAAATAGAACCAAACATGAGCTGGTTCAGTCGTAAACCAACACAGCAGAAATACGTTGAGGCTGCGGTCACCGTAGCCTCCAATTTGTTCCTGCACACAATTCCAGGAGCGGAGGATGCCCCGGCTCCGTTGCAATTTGGCCTTCCCGATTCTCGGTATCGCTACATGATCTTTTGTCTTAGCACCGTCGCCACCGCTGCACTGGTTTACGACGAGAAGAAGAATATCCAGCCACAGGCACTCCTCGAAGGGTGCCTAAAGTTTGCAACGTGGACCGCGACGGAACACGCCGAACAATACTTTGATGATCCAACGAGTCCTCAAGATTCGATCAACAACACCACGGCGTATTTTCAAGAGCTTCTCAATCACTGGTCGCGATGGCCTGAACTTGAGAAACAAGGCAAGAATGCCGAAATTATCAAACTCATTTCGGACATGATTCGCACGACCGAATCTGAATTGCCAGCCGCCTCCGCTGATATGCAGCGCCTCGATTCGTTGGCTTTATCTATCGATTGTAGACTCCCAACGATGCGCGGCGCGCTTATAGAGTTAGCCAATCGATGAACGTTTTTCCCGTGTTGCCGGTTTCGTTTCGTGCCGAGCAATGCTCGGCGCTCCAATGAATTCCACTTGCATCCGTTCACCGCCCGCCGCATCCTCACCCCACCGAGCGGTTGGAAAAATTTGAATTGATAAGTGTATATGCAATCTCATCCGAAAGAGCATCGCATCTTTCACTACACAACGTCAGTTGATTATCTTCGTGACATCCTGACTGACGGTTTCTGGCCACGGTTTTGTGTCGAAGAATTTGATTGGTTGCTTGGGCCCTCTACATACATTGCGTTCCCTATGGTTTGCTTTTGCGACATTCCAATTCCAGCTGCAACTTGCCACCGAGCTCGCTACGGATATTACGCGGTAGCCATGTCAAAAATTTGGGCGATTAATGATCTAAACCCCGTATGGTACATCCATGTTGGATCAAGCATCCGAGGGCACTTGGAGGATCTTCTTTCTCAGACGCCTCCAGCAACTCTCAATGGCATACCCGCTTCAATAAAACCACTGCTGCCGTTTTTGAAAAAGACGGTCGGTTCTCAGCGGGATCGTGGCCCGATTCCTCATCCTGGCGAGCTCGAAATTGTGTCGTTTGAGGATGAATTAGAGTGGAGGCATACCCCGCCGAGCCTAGCTAACAATTGGAAGATTGGTTCCACGAGAGAGATAGTGACTGACTCCGATCATGAATTATCGCGTGGGCATCGCCTCATAATCAAACATGCCGACATAGACACAGTATATGTTCAGACCGATGCAGAGAGGGATTCTTTGCTGACGGAATTTGCAACCCTTGATGGGAAAGTCATGAAATGGCAGACGCCGTCCTAAATGCGGAACTCTAAACGGTTCGTACGCTCCCCTCAGTTTTCAGTAAAATGATGATGAATTTGCTTTTTTGAATCTGGCGCGGCAAATCAATTTGAAATTGTCGCCGCAACGGCTGAAAATTGCTTGTCGCCGTTTCGGCATATTTCAGGGAACCGATCAATCTGTTTAGCCATTTTGGACATGGAATCGCAAAGATAGCCGATCAAAAGGTGCATTTGCGCGTGTTGTTCTTTCAGGTCTCGCCAATGCCAAATAGAATGATGGTGAAGCGCGGCATTCCTTAATTTGCGAACGGGATTCATCAGCTTTGAGGCGTCGCCTCTGGTTCGCATGGTTTTTGGCATATGAGGAAAAACCTTGGCGATAATCTTATGCCACATTATTTCATATCGGGCATCCAAAAGGCTGGTCCAAAATCCAAAATTCATTTCGGCCACCAATAACGGTTCGGTAACCTGACGATTCCGTTCCCGCAGAGAAGCCTTGGCTTTTTTCACGGCGTCCTTTTCGGTTTCCCACAGAAATAATGCCTTGGTCAGCCATTCTGGGTCATCGGCGTGTTTTGCAATTTCACTGTGAACCGCATTTCTGAACCCAACTTCTAAAATCTGAAACGAAGGATACAGTGACTCACATAAGGCGATGTTCCAAAGGTATCGGCAAAGCGCATCATGTTCTGTTCCACCGGTTTCCTTATAGGAATCAAGCCTGGGTTTTGAGACCATCCGCTCAAATTTTGAGAAAAAACCGCTTGCTGGCATGGGAGAATTCATTTATCTTATTTCCACAGTCCGGGGGCTATTCCTCTCCCAGCCAAAAGCTGGTGATGAACCTCTGGTTTTATTTGCACCCGATTCAGGCAACTGAGTCGGGTGCTTTATTTTATCGCCCCGCGTCATAAAGAACCGGTTAAGCATTAAAACACACCGTGATTAGGTTTCGGATTTACGACCGCATGTTTTCATTGGGTGAAATCCCTGTCAAGAAATGAATCCTTCTCCTAAAAAAGCCGAATAAATGGAATGACTTTCTTTGCCCAACGGATGCTGGTAATGTCCCAATCCGAATTTTATATTGTATCAGTAACAAAATTAAGAACGCACTATGGCCAAAAATATCAAGACACGGGCGGAAGATTATTCACAGTGGTACCTGGATGTGATCAAAGCGGCGCAACTGGCGGATTATTCGCCGGTCAAGGGCTGCATGGTTATTCGCCCGGAGGGTTACGCCGTTTGGGAAGCGATCCAGCGTGATCTCGACCGGCGCTTCAAAGAAACCGGCCATGTGAACGCCTACTTCCCCTTGTTGATACCACAATCTTTCCTGACCAAGGAAGCGGAGCATATTGAAGGCTTCGCCATGGAATGTGCCATCGTGACTCATTCGAAATTGCAAAAGGGGCCCGATGGGAAACTGGTGCCAGCCGGCCCGTTGGAAGAACCGTTCGTCATCCGGCCGACTTCGGAAACGATCATCGGACACATGTACGCGCAATGGGTGCAGAGCTACCGTGATTTGCCGCTGCTAATCAATCAGTGGTGCAATGTCATGCGGTGGGAAATGCGTACGCGTCTGTTTTTGCGGACGGCGGAATTTTTGTGGCAGGAAGGACACACCGCTCATGAGACGGAAGCCCAGGCGCAGATGGAAACCTTGCGCATGTTGGATGTCTATGCCGCCTTCGCGGAGGAATTTTTGGCCATCCCGGTAATTAAAGGGGCCAAAACGGAAGCGGAAAAATTTCCCGGTGCGGTGACAACCTACTGCATCGAAGCGTTGATGCAGGACGGAAAAGCTCTGCAAGCGGGTACATCGCACTTCCTTGGACAGAATTTTTCCAAGGCGTTTGAAATTAAATTTTTGGGACGCGATCAAAAACAACAACACGCTTGGACCACGAGTTGGGGTGTTTCGACACGCTTGATCGGAGCCATGATCATGGCGCATTCGGATGATGATGGCTTGGTGCTGCCGCCGAAAGTGGCTGCTTGCCCGGCGGTGATTGTGCCGATCTTTAAGACGCCCGAAGAACAACAGAAAGTGGCTGCGTTTATTGACAAGCTATTGGTGCAATTGGTCGGCGAGGCCGAATGTGCCGCCGCTAAAAATCGCGGCACTGACCCTGCCCTACTCCGCTATTTCTTCGATAAACTCGCTGGTCAATCCATTCTGGTGGATTGGCGCGACAATCGTCCGGGCGACAAACATTTTCATTGGGAACAGCGCGGCGTGCCGTTGCGCATCGAAGCCGGCCCGCGCGATGTGGACAGCGGCTCGGTGATGATCAAGAAACGGCTAGATCGCTCAAAGGAAGTGCTGCCGCTGGCGGCCATCACGAGCGACTGGCTGCGCGGTCAACTAGACACGATTCAAAAGGCGATGTTTGACAAAGCCAGGGCGCATCGCGATGCGAATATCCGCGAAGCGGGCAGTTATGACGAATTGAAAAAACTGGCGGCCGAAGGCGGCTTTGTGAAGTGCTGGTTCACTCCCAATAAGGAAACGGAAGCGAAGATCAAGGAAGAGACCAAAGCCACGGTGCGGTGCGTGCCGTTTGAGCAAAGTGGAACCGGTAAAGATGTCTATACCGGAGCGGAAACGACCACGCGGGTGATTTTTGCGCAGTCTTATTGATGCGACCGTGCTGCGGATCACAAATCCGCGCTCCGTTACCAGAGAAACGACTTTTGTTCGGCAATCTGCTTGTCGCCTTCCCACAAGGTGGCGTGCCAGGAGATCAGTTTGCCGAATTTTTCAAATTCTTCGCCGCTCATTTTGAGTTCGGACCAGGTGGTGAACCAGCCCGTTTTTTTGACCGGCACTTCAAAGGTTTTTAAAACCAGGGTGTTGCCAAAAACTCCGCGCGCTTCGAGGCGCAATTTGACTTTGCTCCAATCCACCCCATGGGCCTTCCATTGGACACAAAAACGCAGGGCCGATTGTTCTCCGGGATGCGTGCGCAGTTGAGCCTGGTAAGCATCGCGCTCGTAAAGGCTCGGGGCCAGGGCCACGCGGCCTTGTTTATCGAGAAACTGCGGCAGCACTTTGACGACCTTGGCGCTGCTGGCGTGCAGCAAGGGCGCTGAACCGAGGAGAAGCAAACAAATCAAAATGTGAAACCGGCGCATGGCCAGACGTTAGCAGCCACCGGGGCGAAGTAAAACCCAAAAAACAACCGCTATTTGGAATATTTTGGGCTGGTCAATTGTTCAGTCGGGTCCGGGGCGTGCTCGTCGGGAAACATCGTTTTCAAAGTGTTGAAAGGACGAAAAAGTTCTAGCATGAACTTGGTCGGCTTATAAAGCGGTTGGCTCACCGGTTTGGCCGTGGTTCCGCTCACTTTAAAAACCAGCAGTTTTTCCACCGGCAACAGCACCATGCTGACCAGCCGGCCGATCACCGGAGTGTCCCGCAAAACTTCCGCTTCCACCGTCGCATCCAGTTTTTTGTCAAAGCCCACACTGCCCTTATAGACCAAGCGGGCCGCCCCCGAATGAATTTCAAGATCTTCGGAATAAACAGCGGCGTTGGTGATGATAAAATTGCCCGAAGCATTTCGCGCCCGGCTGTTGCCCGCGCCTTCCTTGATCCCGTTCAAGAGCGGCGAGAAAATGCCGAAGACCGGAATTTCCCAGAGCAAGCCATCGTTTAGATTGGCGTAACCGTAACCGGTCCAGGATTTCTTGTCGGTGGTATGCCCCGTCGTGATCACCACCCGGCCATCGAGCAATCCTTCGAGCCGGTTGGTTTTTCCGCTCAAGCCGCGGGCCAATGCCGGGAGACTTATATTGGTCACGGTAAACTCACTGCGAAAATCCGTTCCTTTTTTGGGTTCATATTGAAATTCCACCGAACCGCTCAACCGACCGCCGCCGTACAGACTGGCCACCACATTGGTCACCACCGCGTTCCGCGCCACCCAGTCCACCTGGCCGGAAATGTGGTCGGCCAATAAATTGGTCCAATGCATGTGATCACCGTCAATGTCGAAATGCAAATCGGTGGCCAACGGATTATTCCAGGCAAAAGAACCATTGATCTTGACCGTGGGCGGCGGCTCAAACTGGAAGGCCAGCAGATAATCGGGCCGATGCGGTCCAGAGACACTAATCGGCCCGGACGGGTCAACGTGGCTGAGCACATTAGTCAGAATGACTTTCTTATGGGCAAAATCCACCACGGCCAGTGGCTCGATCGCTTGGCGGCCTTTCAACGTAATGCGAAGATCCCGCACCATCATCACCTGGTTCGTAAAATCAATCGAGGCGTTTAAATCATCCACCTTCTCCCCTCGCACCGTGAAATTCGTCGCCGTTAGATGGGCGATGAATCCGGTGCGATCCTTTTCGCGCCATTGACCCCAGATTTCCCCGTGAATTTTCGGAGGGCTCATGAAATGAGCCTCGTCAAAAAACTTTTGCTGTTGCGGTTCAAACAGCGGCCGGGCGACGCCAGGGTCCATCTGGCTGTCCACGGCGAAATAATATTCATGGGTGATTTCGCTGCCCCGATAATCCAGATACACTTCACCGTCAGCATTGACCGCGTGAAGCCGGGGCAGATTCCATTCACGATTGGTGTAACCAAATTGCGAATCTGCGGAGGTCGCGGGGACATTCCGGAACGAAGAATTCCCGACCGAAAATTTTCCCGCGATCTTCACCGTTGGCGCCACTTCCCCGCGCCAATCCGGCTGGCGATTGGTCCAGGCCGGCAGGATCACGCCAAGTTCCGCGTTGATTTTCGGCGGCGATTCCCAGGCGAACTGGCTGAAAAAATGTTGCGCCGCCGGAGTCATCATTTGGGTCACGCCCAGCGGATCAAAATCAGAAACGCTTTTCAGCCGGACTTCACGGGAAGAAATGTTCAGCGCCGCATTGGCCGACAGCGTCCCGTGATATAATTTGGCGGTCAGATTGGTCACGGTCACATTGGGGGCCAGCCAGGAGCCGGACAGCGCAGCCTTTTCCACTGCCAGTTTGGGCGTGGTCACCTTGGAAATTTCCGCCTGCCAGTTCAAGGCATAAGGCGCGAGTTTGCTCCAGATCCCCCACTCCACTGGAGCCGCAGATTTTTCCGGCAAAGTGGAGCCCTGCACCGCCAGGCGCACTTGAGCCGCAGAACCCCATGGGGAATCCGCCGCGCCGCTTTCGAACGTCCCGTCGGCCGCCAGCGGAAAAAAGTTGGTGGCGGCCAAAGTGGCGCGGCCATCCCAATGCACCGCCAACGCATGGATCCAATTGGTTTCTGCATGGCTCTTCCATTGAGCGTTCACCGTGTCGGCTGCGATTACAATGTGGCCATCGAAGTTTGACACCACGCTGCGCGACATTTTTGCCGCCAAAGAAATATTGCTGCCCGAACCCCAGGGCGAAACCACTTCGTTGATCGTGGCGTCAACGGCAAATTCCGGCCGAAGAAGATTGGTGCAACTGGCCATCAGTTTCATCGTCTTCAGATTTCCCCACGGCGTCTGAGCGGACGGCGCGATGACCATCAGAGCGCCGTTAAAACTATTCGTGTCTCTCCCGTCGCCGCCGAAGGTGAATTCCAACCTGGGCGCCGGCTGCAGATCCAGTTTCGCCAGCAGTTCGGAAACCTCCTCCACTTTTGCCTGAAAATTGAAATTGGTGCGCGGTGCTGGCCGCGCAAATTTCCAATCCCGCATGGCCGAGGCGTGTTCCACCCGGCCGCTGAGATCAATCCGAATCCCGCGCACCGTGGCGCGAGTGTCGCTGAGCTGCACCGCGTCATTCGTCAAAAAAACCAGATGCAACTGCAAGTCATCCAACGAAAGAGCGGTTCGATTGGTTTCCGACAGGGGAAAACGAAGCTGGCCGTTGACAAAATGGAGGGAGCGGATCTGTGACCGCAACAGGTCGCCTGGACTGGCATCCAACTCGGCTTCTTGCGCGGAAAAACTCGGGGCCAGCGGCTGGCCGGAGCGCCGGCCGGCGGCGTTCTCCAGAGTCAAGATATGACCCCAGGCCAAATGAGCCGTGGTGAATTGGATTTCCCAGCCGGATTTCCGTAGTTTCTGCACGAGTGATTGCCGGGCGAACGCGGGCAAACCGATCTGGTGCAGATAAACCAAAATGAAAACCGCCAAAAAAATAATGAACAACAGCGCGACCCGCAGCCAATGAATGATGCGGCGCAACCAAATGACCGGTTTGCTTTTGAAAAAATTGGCCATGGCTCAGGGATGTCGAAAAGCCGCAGGAATGCCCAATTCTTTATGAACCAGTTCGTACAACGGGGCCGGGAATTCGAAAACAAACCGCCGCCCTTGGCGGACAATGGAGGCATAGGGATGAAAGTAAGGTGAAGGTTTGCCAAATCGAATCGTGCATAATTCGGTCTGCTCTCCCTTTTTTACTTCCAGCGTCACTTCATGGGCCGCTTCCGCGAAGCCGTACCTTTCCAGATGCTCGTCGCCGATGGCCGTCCAAATCACGGCCTTGAATTCTCCCAGCCGATGCAGTGTTTCTTCCAGCGCAAATTCATTGATCAACCCTTGCGATCCCGGGGCGAAAGTCCAATGCTGCTGCGGGTCGCGGATCAATTTTCGTACGCCGCCCAAATGCCGCACGGTGATGCTGACTACGTTGTTCGATTCAAAATTCCAGATCCGCCGGTCCCGCATCTGCCAGGAAACCCGGGGCAACCGGTCGAAACTTTCGCCGTTGACCGAATTGACCGAACGCTCATCCGTGCGTCGTTCAAAAACTTTTCCGGCCTGATTGGTGCCAAATTGAATTTCGGCCAAAACCTGATTGGAAGGAACATGGGCCGCAAAAGAGGACTTCAACGTGTACTGCAAAGACGGTTCCGTCAGGCCGTAAGCGGCCAGATCCGCCACGGCGAAATTTTCAAATTCAACCTGGAGATTGGTGAAACTGGCCAGCAAACCACTCATCTCCTCCGCGTCCGCCGGAAATGTTTCGTCCGCGTTCACCTGCCATTCGCCATTGGTCTGTTCCTGTAACACAAAGGCATCCTTGCCCTTGACCTCAATCTTGTCCACTAACGACGGCGGCACGCTCAAGAGCCGACGATCCAGAAAGTTCGTGTAAGCCTGTTGCCAGTTGCGCATCGGCACCCGGGCCGTTTGCACGATATTGGACGAACCGATCAGACGGGCATAGACCGCGTTGGTATCGCTGGCCGGACTGGCGCCAAATTGCAACCGAAAGAGAGTATTGGTGTCACTTTGTTGGAAGGAAAGCTCCAGGGCCGGCGCGGGCGGCGATCCCTGCCAGCCGTACTTTTCCAGGTCGGCTTGCGGATCGTCCGAAATAAATTTCTCCGCCGTCAAATCTTGCAACTGTTTCAGCAATGCTTCAATTTTGGGCGCATCGGCCCGGGCTTGCGGCGACTTCATGCGCCACTGCTTCTGCTCCGCATCGCGCTCCAATTGAAAAATTTTTCCACCAGCGCTGACTTTGAGGGTGTCAAATGGCATCCCCGCCAGATTGATCACATCACCATTGCGCCATAAGTCCCGGTGAACTGGAATGAACTTGAGAAAACTGCTGCTGGCCAGACAGATGTTCCCGCCACCCGGCACCTGGAGATAAACCTGGTCCCCCCAGGCCGAATTGGTGCCGATCAACAACCGATAAGAAACATTTTTTCCTTCCAAATAAAGCGAGGCTTGCGGCGTCAAAAAACCGAACTCCTCCATCGCCTTGGGTCGCATCTTCAGGTCTGCCTCGGACACCTGCGTGAGCCAGGCCAATTGCGCCAAATTGGTCAGCAACGCCTCGATCCGCTCCGCTTCCGCCGGATAAACGATTGGCTGAGTCAAGCGCCAAACCTGATCATTTCGTTCCACCTTGATGTCATCCCGTCCATTGGGCCGGATCAGAATGCTCGTGATCGTCGCCGGATCAAAATTCGGCAAAATGGCCCGGCTGGTCTGCTGCTGTTTTTTTTGGCGAATGGGCCGTTCCACAAAATGAATGAAACCAAAAACCACCAGCACGGCGGTCAGCAAAATCCATGTCGTTCTGGAATTCATAACCAACTTTCAACTCCGGCGGCGCAACCAGACCAGAAAACCCAGAAAAAGAACCGCGCCGGGGAGGCCAGCCAGAAACAACCAGCGCACCGTCCGCGCTTGCGACCGGCTCATGAACAATTTGTATTCCGTCAGCGGGCGGGCACCGATCTCGTTGATCAACGCATCCGGCCGCTCCAGCAGCCAGTCAATCGCCGACGTGGCAAAATAATGGTTCGCCTCTTCCGAATAAATCATCTTGTCACATAAAAAAACCGAGTCCCCCGCCACCACGATGCGCGTGCCGCCGCCGCGCGGCGCATTGACTCCTTTGATCACCCCTTGTTCAACCGCGACGATCAACGGGAACCCGCCCTTCTGCCGGCCGCTGGTGGCGGATTCACTGGTAAAAGCCAATGGCGTCACTTCCGGCGCCCCCGGTGTTTTGGAGATGTTTTGCATTTTGAAAACTGGATGCGGGGAAACGATGCGGATATGCAGATCATCACGGATCAGCGGGGTCATGATCGGATGCGGCCAGGCATGGGCCACCAGAAAGGCGCTGTCGGTCATGTTATTACGGTAATTGCTGTCATTTTCCACCACCGGATCTTCCCCGATTCCGACGCCCCACTTGGCCAGCAAAGGAGCCAAGCTGGTGTCGTCATTCAATAAAACCATCAGCCTGCCGCCTTGCTTCAGGTAGCCATCAATTTTTCCCAATTCTTCCGCGCCAAAACCATGGCGCGGACCGGCAATGATCATCAGTTGGCAGTCATTGGGGACCACGTTGGTCCCCTGCAATGAAAGCCGCAGCCAATCGCTGTTGATTTCCTCTTTCAGCAACGTAGCCACCTTCGAGTAGGAATTGGCATCCACCGCCGCATTGCTGTCGTCGGAAGAGCTGCTCAACGGATTGTGTTCGCCGTGGCCATAGAGAAAATAAGTTTTATACTGCTGCGAATTGCTCAAGGCAAAAATGGCCGAGGTGAAAAGCAGCTCGCCCCGGAACGCGTTGCGCCGGACTTCCCGGCTTTTGCCGCTGATCAAGGAATCCAGATCATAACTGGCCAAATTTTTCGAAAAAATAATTTTGGAATGCCCGTTGCACTCGATCAGGGTGAAATTGCGGCTGAAATCCCGGTCTTTCAGCTCGGTCAAATTATGCTGGGCCAGCAACGCCTTGCCTTCCCCCGGAAACCGGGTGTCGTCCAGCGTGCGGACTTGAATGCGCTTGGGATTCACATTCTGGTATTCCGTCAGCAACGATGACGCCAGGCTGTAAAGATCTTCTTCCTCGCCATGCGGTTGGAAAAAGAGCGTGACCTTAACGTCATTGGTCAGGGCCTGGAGAATGCTGACCGTCAGCGGCTTAAGTTGGGCCGTGGAATTTTTCGCCCAGGGACGCCGGATAAAATGGCCCGCTGCCAGATAATTGGCCATGGCCACCAACGTCAGGCACAATCCGATGGCCACCAGGGTGTTCAGGCCCATCAACCAGCCGCGGCCGGTCGAAGAATTTGATTTTGGTTCGTGGGCGGGAGGCATGTTATTTCCAGCGGCGGCTCTCCACCACCCGATAAGTCAGGAACAAAAAGAACGCCGAGAGACTGAGATAAAAAACAATATAACGCGTGTCCACCATGCCCCGGGCGAAATCCTGCATGTGAACTTTCATGGACGCGCAGGCCAGCAGATCGTTGGCCCAGCTTTTTTGCAGCGGCAATGATTCCGAAAGATAACTGACGATGAACAACCCGATGCCCAGGGCGAAACTGATCATCGCGGCCACAATCTGGCTCTGCGTCAGCGACGAGGCAAAACAACCCATCGCCATATACAAGGTGCCGATCAAAAATATCCCCAAAAACGCGCTGCCGATGGCTCCAGTATCCACCATGCTGGCGTTGCTGGCAAAGGGGCGCAGTAACAGGATAAAAGCCAAGAGCGGCAGCCACGTCGCCGCGTAAAAAAACATCGCCGCCGTGAATTTCGCCAGCACTACTTCCAAGTCCCCCACCGGCGTGGTCATCAGTGTCTCAAAGGTGCCGGAATATTTTTCGAGGGAAAACAATCGCATCGTGATCACCGGCGCGGAGAAAAGCAGAATCAGCCAGAAATAATACGATTCCAAAAAAATCTCCGCCACGGGCATCGGCGTCGCTTCGTTCTGCAACGTCTCCAACAAACTGACAAAACTCAAACCCATCAAAAAAATAGATCCCGCGATCACCACGTAACCGATCCAGGAAACAAAAAACGAACCCAATTCCCGCCGTGTCAAAGTCAGATAAGCCTGCATCAACTATTCTCCTCCTCGCCTTCCGGCCGAGTCAGCCGGATATAAATATCCTCCAACGAAGGCCGGACTCGCGCCAACTCGCGCAGTTTCCAACCGCGCTCCTTGACCAGCTTGAAAATTTCCGGCCGCAAATCCAACCCGTCCGCCAGCGTCAACGTACAACGCTGATACTCCCCTTCCGCCGCCGCCACACTCAAGTGCGTCACCCCGGACAAATCCTCCATCGCCTCTTTTAAATCTTTCATCGGCGCCGCAATTTCCGCCACCACCTGGCCGCCCTTTTGCAAATTATCCGGGGTGTCCGCCGCCACAATCTTCCCGCCTTTCATGATCAACACCCGGCTGCACGTCATTTCCACCTCCGGCAAAATATGTGTCGAAATCAAAACCGTATGGTGGTTGCCCAACTCCTTGATCAACTGCCGCACCGACCGAATCTGATTCGGATCCAACCCGATCGTCGGCTCATCCAGAATGATCAACTCCGGCTCATGCACCAGCGCATCCGCCAAACCGACCCGTTGCCGATACCCTTTCGACAACTGCCCGATGATCCGTTTGCTCACATCACCCAAACCACACTGCTCAACCACCCGATCCACCCGTTCCCGCGACCGGCTGCGGCTCAGACCCTTCAATCGCGCCCGAAATTTCAAATATTCCCGCACCCGCATGTCCTGGTGCAATGGATTGTTCTCCGGCATATAACCGATCCGCCGCCGCACCTCATCCGCGTCCTTAAAAACATCCAACCCGCTGACCCGCGCCGAACCAGAAGTCGCCGGCATGAAACAGGAAAGAATGCGCATGGTGGTCGTCTTGCCCGCGCCATTGCGGCCAAGCAAACCGACAATTTCACCCCGTCCCACCGTAAACGAAAGGCCATTGACGGCAGTCGTGCCGGCGTAGCGTTTCGTCAGGTCGGAAACCTCAATCATCATGCCATTGGTCATGCAGAAAAAACAATAAGCGCGCTCCTCGGAAATGAACAGTGTAAAGACACTGCTCAAAGGCTTAATGTTCAGAATTTAAGAAGATCCGACAGCAACTTTAAAACCGATACGCAATGCCGCCGGTAAAAAACAGGGATTTACTCAGATCAAGATCCAGGGTTTGAGTGCCATACTGATGATGGATCTGTCCGATGTCCTGGTATTGAACCCCGCCGCTCAGAAACCAATTGTCGGTGAATTGCCACGCCAGATTGGCCCGCAGATAGTAGCCCCATAAAATATCAAACCGGTCCCCGCCGCCGGACGCGCCCAGCACTTGTCCAGGCAGCGTAATGCGCTGCGACCACGATGCGGTGTCATCCACCAACCCCACGGCCAACCCGCCGGAAATGGAAAGATCAAAATTGGTCACCAGCGGATATTCCAGATAGGGTCCCAATCGGAAGCCCCAGATGTCGGCATTAAATTCATGCTGGTTTTTGAGCGTGCCGCTCCCCAGGCTGGCCGTGCTCGAACTAAATGGGGTGTTGGAAATGACAAAATCAGGTCCGGCGAAGGGTCCTTGGTAGGGAGTGCGAATCGGAATATGCGTGCCGGGTGCGCCTTGGTAAACATCGGTGGTTCGGGTCAGGCTTTCCGTGGTCACACTGCTGTTATGGAAAAAGACATTCAGGTAATTAACCGCCGCTTCCACGCCATATTGCAGCTTGCCCTTGCGTCCGAGTTCCCGACTGTAAGTCAGTTCCAGGCCAAGACTTAAATCATCACTGTCCACGCCAGTGGACCCGGCAGGCTGATTGCCCGTGGCCGTGGTCCGATGCAAAGTGACGGTGGTATCGGTGACACCATTGATCTGCGTCAGAGGATCGTTGTAACCAAAATACCAAGTTTGACCATGCTGGCTGCCGCTGCCGTCGGTCAGCACATAGCCGTCATCGTAATTGTAGTTATTGCCGTGCGGAGTCTTGATTCCGAGAGGGTGCAGCACCGAACTGCCCGCCGCACGGAAGCGGGCATCAATGTTATATCCCAACCGGACTGACAGGCCCAGACGGTTCAGGCCATTGGTCACCACCTGCTCGGTCGGCTGGCGACCGGGCATTAACACATCGGAATCAGCCAGCAAAACTCCTGTTGGCAAACAAAGAGCCAAGGCCAAGCTGCAGGCCATGATAATGTGACGGTTCATCATAGTTCTATGGGGCGATCACTTTATAAAACCGGTTGGTCAGACCATTGGGGTTGCTGATGGTCTTGGGCGGACCATCATCGTACCACTGCGTGGAATTGGCGGTGGCTTTGATGTCCGGCGTGGCCAAAATCCAAGTCACCAGATTACTGCTATACAGCATCCGGTACGTCTGGCCTATCACCGTCGGGAATTCCACGATGACCCGAGATCCCCCAAGTTCGGTCGGGCGATAATCCGGGAAGATGCGGTAAAGCGGCAAACCAATGCCATTGGTTTCCACGATGGGAATTATTTGACTGCCACTGATTCCCACTGCACTCAGCGTGTTGCTCAAGCCCAGGCGCAATGGATCATAGAATTCCAACTGGAATGAAATGGTGTTGGTCGGAGGATTCGGTCCCACCGGGAGATTGTATTGCACATAAGGCACGCCGTTGTTTGTGCCTTGAGCGTTGTACAACACCACGCCGCTGCGCAGATTGCCGATATACAACCGGATTCCATCCACCGTGGTATTGCCGTTATTGGTCACGGTGACATATTCCTCATACAAACCAGTTTGCGGGTTAAAGGCGTTGACCCCGAGGATGTAAAGCGACTCGACACTCGTCCGCACGCGGGCGGCGGTGGTGGAACCGTCGTTATTGGGCGTGTAGGGATCAAAGGTATCGGACGTGCCGGCAATGATATTCGTGAAGGTGGCGGTGGTGCCGACAATGTCCACCAGGGCTTTGGTGAAATTATCAATGACCGGAGCCACTACGGTTAACGTGAAATTGGTGGACTTGCCTTTGGCCAATCGCGAAATGGTCGGCCAAGTCACCACGCCATTGCTCAAGATACCACCGCTGTTGGCGCTGACAAACGTCAGTTCAGGTGGCAGCGTATCCTTCACCACGACATTCGTGGCGGTGGCCGGTCCAAGATTGGTTACGGTTATGATATAATTGAAATTACTCCCGCCAATCACATTCGACGGCCCAACTTTAAACACCGCTATGTCCGCCAAAGCCGCCAGCGGCACCGTCTTCGTGATCACGATGGCGTTCGTGTTTCCAGAGCTGTTATTGGCCAGGTTCGGGTCAAACGTGGCGGCCGTGGCCACAGCAATGTTGGTGATGTTCCCGCTGGTCGGAGCTTTCATTACCAAGGTGACGTTGGTGAACGTCCCGCTGGCCATGGCACCCAGATTCCAAGTGACGATTTTATTCGTCACCGTGCCGCCCGAATCCGCGCTGACAAACGTCGAATTCGTTCCGAACGGATCAGTTAGCACGACACTGGACGCCGTGGATGGGCCCTGGTTGGAAACGGTGATTGTGTAAGTCATATTGCTGCCGGACGCCACATTAGTCGGGCCGGTCTTGATCACTTGCACGTCCGCCTGGTCGATCACCGTCGTCACCACCGTGTTCGTCACCAACCCCGTCGCCGGGGCCGTCACGATGACCGTGTAATTGCTCCCCGCTCCATTGGCCAGGTTCGTGATCGCAGGCCACGTAATGGTCCCGCTGCTGTTCACTCCGCCATTGTTCGCGCTGACAAAGGTCACGTTCCCCGGCAACACGTCGCTCACCACCACATTACTGGCGGTCGAAGGCCCATAGTTCGTCACCACAATACTGTAAGTGATGTTCGACGCCGCCAACACTGTCGCGGGCCCAGTCTTGATCACTTGCACGTCCGCTTGCGGGATGACCGTTGTGATCACGATCGCCGTCACACTGCTCCCGTCATTATTGGTTGAAACCGGGTCCACTGTGGCTGAGGTGCTCGACACCACATTGGTCAATGTTCCACTGGCCGGCGCCGTCACCACCACCGTGTAACTCAACACTTGCCCGTTGCTCAGGCTCGCCGCCGTCGGCCACGTGATCGTCCCACCGCTGTTCGTCCCGCCACCCGTCGCACTGACAAACGTCACCCCCACCGGCAACACGTCACTGACAATCACGTTGCTCGCCACCGACGGTCCCAGATTCGTAATGCTCACCGTATAAGTGATATTATTTGTCGCCAAGACAGTGGATGGTCCCGTCTCCGTCGCGCTCACGTCTGCTTGCGGAATCACCGTCGTGATCACGATGGCTGATGCCGCCGTCCCATTATTATTATTGGTCAACGTGTCCTGCGTCGTCGCCGTGCTCGAAACGATGTTGGTCAGCGTCCCGCTTGGCGGCGGTGTCACCACCAGCGTCAAGTTCGTCACCTGGCCGTTGGTCAGCGTGATCCCGCTCCACGTCACCACTCCCCCGCCCACTGTCCCGCCTCCGGCATTAAACACTGTCACTCCCGTTGGTAGGGCATCCGTCACAATGATCCCACTCGACGTCGACGGCCCAAGGTTCGTGATCTGGATGCTGTAAGTGATATTCGTCAACGCTCCTACTGTCGCCGGACCGGTTTCAGTGGCACTCACATCCGCTTGCGGGATCACTGTCGTGATCACGATG
>CAIYOY010000418.1 GCA_903927905.1 uncultured Verrucomicrobiales bacterium | reverse complement strand
GCGGCGATCCGCTGAAAAATATTTTCCAGCACTGGCTGCCAACGGACGGTCTGAGATGTCTTTTGCATCCTCAGGTTAAAGCAAATTGTAAATACAAAGTACATACATTTCTTCAGCCGTCGCTTAACTAAATGGCAGTGGAGGGTCGGGGTGAGGTGAGGTTCTTAAACTTTTTCCGTCGTCGCTTGCTCCAAGTCCGACGGTTTCTACAAAGCAACAGGAATGTCCGCACTCCGCCAGAAATTGCCATCACTTTTGATTGCACCCTGAGACTACTGACGAACCAGGGCGATCGCTGCCGCAATGATTTTCAGCATCTGCTGATTGGTAGCCCGGTCTTTGACCGCAATACGGATGGCACCGGTCAATTGCGTTCCCATCAATGAAGCGTCGCGCAAGAAAAGATTTTGTTGCCGGCAATATTGAACCATCTCCGCCGCGCCAGCGCCACCCGCAGGCAAATGGATCAGGAGAAAATTGGCCGTGCCGGGAACAACCGCGAAACCCAATGCTCGTAATTGCTCCGCCATTTCTTCACGGAAAAGGTGAGTTTCGGCGTAGCGCTCGGCGTAATACTCCGGATCCTGCAAAGCTTTCACTGCGGCTACTTGCGCCAGCAGGCTCACGGCCCAGGGTGGAGTGACCGAACGTAATTCTTCGAGTAAATGGGGTGGCGCGCACAAATAGGCGGCCCGGGCACCGCTCAAGGCATAGGCCTTGGACATGGATTTACAGACAACAATGTTTTCTGACGCGGCGGCGAAAGATTCAAGCGATTGCCCTGCGCCGGCATACTCGATATAGGTTTCATCCATCCAGACTTTCGTTTTCTGCGGGACGCGCTGCAACATCGCGGCCAAAGTCTCTCGCGGAATATGTCTGCCGGTCGGGCTGTTCGGGTTGACCAAAATACAAAGGTCGAAGTCATCCGCCAGCCGGGCTTCCAGTTGCCGCAGATCCACCTCATAATCATTGCTTCCAGACAACGCAAACCGTTCCACCCGGCAGCGGATGACTTTGCTCAAAACGTGGGCGTACTCGCCATAGGTCGGATCCAGAATCAGCACGCGCGAAGTGCGATTGAGCCATTGGCGCAACGCCAGAAAAATCAGGTCGGACGATCCTGCGCCAGGCAGAATTGATTCTGTCGGCACCCCGCGCGCCTCAGCGATGGCCTGAACCAATCCCTCGCCGGACGTCGGTGGCGAAGTTCGCAAAAGCCAGGGGAGATGTTCCTGCAACGCGGATATAACGCGAGGTGACGGCGGGAACCAGGCGTCAAGCACATCGGCATTGACGATTTCATGTCTGCGTTCCAGCGCATCAAATTGTTCGCCGATGGTTTTGAAAAACGCGCCGCCGTGAAAACAAGCGGCGGGTTTATGAAAGGGGAAATCCAGCCGCCACTCCATCTGATGCTCCAGTCGCGCAAACAATCCACCGAATCGTTCGACCTGTTCGCGCAGACGGCACAAGGGCGCTTGCAGCACGTCGTAAGTCACGGCACCTGATTGCACAGAAAGGCCAACCGATTCGAGCCCCACCTTGAGATAAAGATCGAGGATCTCGCGCCGCCCGATGGCGGTAACCCGGGTGCCGCCGTGCGACTCAATCCAGCGGAAAGCCGCATACATCAACAGCATGGCCAGCTCCCGGCCGCGACAGGCTTTTACCACGGTCAACAAGCGAACTTCGTAAAGATGCTCGTCCCATGGGAACGGCAATTGTTCGCGCTTCAGATACTTATCAATCGAATATCCGCCAGGGCCTGGCGGGGTGATGCTCATAAAGCCGGCGATTTCTTCGCCAATGCTGGCGACGATGTAAACATTGAAATCGTCCAACCTGTCGCGCAACGCCTGGGTTTCATTGACTTGGTGCTGGCCCAGTTCGCCGGCATAAACCTCGTGGCGCAGGCGATAAATGACTTCCCGGTCGTGTTCATCCGCCAATGAAATTCGGATGTGGTTTCTTTGACCGGTTCCTGGACGATTCAGTTCCGGTTTTGCTATCAGATCAAGCAATGCTGTTTTCATGCGGCCATGATGGATGAAGCTGCCGCAGAACCGTTAATCGAAAAAATTGTGACGGGTATTGATTTTACCAATCGCCATCTTTTCCAAGCCTTGCCAAACTTTGTAACGATTGTTACAAAGTTTGGCACAAGATAAAATATAGCAAATTGGGATAGTCATCCTAACTGTGGCAACCGATAAGCAGGCGAGGCAGTGAAAGAATCAGAGGGTGAAGTTATTCAGTTTGCGGCCGATTTCCGGCAGCACAGAAGTTCGTTCCTGCCAAGCTTTCTTCCCCAAATACCCTTTCGGTAAAATCTTCTCCGGCAACATGGGGTCCAACTGCACCGCCGCCAGCCACGCGGAGCGTTCTGCTGCGGCCCAGCGTTGCAGCCTCTGACCAGCCTCCGTGCCTCGAATATTTCCACCCGGTCGTTTGGCTAGTATTTTCAGATACTGTTCGTACTGGTTGTTGATGAATTCAAAATCCCAGGCTTCGGCCACGATTTTTTCATCCGTTTCCCCGGCACAGGGCCGCGCTGTCATCAGCATCAGTGATCCAACATGCGTTTCTCCGCCCGCCATGATTTTGCGCTCGGCTTCCACGGAATCTGGCGTTATCCAAACGCTTTTTTGCAAATAGCCGAAGCCTTTATCCAGCAGATAACGGCGTAATCGGATGCGATGGGTGTTTTGGGTGGACGGAACGTCATATAAGACAAGCCGCCAATGACCATCCCAATACCGGGACCACTGCGCCTGAGGATCACGCCCGCCAAGCACATGCAACCGACCTTGAGCCGTCAATCGATACAAACGGTTATTGGGCGACGCTGCCGGATCCTGCTCGATCAAACGGTTCTGTTCCAATCGTCCCAACTGGCGCATCAATCCATTACGATAAGCCCAACTTTCAAATGAACTGTCCAGATTACGGAAAGTGGGCTGCATCAATTTTTCCGCAGAATATAGCAGGAAATAAAGAAATTCTTCGGTCTTTGGTTTCATAACGCATTTAACTGACTCAAAAAGGTCAGGATAAACCCATGCCAAACTTTGTAACAATTGTTACAAAGTTTGGCAATAACCATTTTGAGTTGTTTTGGTGAAAATCCGTTGGCTGTCAGGAAATATCCCGAAGGGGTTCCAGTTTGGCAATCTCCGCCATGATCTCATTGGCCACTTCCTGATAGATTTCTTTGACACGCTGGCGGGAACAGGTTTGGGCTTCAGCCCGTTGTTTTTCGAAATAAAGCGGGCAGCCGTATTTGACAGTGACGCGATGGGGGCGGGGAATGCGCAGTTTGCGGCCATAGGCTTCAAACGTGCCAAAGACACGGACCGGGATGACCGGAGCTTTGGATTTGATGATGGATAGCCCGATACCGGAACGAGCGGGTTGTAATTTCCCGTCAGGCGTGCGCGTGCCTTCGGGAAAAAGAATGATCGCGCCCCCCAGAGCCAGACGGTCCAGAATCTCTTTCAGGCCGCGACCGGACCCGCCATCGCGATCCACCGGCACGGTTTGCCAGGAACGCAAAACCGCGCCTACCACCGGAGAGCGAAAAAGGGATTCGCGAGCCAGATAATTGATCACGCGAGGTAAGCCCGAACCGACCAACGGCGGGTCCAGGTAGCTGGCATGGTTGCTGGCCAGGATAACGCCGCCTTCCCGGGGAACACGCTCCGGGTTGAGATAGCGACAACGGAAATAAACTGTGAATAAAAACCGAAATAGCAACCAGCCAATACGATAGCTGAAGTTCATCCGTTATCGGCGCGGTTGGGCCAGCCGCTTTTTTATTTCGGCCAAAATCAATCCGCTGGTTTCGGCGGAAGTCATTTTGGAATTGTTGATCACATGCGCGCCAAGGGAGATCATCAGCGGCGAAGTTGAACGCTGGCTGTCGCGCTGGTCGCGCATGACCACGTTTTCTTTGACCCCTTCGGCGGCGCGCCGCTTGGTGCGTTCATCGGGACAGGCATCAAGATAAAATTTAAAATCGGTCTCGGGGAAAACGTTGGAGCCGATGTCGCGGCCTTCCATGACGAGGTTGCCAAACTTGATGCATTCGCGCTGCTTGTTTTTCATCCACTCGCGCACTTTGGGCACGGCGGAAACATGCGAAACCGCCGCCGTCACGGCTTCGGTGCGGATCTCTTTTTCCGGATAATAACCATCCACGGTCAGGCGGACCTTTTTATCAATGCACTCCAGGGCTGTTTTCCATTTGCGGCAGGCGGTGGCGACGGCTTTCTCGTCGTTGACATCCACTTTTTTTTGCAGGCAATACCAGGAGAGCGTGCGGTACATCGCGCCGGTGTCCACATAGACGTAGCCAAGATCGCGCGCCACCAATTTGGCATTGGTACTCTTTCCGCTGGCGCTCGTGCCGTCAATGGCAATGACAAGTGGATGCTGGCTCATTTCTTTTTAATCGGCGAACAATTGTTCGACGGACAGATTTTTGCCTGAAGCGTCGCGAATGGTCACGCCCAAACCATGCGGCGGTTTGGCGGCCAGTTTCTGGAAAAAATTAGGGAACGTTTTTTTCACACAACCAGGATTCTTGATTTTTATGCCCTCAACTTTCAATCCCAGTATGGCAAAACACATTGCCATGCGATGATCATTATAAGTCTCGATCTCCGCTCCATGCAACACTTTGG
>CAIYOY010000417.1 GCA_903927905.1 uncultured Verrucomicrobiales bacterium | reverse complement strand
CACCGGAGTTTTTAAATTCAAATTGGTCTGTTTCTATAGACAGGCCGCCCCTCTGAGGCTACGGCCCAAGCCAAATCCAGGCTCAACTCGACATCGGCTCGACGGCGACGTCGGTCTTCTTTTGATGGAAGACCAGTTTGTCGCCTTCGACGCTGACCGAGATCGGTTCGTTGGGTTGCAAAGAACCTTTGAGGATTTCTTCGGCCATCGGATCTTCCAAGTAACGTTCCACGGCGCGGCGCATTGGACGAGCACCGTAGGTTGGGTCATAACCTTTTTCCACGAGGAAATCGCGGGCTTTGTCGTCGAGCGTGATGTGCAGATTTTTGCGGTGCAGGCGTTGGATGACTTTGGCGACTTCCATGCCGAGGATTTCGACGAGGTCGGGCTTGGTTAAGGAACGGAAGACGATGATGTCGTCCAGGCGGTTCAGGAATTCCGGACGGAAATTGCGCCGGGCTTCGTCCATGATTTTTTCCTTCATCTTCTCGTAGCTCGATTCGTCGGTGATCGGCGAGAAACCCATGGTGGTGGATTTGCGGATGGTGTCCGCGCCGACGTTGGAGGTGAGCAGGATGATGGTGTTGCGGAAATTGACGACGCGTCCGACGTTGTCGGTCAGTTTGCCTTCTTCCAAGATCTGGAGAAGCATGTTCATGACGTCGGGATGGGCTTTTTCTATTTCGTCGAAGAGCACGACGGAGTAGGGGCGGCGGCGGACTTGTTCGGTGAGCTGGCCACCTTCTTCGTAGCCGACAAAGCCCGGAGGCGCGCCGACCATGCGGGAGGCATTGTGGCGCTCCATGTATTCGCTCATGTCGAGCTGGATCAAAGCTTTGGGATCGCCAAAGAGGCTTTCGGCCAAAGTTTTTGCGAGCAAAGTTTTGCCGACACCGGTCGGTCCGAGTAAAGCAAAAGTGCCGATGGGGCGTTTCGGATCTTTGAGATCGGCGCGGGAACGGCGCAGGGCTTTGGCTAAGGCGGCAACCGCTTCTTTTTGGCCGGTAATGGTCTTGGTCATTTCCGCTTCCAACGCGAGGAGGCGTTCGGCTTCGCCGGCTTCCATGCGTTTGAGCGGGATGCCGGTCCATTTGGCGACGACTTGGAGGATTTCTTCTTCGTCCACGACGACGCGTTTTTCCTGTTGGCCGGAGCGCCAGGCGGAGAGAACGCCTTCGAGTTTTTCCTTGGCCTGTTTTTCCTGGTCGCGCATGGCGGCGGCGCCTTCAAAGTCCTGATCCTTGATGGCCTTTTCTTTTTTCGTTTTGATGGCGTCAATGTCGGCTTCGATGCCTTTGACTTCCGGCGGACGGGTCATGCTGCCGATGCGGGCGCGCGAACCGGCTTCGTCCATGACGTCAATGGCCTTGTCCGGGAGATAACGATCCGTGATGTAACGGTCGGACATTTTGACAGCGGATTCGACGGCGGCATCGGTGATCTCGGCCTTGTGATGTTCTTCGTATTTCGGGCGAAGACCTTTCAAAATGAGAATGGCTTCTTCGATGGACGGGGCTTCGACTTTGACGGTCTGGAAGCGGCGTTCGAGAGCGGCGTCTTTCTCGATGTATTTGCGATATTCGTTCAGCGTGGTCGCACCGACGCATTGCATCTCGCCACGGCTGAGAGCGGGTTTGATGATGTTGGAAGCGTCCATGGTGCCTTCGGCGGAACCGGCGCCGACGATGGTGTGCAATTCGTCAATGAACAGAATGATATTTTTGGCCCGGCGAATTTCGTCCATCACCGCTTTGATGCGTTCTTCAAATTGTCCGCGATATTTGGTGCCGGCGACCATGAGGGCGAGGTCGAGGGTGATGACGCGTTTTTCGCGGAGAATTTCGGGGACGTTGCCGCGAGCGATTTCCTGGGCAAGCCCTTCGACGATGGCGGTCTTGCCAACGCCAGCTTCACCGAGGAGAACGGGGTTGTTTTTGGTGCGGCGACAAAGGATTTGTATGACACGCTCGATTTCTCCGGCGCGGCCGATGACGGGATCCATTTCACCTTTGCGGGCGATTTCGGTCAAGTCGCGGCCAAAAGCTTTGAGGGCCGGGGTCTTGACTTCGCCTTTTTTATCAGCTGATTTTCCTTCGGAAGGAGCATCGGGCGTGGCGGTGGCGGTCGGTTCTTCGCCGGTGGCAAAATTGGGGTCCAATTCCTTCAGGATTTCCTGACGGGTTTGTTCAATATCCACGTCGAGGTTCTTCAAGACGCGGGCGGCGACGCCATCGCCTTCGCGCAACAGGCCGAGCAAAATATGTTCGGTGCCGACGTAAGTGTGGTTGAGGTTCTTGGCTTCCTTGGCGGCAAGGGCGAGAACTTTTTTGACGCGCGGCGTGTACGGAATGTTGCCGATCATTTTTTGATCGGGACCGGTGCCGACCTGTTTTTCGACTTCCATGCGGACGGTGTCGAGGTCGAGGCCGAGTTTTTGGAGAACGTTCACGGCGACACCCTGGCCTAATTTGATCAGGCCGAGCAAGAGATGCTCGGTGCCGACGAAATTGTGATTAAAACGGTCGGCCTCTTTACGGGCCAGAGCCAGCACCTGTTGGGCGCGTGGCGTGAAGTTATTCATCGCTTCTTCGCTCATAAATTTTTTTCGGACAAAGGCCGAGGGGATGCTCAGCACTCCGTCTGCAACTAAACATGCCTTTGTTGATGGAGTTTGTCCAGTAGGTTGCGGGAGGAATTATGCGAGGCTGGATGCGCGGCAATCCTGAAAGGATTGAATCACTCAGCCTAGGGTTGCGCGCTGCGCGCTACCCTAGGTTAGTCGCACAAATTTTATCAACCCTGAAAGGGTTGGATCAATCCCAGACGTAACGTTCGTCAAATTCCACCTCGTATCGTTTCAAAAATTCGCGGAACTCATCTTGGAATGAGATTTTGCGATGGTGCTCTTCTTGTCCCGCGATATATGTGCGAACGGTTTCGATTTGGGAAAATCCGATGGAAAAGATGCCGTAGCCGGTTTGCCACGCGAAATTATGCAAATCCGGGTTTTTGGTTTTGAGCCAGAGGGAAGAGGAGCGTTTTATTTCTTTGACCATCGCTGCTGGTTCGCAGGTGCGGGATAGGGCAGATAATAAATGGACGTGGTCTTCGACGCCACCGACAATGATGGGCTGGCAGTCAAGGTTTGAAAGGATTCCACCGAGATAGCGGTGGAGTTCGTCGCGCAATGATTTTTCGCGCAGGAAAGGGTGGCGGTCTTTGGTCGAGAAAACGGTATGAACGAGGATTTTGGAAAGTGATTGTGGCATGGGGGAAGAATGACCGAAACAGGGAATTGATTCAACCCTTTCAGGGTTGGGGGAATATTGTGATCTGGTCACCCAGGGTAGCACGAAGCGTGCAACCGCTGGGCTGAGTTATGCAACCCCTTTGGGGTTGAGGGACGATGCCTCGTTTAATTCCGTTTGTCCAGCAGTCCACCGTTGGGCGGCAACTTGGCCACTGGCCGGGAAACATGTAACAACCGCTCACGCAACATATCCGCCCGGAGCAGGTCGCGTTCTTCGGCACCAAGCTTCTCGGTAAATTGTTTCTGCAAATGCGCGGGCTGCGTGGTGATAAAGAGTTCGTCAATCAACGGACGTTCATTGGCGGGGAAGGATCCGAGATCCACGCCGAGACGCATCAGGGAAAGGAGATTCATCGTTTCCTTGGAAGTGATGCTGTGGGCGTTGGCCAAAATACCGAAGGCGCGACCGACGTGGTTATAGACGATCTTCGGTTTTTGTTCGATGAGCAGGGCGCGCGCGTTTTCTTCGTTCTCGATGATTTGCAACAAAACCTTGTTGAGGCGCTCGACGATGTCGGTCTCCACTTCGCCGAGGGTCATTTGATTGGAAACCTGGAAGACGTTGCCAAGGGCTTCGGTGCCTTCGCCGTAAAGACCACGCACCGCCAGGCCAAGTTTATTGACAGACTGGATGATCTGGTTGATCTGCTCCGCGAGGACGAGACCGGGCAGATGCAACATCGCGCTGACGCGGATGCCGGTGCCGAGATTGGTCGGGCAGGCGGTCAGGTAACCGAGTTCGGTGTTGAAAGCGTAATCCAATTTCTTTTCCAGGTCCGAATCCACTTCGTCAATGGCCTGCCAGGCTTGCTTGAGCTGGAGTCCGGGACGCAAAGCCTGCATGCGGAGATGATCTTCTTCATTGATCATGACGCAAAGGGATTCTTCCTTGTTCAGGACGAGACCGCTGCCGGCGCCTTTGGCGGCGTGTTCGCGGCTGATGAGATGGCGTTCGACGAGGATTTGTTTATCCATCACGGCCAAATTATCCATCGTTTCCGAAAAGGCTCCGTGCAACTGCGGCAGGGATTCAACGGCGGGGCGGATCAACTCCAGCGACTTGACGCGATCAATTTTCTTGGCCCAGCCGGGATATGGCGCGCCGCGCAAATTCCTCGCCAACCGCACGCGACTTGACATGACAATCCGGTCATGGGGCGCGTGATGCCGGGTGGTTTCAGCGGGTGATTTGAGAAAATCGTGGATATTCATGGCATCAAGTCGGCGCGAGATGGCCGATCTTTTCTTTGGCCGTTTTGATTTCGTCGCGCAAGTTGGCGGCCTGCTCGAAATTTTCGTCGTTCACGGCCTTGTCCAATTTTTTCTGCAACGTCTTGAGGCGGTCGGTGAGATCGCGGCTTTGCTTGAGCGCGAAAGGCGTCTTACCGATATGCTTGGTCCCTTTGTGCATGGACTTGAGCAAACCTTCCAGACCTTCGGCGAAGGTGGTGTAACATTCCGAACAACCGAGCCGCCCGGATTTTTTGAAATCAGCCTGGGTAAAACCGCAGTTCGGACATTTGATCAATTCACCGCCGCTGCTCTGGGCAATGTGTTCCGATGCGCCGAGACCAAGCAACAAATCCGCCAGCGAAAAACCAGCGGGATCATTGACGCCGTGGGCTTTGGCGCAATCTTCGCACAGGTCCACCTTCTGCGTCTTGTTTTCGACGATCTGGGTCAAATGAACTTTGGCCGCGTTCTGTTTGCATATCATGCACAGCATATTGCGTAATTCTCCTAAGGATATATCGGCTCTCCCGACACTTTGGTCAAGGCCTTGTATTGCTCAACCAAGCGCAGGGTGTTCGGGCCGGGCTTGCCTTTGCCGATGACGCGTCCGTCAATTTTGACCACCGGAATGATTTCCGCGCCGGTGCCGGTGAGGAAACATTCGTCGGCGTTGAAGAGATCGTAACGCGTCAGGTTCGGTTCGGTCACAGTCAAACCATTGTCGCGGGCGAGGTCCATGACCACGCCGCGAGTGATGCCGTAAAGCGCGCCGGCGGACAGGGGCGGGGTCATCAGTTGGCCACCTTTGGTGATGAAAAGATTGTCACCGGTGCATTCTGCGACAAAGCCCTCGGAGTTGAGCATGACGGCTTCTTCGCAACCACCGTTGATGGCTTCGATTTTGGCCAGGATGTTGTTCAGATAATTCAGCGATTTGATCGCCGGGTTCAGGGCGCTATGCAAGTTACGCGTGGTCGGCACCGTGATGATGTCGAGGCCGCGCTTGTACATTTCCACCGGGTAAAGCTGGATCTTATCGGCGATGACGATTACCGACGGTTTCTTGCAACGATACGGATTCAGCCCGAGCGAGCCGATGCCGCGCGTCACAATCAAGCGAATATAGCCGTCGCGCAATTTGTTCCGGCGGCAGGTGTCCACGACGGCGCGCATCATGTCGCCGTGCGAAAGTGGGATGTCCAAAAGAATGGCCTTGGCCGAATAAAATAACCGGTCAATGTGCTCCGCCAGACGGAAGACGCGGCCATTGTAGGCGCGAATGCCTTCGAAGACCCCGTCGCCGTAAAGCAGGCCGTGATCGAACACTGAGATTTTGGCGTCTTTCTCGCCGTAATATTTTCCGTCAATATAGATTTTCATGCCAATTAAACATGGCAAAGTAGGCAGAATGGGTCGGCCGATGCAACTGGATTTGAGTTTTAGATTGTGGGTTGCTCTGGTGGCGGAGCGCGGGTCTGTGACCCGCAGCGCGTTGAAATTAGAGTGAGGTGATAAATCGAAAAGTTCTCATTTTAGGATTGTCTTTTATTTTAGATCTCCTCGCTGGTCATGCGCT
>CAIYOY010000416.1 GCA_903927905.1 uncultured Verrucomicrobiales bacterium | reverse complement strand
GATCAGGCCCGTTCCATGTATTTGCCGGTGCGGGTGTCAATCTTCAGTTTCTCGCCCGCTTTGATGAAGAGCGGGGCCTGAATGGTGATGCCGGTTTCCATGACGATGGCTTTTTGGACGTTGTTGGCGGAATCGCCACGGATGCCTTCGGGCGCATCAATCACTTTCAAAATAACGCTGGGCGGAAGCTCGATGCTCACCGCTTTGTCATCCACGAAAGTCATGGTCACGGTGCAATTTTCCACCAGGTAATTCTTGTCGTCACCGATGAGGTCGGCCAGGAGAGTGACGGTGTCGTAGGTTTCTGGATTGGAGAAAACAAAATCTTCGCCGTCCTTGTAGCTGAATTCCATCTTGGTGGTCATCATCGGGACGACTTCGACTTTTTCGGTGGAACTGAAGCGGACGTCGGCCGCTTTGCCGGTGCGGATGCTGCGCAGGGTGGCTTGGACGAAGGCGCGCAAATTGCCGGGCGTGCGATGCTGGGTGTCGAGCACGACACAAATGTCGCCATTATAGTTAATGGCCATGCCTTTTCTTAAATCGTTTGCTGATGCCATAATGTCTTTCTTATATATATCTGCCGCCCGGTTACCGAAGCAGCGGGACGTGGAAAGTAGCCAAGCGGCGGCCAAATGCAAGTCTTGAATGCAAAGAAATGCCGCCCCCGACATGCGGGGGCTGGTGGTTTCCGCGCCCTGTGTTGCAACACCTCAAAACCATTCATTCCCGGAAAAATTTCCCCGTCTTCTGATTTTCATCATTTTGCCATTAATCATTTTGCCTTTGTCTTGGCTGTCTCTTTCCCTCCCCTGAGTTGCATTCCACCTTCTTCCGCAATATCTTGAGACACAGGTATTATGACCAATTCGCCAATTTCATTTCGGATTCCGGGTGGGACGCTGCCGGTGGGAACCGTGCCACGGGTGGTCGGAACATTATCAGCGCTGCCGCCGACCTTACCCCCCCTGCTCTGCGATGTGGCGGAAATCCGGCTCGACCAGCTGCTGGAAGTGACCAATTGGGTGGAACGCGGCCAAGCCATCGAAGCCCAAGGCATCCCGGTCATTCTCACTGTTCGATTACATTCCGAAGGTGGCAAATGGAACGGCCCGGACCAGGAACGATCGGCTCTTTACCAAAAAGCGCTGTCTAGTTTATCGGCGGTGGATGTGGAATTGCGCAGTAATATCTGCCATGAAGTTGCCGCCGAAGCGAAAGCACAGGGAAAGTTGTGCATCGTTTCGTATCATGATTTTAATCACACGCCCCCGCTTGATCTACTTGAAGCCGTGGTGACTCAGGCGCAGGAATTTGCTTCCATCGTCAAAGTGGTGACCTTGACCGAGTCGCGGGAACATGAGGAAACGCTGCGGCAATTGCTCGCCAAAAAATGGAAGACCCCGCTTTGTGTCATGGGAATGGGTACACTGGGCCCGGATACGCGGGTCACCTTTCCCGCGCTGGGATCGTGTCTGACTTACGGGTATTTGGACGCGCCGGCCGCACCGGGGCAGATGCCGGCGGGCGAAGTGGCGGAACGGTTGCGGTTGACCTTGCCGATCTATGCGGAGGATTATCAGAGGCGGATGGAAAAGACCGCTTGATTTTCCAGGTCCAAAAGGCCACAACCCTTGGCCCGCGCCTCTGTCCAATTCATTTCAACAAGTCGTCTATCGTGACGAAGTCCAACCTCTTGCGCGCCTCCGCACAATCAATGCGAACCTCCGGGTTTTCTTCCACAGCCCTTCCATACCAATATTTGGCAGCATGCACGTCTTTCAATTGTTCGTAGCATTGAGCAATCCTTTGTGCCAAGTATCCGCCATCAAGCGACTGATCTCCATCCGCCATAAATAAATATACCTTGATTGCATCATGCGGAAGTCCTGCATCTAATAGCTCTTTAGCTTTTTCTTCCAATTTGTTAAAATCATATTTCACGAAAGGGGTCCTATAATTTATGACATTTCTCAATTCCCCGTGATTTACAGTTCATCCCCTGGCATTGGTGGGCCGTTGGGAGCTTTAGCCATCGCTTTCTCAAATTTTCCCCGGTCACCGATTTGCGCGCGCCGCTCAAGTTTTGCGAAATCTTCAATTGCGCGCGTGAATTCTTCCAGCTTGCGCAAGGCGAACACATTCACGGGCTGGTGGTCGTGCGACGCCAGGCGTTCCAGCTTCTGGTAAATCTCGTCCGGCATGTTTAGTTCGGTGGCTTTCATTTGATTTCACCTATCAGTTTAGCAACGCCGCCGGTTTAAGGACTTCAATGCCGAAATCCCGGGCCTCACGGAGGTGCCGTTCGTTACAAAATACCACAAACCTATGGCCGCCGACAAGGAACTGTGAAAAATTTGCCACGGGCCGATTTTTGTATATAGTAAGCCCATGCCACAGAAAACACGCATGTCGCTCAATTCCAGCAAGGTTCTTTCCGTCATCATGGGCGGAGGACAGGGCACCCGGTTGTTCCCCTTGACCCGCGACCGCAGCAAACCCGCCGTCCCGCTCGGCGGAAAATATCGGCTGGTGGACATCCCTATTTCCAACTGCATCAATTCCGGACTGCAACGGGTTTACGTCCTGACCCAATTTAATTCCACCTCGCTGCATCGGCATATTTCGCAGTCATACAAGTTCGATCATTTCTCGCGCGGATTCGTGGAAATCCTCGCGGCGCAACAGACGTTTTCCAATACCTCCTGGTATGAAGGCACGGCGGATGCGGTGCGGAAGAACCTGATTGATTTTCTGAATCACGATTTTGAATACCTGCTGATTCTGAGCGGCGATCAGCTTTACCGGATGGATTTCCGGCCCTTGATCGAAGAGCACACCGAGAGCGAAGCGGATCTGACCGTGGCCACCATCCCGGTGAATCGCAGCCAGGCCTCCAGCCTCGGCATCATGCAGATCAATGCCGACCGGAGGATCGTCCGCTTTGTGGAGAAACCGAAGGACCCGGCGGTGCAGGACACGTTGCGGCTCGACCCGGAGACGGGCAAACAGTTGGGGGTAGAGGCAAATGAAGACCATTTCCTGGCCTCCATGGGGATTTATTTATTTAACCGTGAAGTGTTGATTAAGCTGCTGGACAATGACCTGACCGATTTCGGCAAACACATCATTCCCGGGGCCATCAACAATTACCGCGTGCAATCGCATGTGTTCCAGGGTTACTGGGAGGACATCGGAACGATTCGCGCGTTTTTTGAGGCGAATCTCGATCTGGTTTCAGAATTGCCGAAGTTCAATTTCTTTGACATGAACGCGCCGATTTTCACGCGCCCGCGCTTTCTGCCGGCGTCCAAGGTCAACGGGGCGGAGATCAATCATGCCAACGTTTCCGACGGCTGCATCATCAACCGCTGCAAAATAAATCACTGCATCGTCGGCGTGCGAACGATTGTGGATGAAGGTTGCGAATTGACCCGGGTGATTCTCCTGGGCAGCGATTATTACGAAACCAACCTGTCCATCCAACAACATGCGGGCAAGGGGCAGCCGCGCGTCGGCATCGGTAAAAATACGCGTATCGAAAACGCCATCGTGGACAAGAACGCGCGCATCGGCGACAACTGCGTCATTACCCCGGTCGGAAAACCGGAGAATGTGGATCATGCATTATATTATATCCGCGACGGCATTGTGATCATCCCAAAAAACGCGGTGGTGCCACACGGGACGGTGATTTGAGGAAGCAGAGAGCGGCGCGGGAAAAGATCGGTTATTTATATTTGCCCATCAGGGCCTTCACCAAAGTTTGACAGAAGACGAAGGTGCCGGCAATCGCCACCACGACATACATCCCGGCTCGATGCAGTTTGCCGAGCAAGCCCGATCCCCCGGCGGGCCATTCGGAGACGGACGAAATGATGTGGCTCACTGTTTTTACGCCCTGGTAATAATCGGCCTCGCTCATAAAGCTGTCCTTCCAGTCCTTGAGTTTCGGCTCGAGGGAAATGACATTTTCACACCAGGGACAATTGATCCTTGCGCCAACATCACGCGGCGCGAACGCCACCTGTTTGGCACAGTAAGAGCAATTGATCTTGAGGTGATTCATGGTTTTGGCCGACCGCTCTGGTTTACCATCGAACCGCCTTGAATGTCAACAATATGATTCTGTAATGTAGCGTCGGGCGTCTGGCATGGTGCAAGGACATGGGTGAGGGTTCAATGCATGGACATAGGTGAGGGTCTTGGAGTTAGCATGAGGGGTTTTTGCCT
>CAIYOY010000415.1 GCA_903927905.1 uncultured Verrucomicrobiales bacterium | reverse complement strand
CGCCAATGCCCACCGCAATCTGGGCCAGGCTTACACACTCCAGGGAAAGCCCGAGGACGCTCTGCGGGAATATGCCCGGGCGGTGGAACTGAACCCCAACGATGCCGAGGCGCAGGCACAACTGACTGATTTGCGCAACCAAACCAACTCTTTCTCACGGTGAGGAACGGGGAAGGGATCGGAGCTGATTGGTTTTAAGCTGTCGTCCGATGGCTTCGTTGATCACATTTTCATTCTGACCGATCGGGAGTTGCGCCGCTGGTTGCTGTTGTTGACGGGCTTCGGCAAAGTTTCCCAGCGCCGTTAAGGCGAGGGCCAGACTGTTGTGAGCTTCGGGATAATTCGGCTTAATCTGCAGCGCCTGCCGGTAATGCGAAATGGCTTCGGGTAATCTGCCTTGGTTGGCCAACAGGACGCCAAGGTTGTTGTGGGCTTCGGCAAAATTCGGAACAAGTTCGATGGCCCGTTGATAATTTGAAATGGCATCGGTCAAATATCCCAACCCCGCCAGGGCATTGGCTAAATTGTAGCGCATCTCAGCGTAATCGGGGTTGGAGCGAAGGATTATTTGGTAGTGTGGCAGGGCTTCGCCCAATTTCCCCTGGCTGGCGAGGACGTTGGCCAAGTTGTAATGGACGATGGCGCTGTTGGCGTGACGTTGCAGGATCTGTTCATATTGGGAAATGGCCCCGGACAAATTTCCCTCGCTGAACAAGGCCAGCCCCAAGTTATTGCGGGCTTCAGGATTGTTGGGATTGGCTTGCAGGGCATTTTCGTATTCCTGTTTGGCTTCCGCCGCGTTGCCTTTGGCGGCCAAGGCCAAACCAAGATTATTATGGGCCATCGAGGAATTGGGGTTTTTTCGCAGAGTGTCAGACCAAAGTCTTTCTTCACTGGAATAAGCCTCGGCGCGGCCCCAGGTGGAGCAAGCGAGGAAGGACAATAATAGGAGCGCGACCAGCGGGCCAACTGGACGCAACCATTGAAATCGGGCGATTAGTTTTTCGAAACTATAAACCCCGACGCTAACCGCCATGGCAACTGTTCCCGCCAAGGCGAGATATTGCAAATGATCCGCGACCCGTGAAAAAACCATGAAATACATATTAAAAAAACCCATGACCGGAAAAAGGGTCACAACCACATAACCGAGGCCAAATAAAACATGACGGCCCCAGTTTTTACGAAAGTGCCAACCGACAAAAAAGATTCCAACCAGACTAACCAAAGGAAGCCATGAAAATATAGCCGCAGGATTTATATCCCAAGGTGGATAAATGGCGCAGAGGCGGACCGGGACCATTCCCTTCCAAACATAAAAGACGACCGCCCATGCGCTGGCGGCCAAGCGTCCGGTCAGGCTCAAATTCTGCACTGTTTCGCCACTAATTGCTTTGTGATACTGGAACCAGATCGTCAGATAGGCCGCGCCGGCGGAGAGAAGAAAGTAGGGAACGAGGCGCAGAAACAGGCGAGCGCCGAAAGCGGAGGAGCGAGAAACCGAATCACCCCGCCACCAAGTGACAAGCAACAGAATGATCGGCAGCATGACGGTGGAACCTTTGCTCAAGAGGGCGAGGACGAAAAAGAAAAGGGACGCAACATACCAGACCGCAGCCGAATTGACGAATCGCCCAGAAATCGAAGGAGAAGCGATCACGGTGGTGAGGTCGTAACGCAGATAAGCCCAAATGCTGAGCAAAAAGAAAAGCAAGCTGAGGGTGTTTTTTTGCTCGGAACACCATGCCACCGACGCGGCCGCCACCGGGTGGATGGCAAAGACGGCGGCGGCAAGCCATGCGCCAGATAACCGAAGTTGGGACAACACTTGCCAAAGCAGAATGACCGCAAAGCCGTGCGTCAGGACATTAACGATATGGTAGCCTAGAGGGTTGGCCTGCCACAAATGCCATTGAAGCCAAAGTGATGTCATCGTCAACCATACCGGATCAGAGTATTTCGTGGTAAACCAAAAGGCATGCAGCCCGTTCAAATCACGAAGATACACATTATTTACAATGATAAAATCGTCGTCCCAAACAAAGCCGCCATGGATTACCGGGCCATACGCCAGACACGTCAAAACCAGCAGGGCCAGGCCCAGAAGCCATCCTCGTTCCCGGGATTGGAGTTTTATCAACACGGTCTTGCCGGAGTTTAAAGGGAAATCGGCAAACGCAAAGGATTAATCGGCATTAAGGGGTCGTTAAGGGGTCGGTTCATGTTATTGTCATATTTTTATTTGACTGTCGCCACCGTCAAAAAATGCGTCGTCTGACTTTCCCACCTGCTCGCTCAGTTTATCATTTTTTCGCGACGGCGGATGTCCATCTGTGGTTTAACCTCCGCCCCAAGGGTTTAAACCGATTTTTCCATTAAACCATGGCTTTTCGGAAAAACCACCGGCCATTGCGACAACGACAAGGATCACGCCATGATCCAGATTCATTCCACTATGAAAGATCAAGATACCGTTCAGCGATTCATCGAACTCCGCTCCCAGGGATGGACCTTCGCCCGCCTCATGGCCGAGTTGAATGTCACCAAGCCCACCCTCATCGCGTGGAGCCGCAAACATCAGTTCCAAATCCAAAACCTCCGGGCCATCGAGCTGGAAGCTCTGGCCGACCAATGGCTCGCCTCCGTGACCGACCGGGTCAGCGCGCTCGGCGCGCAACTCCGAAAAGTCGAAGCGGAAATTGCCACCCGCGATATTGCCGACCTCTCCACCTCTCACCTCTATTCCATGGCGCGCAGCTTGCGCAGCCAGATCGAGCAGGCCACCGGCCCGGTGCAATTCACCAGCCCCGTCGCCGAGATTCCCGGAGACGAATATCACGACCAGGTCCAGGACTGGAAAGGCTGAGGCATGCGATTGAAACTGATAGCTACGTAGCGCCGACTGGCAGTCGGCTGTATCGTCGATTGTTAATCGGCAGGGGCATAAACGTAGCAGTGTCCGGATGCACCCGATTTTACCAGCCATTGCTCGTTCCCGGTAAAGAAAAGGTAAAGAAAAAGTAAAGTGTTAGCCGTGGCGCATCTCGATTCCCCTTCTCTTGGTGGAGAAGGCCGAGTTTGGAGTTCGGTTTTTTCTGGAATTTAAAACTTGGTATTTGGAGATTTGTTTCGTGCTTCGAGTTTCGGAATTCGAGTTTCACCCAACACTTGTCGGCCACATAATTAATTAAAACGCTATAACCAATGTCCCGAAACCGCCATCACCGTCGGTCCACGATTCGTCGGACCGTTCGTCGCACGACTCGTGCCGTGACGCGAACTCGCTGGCGAACACCGGACGATTTGGGCGCAGCCCTTAACGCTTTTGCTCGCGCCCTTCGCGCCCGCCGCCGACTGGCCCGCCTCGCCCCTGCATTCTTCGATTCCGCAGTCGTTGACCGCCAACGTCGCGAGACCGAGGCCCGCAACCGTTGGATGGCTCTTTGGCAACCCGACCTCGACCGCGTGTATGGTACCTGCTCCACCCCGCCCGATCCCGCCGCCGATCTGCCTGCGCTGCCGTCCAAAAAAATACAACAGGCGGTGGATTGCGAACTGGCCTCTTGGGATCTCTGGATGGCTGCTGGCCAAATGGCAATGGAACAGCATCAGCGTCGTCGTCCGCATGCGATGCCGAGTTTTAGCCGCCTCCTTCGGCTGATTAAAATCGGGGTTGATTTCGGATGCCTGTCCTCGGGTCTCGATTCGGCTCTTCCCAATAAAGCGCCGACTGATGACGACCAGGATTACAAGCAGGCCCTGGCAGACTTGGTGCGGGCCTATGGCCATTCGCGCCAATCGCCTTCCTCTCCTCCCGCTGCCCAGTCCGGCTCGGACCATGGCGCGCCAGAATCACAACCCATGCCGACCCCAACCCCGATCCAATCCATTGGCTGTTCTGCGGAAAAGAAGCTCGTGACTAATAACCTTGGTTCCTCCGTAACTGAAGTGGCTGCAAGTCCGGCCGGACCATCGCCAAGCGACCAGAAACGTTGCGATGCTTGGAGCCGCTGGTCGCGTCAACTCCGCCATCTGAGAGGACAGTGACGGATGGATGCAAAGGTTTTTGAACAGGAGGGAGCAGACAAAGTGGTGAGTAGAATTGAGAGCATAGAGTTGAACCGGCAAAATCCCAGATTCGGCAACGCTATCTTTGCCCGGTGTAATAGAAGCCGTGCAGCAGGGCGAGCGGATCACGGATGATTTTCTGGCCGGTTTGTTTCGCATCGCGGCAGGCCTTTGACCATGCGCCCTGGCTGCCGTAACTGCCGGGAAAAACATCGCCATACGCTTGACGGCGGTTTTGATTTTGATAGGCCTGCAAGGACTCACTGATCCGCTGGTATTTAAGGCCAGCCTTTTTGGCGGATTGGTCGAGACGCCAGGCCGCGAGCCATCTTAACAAATGAAACGGCGGCGCGGCGGCTTTGGCGCGCGGGGCCCTTTTAAAGTGCTTCGACTCCTTCCGCGCCCATGCGGCCAAGGTCTTGATCACGCCCTCGACGCCAGCAGTGAAATTGGGCCGGATGACATACACGCCATCGGTGTAACGACGCCAGGCAGCGGGGTCGGGCCGGGCCGCAACCGGGGTTCGATTCATGAATTCGCGAAAGGTGCGGACTTGAACAATGGGAGGAGGGCTGAAGGCGGCTTGGACCGCAGCCCGTTCAGCTCCGGTCTGAGCGAGCCAGGGCTTTTTCGGGTCGTAGTCGCAGCCAAATTCCCTTTGGTACTCCCAGTAACAGGCGAGTCGGCATTCCTCGGCGGTGATGGATCGGAAATCCCATTCGTGATGGGGCGGGAGCCAGCTCAAATCCGCCGGAGTCTTTTTGGTCATGCCGATTATTTAGCACACCGGAGGTAGCGAGGGCGATTTTTTCTTTGGAGAAAAGGCGCGAGGGGGCGCTTCTGGCGGGCGTGGTGCCCGAATCAAATTCCGGAGGGACGAGTTTCAGGAATCCCCAACTCGATTTCCAAAATTTCAAAAAAACCACCTTTTTTTGAAGAAAATAAATGGGACTCCTGAAACTCGTCCCTCCGAAAATAACCGCAGGCGGTTTGGGCAACACGCCCTTTACAGGGTACCTTACGGCCTGACGGCTATTTTCACCCCCCAAGTATGTATCCTCCCCCACCCCATCATCTGCCGACCTAAGTGT
>CAIYOY010000414.1 GCA_903927905.1 uncultured Verrucomicrobiales bacterium | reverse complement strand
GTGCAGGCCGATGGTCGGTTCTTCCAGAATAAAAAATGCTGTCTCCACTTGCTCGTTCCGTTTCAGTCCAGTCAACAAATGACTGACCAGTTTGACGCGCTGGGCTTCGCCGCCGCTCAAGGTGGGGCTGGGTTGGCCGAGTTTGATGTAATCCAAGCCGGTGTCGGAGAGGGCTTGCAGGCCGCGCGCGATGCGGGGGAGGGCGGCGAAATGTTTCAGGGCTTCGGCGACGCTGAGGTCGAGGACTTGGGCGATGTTGAGACCGTGGAATTGGATGTCCAGAGTTTCGCGATTGAAGCGTGTGCCCTGGCAGGTTTCGCACTTCACCCAGGCGGGCGGCATGAAATTCATTTCCAGTTTGATGTCACCGGCGCCCTCACATTCCGGACAACGGCCTTGGTTGCTGTTGAAGGAAAATCGGCTGGCGGAATAGCCGCGCAATTTGGCTTCGGGCACCATGGCGAAAAGGGCGCGGATGTCGTCGAAGAAACCAACATAGGTCGCGGGAATGGAACGCGGAGTACGGCCAATGGGCGATTGATCCACTTCGTAAACGGCGCGGATGGTTTCGCGACCGGTGAGGTGCGAAGATTTCTTCGCCTGCAACGCGGGCAGAAGGCATTCGCGGATCAAGGTGCTTTTGCCGGAACCGCTGACGCCGGTCACGGAAATGAAACGGTTGAGCGGGAATGAAACTTTAGCGACTTTGAGATTGTGCAGTTTCGGACTGGAGAGAGTAAGGCGCGGAGACTTGGCATTGATCGGGCGACGCTGGCCGTTGGCGGGATATTTTTTAACCGCACGGAGACATTGGGCGGTGAGAGAGTCTTTGTGCGCCATCAACTCCTGCCAATTTCCGGCGGCGACGATTTCACCGCCGTTGACGCCGGCGGCCGGGCCGAGATCAATGATGTAATCGGCTTGGCGCATGGTGTCTTCGTCGTGCTCGACGACGACGAGGGAGTTGCCGCGCGCTTTGAGCATGTTCAAGGCGATTAATAATTTTTCATTATCGCGTGCGTGGAGGCCGATGGTCGGCTCATCGAGAATGTAAAGGACACCGCTAAGATTTGAGCCGAGTTGCGCCGCGAGACGGATGCGTTGGGCTTCACCACCTGACAGGGTGGTGGCGCTCCGTCCGAGTTGGAGGTAGCCGAGGCCGACTTCGCGTAAAAATTTCATGCGCTCACGGATTTCGGGAAGAATATCGCGGGCGATTTCCGCGTCGCGTCCGCTGAAGCGCAATGCTTGAAAGGATTTCAATGCGTCATCCACGGAAAAATTGGAAACATCTACAATGGTGGAGTCCAATTTTTCCAAACGGACGGAACTGGCGATGGGATTTAGCCGGGTGCCGTTGCAATCAGGACACAACTCTCGTTTACCTTCCTGCCATTCAAACCACGATTCCTCAATGGCTTCGGCCCGCGCCCCGCGATCCACGTCGGGCAGATAAAAGAGTTCACCAAAACCGCGACACTTCAAGCACCAGCCTTGCGGGGAATTGTAACTGAACATCTTTGGATCAATCGCGCTAAAGGAATCGCCGCATTGCGGACAGGAACGTTCGGTGGAATGCACTGTGACTTTTCGATCATTGCCCAGAGCAAGGAGCGTCCCTTTGCCAAGATCCAAGGCCGTATCAATCAGTTTCTGATTCAACTTCTTTTCCAACACGCCGACGACAATTTCCACATCATGCTCCTTGAAGCGGTCCAGGCGGAACGGTTCGCGCGTGGAATACATTTTGCCGTCCGCGCGGACTTCTTTATAGCCGTGTTTCGCCGCCCACTCCGCCACTTCACTGTGAAAACCTTTGCGATTTTTGACCACGGGCGCGAGAAGCAAGAGGTCACCGCGCCTTTTCATTTCCGCCACCAACCGCCGCCCGACCTGATCGCGCGTCTGTGCCTGGACGGGAATCTGGCATTTGGGACAATATTGCGTCCCCAACCGCGCGAACAGCAGCCGCAGAAAATGATAGACCTCGGTCACGGTCGCCACCGTGCTTTTGCCGCCACCACGGGAATTACGCTGCTCAATGCTGACGGTCGGCGGAATCCCGGTGATCAAATCCACATCCGGCTTGGCCATCTGTTCCACAAATTGCCGCGCATAAACGTTCATGGAATCCAGGAACCGGCGTTGCCCTTCCGCGAAAAGGAGATCGAAGGCCAGTGTGCTTTTCCCCGAACCGCTGACGCCGGTGACAACGACGAACTTCCCCCGTGGAATCTCGAGGGAGATATTTTTCAGGTTATGCTCGCGCGCGCCTTGGATTGAGATGGAATCGTTACCGGACAATTTCTTCACGCTCCATTATAGAACGAATGCGGGAGAAAACAAATCCAAGTCAGGCGACCTTGGTTTTGCTGCGAGAAGAAACGGAAGAATGATCGTTGCCATTCTTTTCGCGGAGATCCAGATGCTGCAAATATCTCTTGGAAAGTTTCAATCCGTAACGGTTGGCGTATGAAATCGGACTGGGCCCGCAGACGCAGGGGAATTCGTCTTCAATCGCCCACAATTCCTCAATGGAATGGAGGCGACGGCTTTTTAATTTCATCTTCACGTTTACAATCTCCTACTTTGCTATTTGCTGCGCGAGAATTTTCTCTCAACGACAATCATAAAAAATTGCAGGTTAATTTATGGATAAACACTATTATCAAATACGCCATATACCAGCCCTGAATTTCTTTCCACAACAAGCTTAAAGACCGAATGGTTAACTTTTTCGTCCACTTTTAATACGAAACATTCTTTGCCATCTAAACTACTGGGATCCCATTTAGGAGAAAATGATGTGGTATAATTTGTAATGTTCATTCCATCTTCAATATCCTGCCAATTTGTCGGATGGTATCCCCTGGCAAGTATGGAATTAATGACATTATTTGACGCATAAAATCGGCAGAAGAAATTTGCATCCATCCACTGGGCTCCATCGGCTTGCACATCTCGTATTCGCGTCAAATTTGTAGCTGAAATTGGCACTCCCGCAAAAAGTTCGTAAACCTGGCCAGCATTGACTTGGATTCGGGACGGAATTTGTTGCGGTGATGGATCCTTGTGGCAACCCACTAGAAAAACCAAACAAACCAGTATGCCTGAAATGGCTTTCATACGTTAATAGCTTTTAGTAAGGCTCAATCCAAATTCACAATCGCCGGGTCGCCATAGAGAGTGAAGGAGCCGGTGTGGGTGATTTTTACGTCCATCAGTTGGCCCCGGTGGCGTTCGCTGCCGTCGAAGAGGACGATTTTGTTGCAACGGGTGCGGCCGGTCATGCGGCGTGGACCTTTTTTGCTTTCGCCTTCGACCAGGATTTGTTCGGTGCGGCCAATGCGTTCGTCGTAGCCTTTGGCGGCGATGCCGTTGATTAATTCGAGCAGGCGGGCGTGGCGGGCTTCCAAAATGTCTTGTGGGACTTGATCCGGCATGGAAGCGGCGGGGGTGTCGCGGCGGGGGGAGTATTTGAAAATGTAGGCGTTGTCGAAACGGATCGCGCGGGAGAGCGACATGGTTTCTTCAAAATCGGCTTCGGTCTCGCCGGGGAAACCGACGATGATGTCGGTGGTGATGCCCATGCCGGGTTGGACTTTGCGCAGTTTTTCGATGATGCCGGAGAAACGTTCCCGGTTGTAGCCGCGATGCATCAGTTTCAACAGGCGATCGCTGCCGCTTTGCACGGGGAGGTGCGCGCTTTCGCAGAGTTTTGGGAGACGACCGTAGGCTTCGACCAGATCATCGCCGTAACCTTTCGGATGAGGCGAGGTGAAACGGATGCGTTCGAGGCCTTCGATTTCGTGGACGGCTTCGAGGAGTTGGACGAAGGCGGATTTGCCGTCTTTGATCGGGATGTCGCGTTTGCCGTAGCTGGTGACGATCTGGCCGAGTAAAGTAATTTCTCTGACACCGCCGGCGACGAGTTGGCGGCACTCGGCCACGACATCGGGAATGGTGCGGCTGCGCTCTTCGCCGCGCGTGTAGGGGACGATGCAGAAGGTGCAGTATTGATTGCAGCCTTGCATGATGCTGACGAAGGCGGTGATGGCTTTGGTGGTGGTTTTGCCGAAGAGGATATGCTCCTTGATCGTGGCTTCGCTCCCCTGCTCTGCTGCGACATCTACAATCTTCGCGCGTTTGCCCTGGATGATTTCGTCGAGGTAATCGGCGGTGCGATGAAATTTTTGGGTGCCGATAACGAGGTCAACGTCAGGCAATTGGTCAATCAATTGTTTCCCACGGCTTTGCGCCATGCAACCCATGAAACCGAGGACGACATCGGGGCGGTTCTTGCGGACATCGGCGGCGATGTTCTGCATTTTGCCGATGGCCTTTTGTTCCGCCATGTCGCGCACGCTGCAGGTGTTGAGCAGGATGACGTCTGCGGTCTTTTCGGTTGCGGCGAGGGAATAGCCCTTGGCGACGAGCTGGGCGGCGACGGCTTCGGAGTCGCGCTCGTTCATCTGGCAACCGTACGTTTTGATGTAAACACTGGGCATCTTTAGGCGTGGACAGAATAAACTTCGGCGCGGAAAAGGGCTACTTAATTACGGCAAAGCTTCACAAAGGAAGTTGTTCAATATGGTTCCGCCAGTATTCAAGATCCGTCGCCTTGGCGATGATCTCCAAGTCTTTAATCATTTCGCCGAAACTGACATCACGTTGGTGGGCAAAAACCTAACCGGAAAAACTTTGTCCATTCGCCTGCCATTCTTGGGCCAATACTCGAAACCGAATGTCTTGTGTAACCATGACTCGTTGTAAAGAGGTTGCCAGCGCCAACAATTCGTCATCTGGCAGCTCATTGGTTTCTTCTTCAGTGGCGGCAAGAATATCAACATCGCGCAGCCGCAATTGGAAAATCACCGGGCCGGGAACGTGAACATCGGCATAGAGCGAAACCGGCATTAGGATGCTTGTTTAAGTCGAACCAGAAACGGAGGCGTGGGATGGGTCTTTTTCCAGTCCTCAACCTGCCGATATTCATCCACCAATTCATCTTCGATTTCGTCGCGATGATCGAAGTAATACGTCAGGGCGGCGTGGACTTCGCCAAGGGAAAGGTAGGGATATTGGCGGGCGATTTCTTCCGCCGACCATCCGCGCCAGAGGTAATCCGCCACAATCATGGACACGCGCGTGCGGGCGTGCTTTTCCAATCGCGCGGGTTCGCCCGATTGTTTCACAATATGTGGATAGGTCAGTTCCACTGGCATGGAACCAATTTACCGCCAAAACCCTGAAAACCCAAGTGTTTAATTATTCCGAGACCTTCTTGCGAGCCATTTTCACAGGCCGCAAAAAATGCCGTCTTCCGAGCAATTACCGATCAAAAAATTCACCTCTGCAACTTCTTCCAGCTTTCATAGTCTTGGCGGCTCATGTTCAGCAAAGAAATGGCCCGCCAGAGGAAAAGAACAACAAATGGGATCGTAAAAAAAATAACCAAAAACTCACGGGAATCCAAAGCTCCGCCAAAATGAGGATGCGCGCGCCAATGAACGTCGTAATCCCCATGCAGAATTTTGGATAAAGCCAAACCGGCAATTATCAGCAAGGCGCACCCGGCCAATCCGGACAGAAATATATCCATTTCTCGTGAGACCCGAACTAGGCGACGCTTCCCGTCCGCTTGATCCCCTAACAATAATTGCTCCGAAGCTTGTCCGGAGTCAGTCCGTTTGCCCCCACAATGCCAGCAGGAGGTAAATTGTTCTTCGAGTTTTTCGCCACATTCGGAACAAACCCAACAACCCGGAAAATGAGAAAATTTATTCCGCCAGTCTGCTTTGACTTGCAGGGCGGCCACCTCATCGCCGTCGTTCAAAAGCCATAATTCCACTTCCGGGCCGACTCCCGGAATGTTGGAATAGAGCTGATCATTGCGAACCTCGGCTGGAATCCCGGCATCT
>CAIYOY010000413.1 GCA_903927905.1 uncultured Verrucomicrobiales bacterium | reverse complement strand
CGGGGGATTATTGCCACGAGTCATTGGATGCGGTCTTACGGGATTTTCATCGTGGTTGGCTTGGTTGTCATTGCGTCGTTGATTCGCAGTTGGCTGGTCTCGGAAAAAGGCCGTCGCGCATGGGAAGGATTTATTTTGAAGCTGCCCGCCATTGGTGATTTGCTGGCGCAGTTCGCGATGGCACGCTTCTGCCGGATGCTCGGGACGCTGCTCAGTGCGGGTGTCCCGCTGGTGCAGGGGCTGAACGTCGCACGGAAATCCATCGGCAATCAAATCTTGGTGGATGCGGTTTCCAATTCCATTGAGCGCGTGAAGGAAGGCGCGCAACTGGGCAAAAGTTTGGCCGATTGCCCCAATCTTTTTCCCGGTTCGGTTTTGGAAATGATTTCGGTGGCGGAGGAAAGCGGCAAGCTGGATCAGGAACTGATCCGCATCGCCAACGTGACCGAGGCGGACCTTGATCGGCAGTTGAAAACAACCGTGGCGATGGCTGAGCCGTTGCTCCTTTTCTTCATCGCCGGTTTTGTTGGGACAATTTTTATCGGGATGGTCATTCCGATATTCACCTTGCAGGACTACATCAAATAAAAACGAGAAAGAGATAAAATATGAAATGCAAAACTAATATGATTCGTCAGGCGCCCAAGCAAAAACGCCGCGCCTTTACCCTGGTGGAACTGTTGCTTGTGCTGGTCATTCTGGCCGTGCTGGCGGGCATCGTCTTGCCGAAATTCGCCGGTCGCGGTGAAGACGCCAAGAAGACTGCGGCGCAATCGCAAATTTCCATGTTCGCCACCGCCCTGAACAGTTATGAAATTGACACCGGTTCCTATCCCAAAGGCAAAGCCGGCTTGAACGCATTGATGCAACAGCCGAGCGATGCGCAGGGTTGGAAAGGCCCGTATCTCGAACATGAAGTCCCCATGGATCCCTGGGGCCACCCTTACGTTTACGAATGCCCGGGCAAACATAACCCGACTTCCTACGATCTCTATTCCGCCGGCGGGAATGGACGGACCGGAGATGAAGATGACATCACCAATTGGAAACAAGATAAACGCTAAACCCCGCACTGGTTCCGGCTTTACGCTGATTGAACTGATCCTGGTTATGGCCATTTTACTCGTTGTGCTCGGTGTGACTTACCCTTCGCTGAAGGGGTTTTTCCACGGACACAATATCGAGTACGAGGCGCGCCGCTTCATGTCGTTGACCCGCGAGGCGCAAAGCCAGGCTGTGTCCGAAGGTGTGCCGGTGGTTTTGTGGATGAACCCGAAGCAGGGGACGTACGGGCTTCAGCCGCAGATGGGTTACACCACCGCGACCAGCAACGTGCTGCAATTTGCCGTGGACCCGGAAGTCAGGATCGAAGTCGCCCCACCGCCGACCGGCGTGACCGATTCCAATCTCTGGACGCAAACTCTGCCGTCATCGGGCACTCAGGCCATGATCCGGTTTTTGCCGGACGGCTTTGTCAGCGAGACCAGTCCGCAACGCATTATTTTTCACCAGGCGAAAGACGTGATCGGAATCACGGAAACGACCAACCGCCTCCGATATGAAATTGACCAAAATCAAAATCAGAACAGCCGCCGCTAAATCACGCTCGGCCTTCACTTTGATTGAAGTGCTGGCCGCGCTGATGTTCATGGCCATCGTCATTCCGGTGGTGATGGAAGGCCTGCACGTGGCCAGTCTGGCCGGCGAAGTCAGCCAGCGCAAAGCCGTGGCCATTCGCGTGGCGGAACGGGTCTTGAACGAAATGAAAGTGACCGGCCAATTGGAAAACACCGGACAAACCGGTCTCGTGCAGGAGGGTGCCGTGCAATATCGCTGGACCTTGCGCACGGAAATCTGGCCCGAAGACACCATGCGGCAATCCACCGTGGATGTGGTCTTCAAGGTGCGCGGACGGGATTACGATGTGCATTTGACAACATTGATCGGGGAGGCGCCGACCGAGATATGATCCTTTTGCGCCAACATAATATCCGTTCGCGTCGCGCCTTGGCGTTCACCCTGGCGGAATTGTTGATCGCCATTTCCATCTTTGCCATCGTCCTGGCCGCGATGAACACGGTGCTGTTCAGCGCGATCCATCTTCGCGAGCGCACGACGGAAGCGGTGGAGAAAGCGTTGCCGGTGGAATTCGCCCTGGCCACGATCAAACATGATTTGGGCAATCTGGTGGCCCCGGGCGGAACGCTTTCCGGTTCGTTGCAAAGCACGCCGACCACCAACACCACGCCCAACCAGATCAGTCCGGACTTCTATTGCAACAACGGCACGCCGGAAGCGTCTTATCCCTGGGGAGACATGCAAAAGGTTTCGTATTCGCTGGTGCCGAGCGTGGGCCGTGGAGCCATGGGCAAAGATCTCGTCCGCAATGTGACCAGAAATTTATTGGCCACCACGGAACAAACGCCGATGCAACAATGGCTCTTGAGCGGCGTCGAAAGCATGACCTTCAATTATTACGACGGCGCGGAATGGGCCGAAGCTTGGGACACGACCACACAGACGAATTTGCCCTCCGCCATCAAAGTGCAAATCCAGATGAGTCAGGACAAGAATGCGGGGGCGCTGGCCCGAATCTCGCCTTTGGAATTGGTCATTCCCATCGACATTCAACCAGCCACTAATTCTCTTTCGACCAACACGGTGACCCAATGACCATTCGTCCATCCAATCCAACTTTGAAAACGCCAAGCCGCGCAGGCTCGGTGTTGATCATCGTTTTGTGGATTGCCTTCGGTCTGGTGGCGTTGACGCTTTATTTCGGCAACTCCATGTCCATGGAATTGAGCGCGTCCGATAATCGCGTCGCCGCAGTGGAAGCGGATCAAGCCATTGAAGGCGCGGCGTGTTACGTCAGTAATATCCTGGCCAACCTCGCGCAACCCGGTGTCCTGCCCGATCCGGCGAACTATCGCGCCGAAGCGGTGCCGGTGGGCGACGCGACTTTTTGGTTGATTGGACGCGACACCAATAATCTCGCGGTCAATACAGACTTGCCAGTCTTTGGTTTGACAGCGGAAACTTCCAAACTCAATCTTAATACCGCCACCGCCGCCATGTTCCAATATCTTCCGAACATGACGACCACACTGGCCGCGGCGATGAATGATTGGCGCACGACCAATACCACGCCAAGCGCCAGTGGCGCAAAATCGGAAACCTATTCAAAACTGCCCCAGCCGTATTATTGCAAAAATACGAATTACGAGAGCGTGGATGAGCTCCGACTCGTGTCCGGCATGGATCTGACCATGCTCTACGGCGAGGATATGAATCTGAACGGCGCACTGGATGCCAATGAAGATGACGCCGATGTCCTGCCGCCGACCGACAATCACAACGGCGTACTCGAGCCGGGGATCTTGGAATATGTCACGGTCTGGAGTCATGAAGCCGCGACGGCCAGCAACGGCTTGGCTCGAATTAATGTGACCACGGCCAACGCGGCGCGGCAAATCCGCTCTCGGATGACCAATTATTTTGACTCCAAAAAAATTGCGCAATTTGCCGCCGCCGCCGGCAACGGGCCGTGGACTAGTCCATTGGATTATTTTATGGCCAGCAAAATGAGCACGACAGACTTTGCGCTGCTCGAAGGCGATTTAATTGGAACCACGACCAACGGATTGATCAACATCAACACGGCCAGCCAGGCGGTTTTGTCCTGCATTCCCGGCATTGGCCCCGACCTGGCCGCACAGGTGGCGGCTTATCGCGTTTCCAATCCCAGCAGTGTTCCCACCGTCTCTTGGCTGGCCACGGCGATAGATCAAGGGCAGGCCCGCCTGGCGGGTCCATATGTCACCGGACATTCCTATCAGTTCTGTGCAGACATCGCCGCTGTTGGCCATTTTGGCCGGGGCTATCGCCGCGTGAAATTTATTTTCGATACCGCGAACGGCGCGCCGCAAATCATTTATCGCCAGGATCTGACCCATCTCGGATGGGCCTTGGGCAAACAAGCGCGCCAAAACCTTTTGTTAGCGAGGAAATGAAATGATAGATCTCTTTAAAAAGAAACGATTGTCGTCCATCCTGGGCATCTCCCTCGATGGCAATCGGCTCGAAGCCGTGGTGCTTCGCCGGAGCAATGACACGTTGCAGATCCAGCAGTCGTGTGCGGTGGCCCTGGCGTTGTCGCCCTTGACCGCTGATCCAGAATTGTTGGGCCGGGAAATCCGCAATCATCTTGATCAAGCTGGCATCCGCGAACGTCATTGCGCGGTCTGCCTGCCGTTGAGCTGGGTTTTGACTCTGCAAACCAAGCTGCCGGATTTGCCGGAAGCGGATTTGGCCGGTTTTTTGGCCATCGAAGCCGAGCGCGGTTTCCCGGCTGGCCATGAAAATCTCCAAATCGCCAGTTCCATTTCTTCCGCGCCCGGCGGAGAAAAATTCGCCCTCTCCATGGGCGTGACCCGCGCTCATTTGGCTCAATTGGAAAAAGCCCTGCGCGCCGCGCAACTCAAGCCCGCCAGCTTTTCTCTCGGTATCACCGCCATGTGGCCGCCGGATAAAAATTCGGCCAAGCCGGTCATCGCTGTTTCGCTCGATCGTGAAACGATCGACCTTCAAGCCACGGCGGGCGGTGGCATCCTCGCGCTGCGTTCATTGGACAGCGCTTTCGAGACCGAGGGAGCCTCGAAATATATTGATACGGATGTGGTGGAACGCGATTTGCGCATCACCCTCGGCCATTTGCCGTCCGCGTTTGCGGCGGAAAAAGGCACGTTGATAGTTTTCGGACGGGGTGATCAGGCGCGTCATTTTGTTGACGATATCACGCCCCGGACCAAATCTTTGGGCCTCCAGATTCAATTGAAGGAAACCACCTCCGACGCTCAGTTCAATCGTGCTTTGCCGGCGGAGATCGCTGCTTCCGGTGCCCTGGCCCTGGCGGCTCGGTATTTGCAGGATAATTTTGCCGGGCCGGAATTTCTCGCGCCCAAAGTCCATCCTTTGCAGCAATTGTTGGCGGGCAAAATATCTTCGCCCAAAAAACTTCTTTGGGCAGGCGCAACCGTGGGTGGAATCATTCTCTGCATCCTGCTGGCGTTTGGCTGGCAACAATGGCGCATCATGAAACTGCAAGCGGAATGGGACGGCATGAAAGACAAAGTCGCCTCGCTGGAAGCCGACCAGGATCAGATCAGAAAATATCGCCCTTGGTTCGACGAATCGTTCCGCAGCATGAGAATTCTGAAACGGTTGGCCGAAGTTTTCCCCGAGGAAGGCTCGGTTTCGGCCAAGATCATCGAGTATCGCAGCCCGTCCTTTGTCATTTGTTCCGGCACCGCCCGCGACCAGCAATCGTTGCAAAAAGTGTTTGATCAACTGAGCGCCTCGGAAGGCGTCAGCGACGTTCATTACGGCCAGATTCACGGCCAGAATCCGGTGCAGTTCACCTTTGATTTTCAATGGGAAGGAGCCAAAGCCAATGGAAACTAAAAATCGCGAAAAAATGCTGATCATCGTCACCGCCGTCGCGGTCGCCGCCTTTTTGGCCGACCGGGTGATCCTAACGCCGCTGAGTGACAGTTGGAAGGCGCGCAAGGAACACATCGCCGATCTCAACAAACAGATCGAACAGGGCAAAATGATGAAGTCCCAGGAACGCAGGATCGAAGCGCACTGGAACGACATGAAAACCAACATGCTCTCGGAAAATATTTCACTGGCCGAGGCTGATCTGTTCAAGGCCTTTGATCGCTGGGCCAAGGACAGCGGCATCACCATCTCATCCCTCCGTCCTCAGCCCAAGCAGAGCGATGATTTCAGCACGATCGAATGCCGGGTGGATGCCGCCGGCAACATCAACGCGATCACCAAGTTTTTATTTGATATTGAAAAAGACCCGGTCGGTGTCCAGGTGCAAAACGTGGAGATCTCTTCGCGCGATGACAACGGACAACAACTCGCGCTCGGCCTGATGGTCAGCGGCGTCATCAACACTCCTCCCACGCAACAACCATGAACCGGATGTCACCATATATTATTTTGGCTCTGCTCATCGCAGGGCAGGGGATGGCCCTGGCGGCGAATGAAACCAATAAGCCGGTGAATTTGCAGGATTTCAATTCCTACAAAATCATTTCCGACCGGAATATCTTCAACGCCGCGCGCTCCAAACGCTCGACACGAAGCACGGTCAAACCGCGCCAGCCTAAAATTGAGTTCTTCGCCCTCCGCGGCACGCTGGCTTATCCCAAAGGACAACACGCCATCTTCGACACCGGTTCCAAGGAGAAAGACCTGAAGCTCGGTGATGAAATAAATAATTACCGTATTTCCCAAATTACTTTTGACCATGTTCTCTTGACTCCGGCAAAGGGTGATCCGATCAAACTGAGTATCGGCATGCAAATGCGGCGCGAGGATGGCGGTCCGTGGGCTTTGGGCGGACGCTCCGAGCCTGCCGCCGTTCCTGCTGCCTCAAGCAGCGCCGCTTCCTCGGACAAGCCGGCCGACAGCCCGGCGGGCGGAAGCGGTGAAGATGAGATTTTGCGCAGACTGATGGAAAAACGCAGACAACAATTGAAGCAATAAATTTATGAAACAGATAATCCTGACTACAGTCGTGGCGGGCGCCCTTTTGGGTTCCATCGGTCGAACCTTGGCCGACGATGCCACCAACCAGCCACCCACGAGCGCGGAGCCGTCCGCCAGCACCAATGCTGCCGCCACCGATGCCAAACCCGCGCTTCCTGGACCGGCCCCTGCGGCCGATCAAACCCCGCCGCCGCTTGCTCCAGCCGACGCAGACAAAAGCGCCGCCGGCTTTGTCGGCGACAAAGGTTTGCGCATGAACTTTCGTGGCGTCTCCCTGGAGACCGTGCTTAATTACCTGAGCGAAGCTGCCGGGTTTATCATCGTCATGGACACTGAAGTCAAAGGGAAAGTGGATGTCTGGAGCACCCAACCGTTGAACAAGGATGAAGCAGTCAGCCTGCTCAACACCATGCTGAACAAAAACGGTTACGCCGCCATCCGCAACGATCGCACCCTCACCATCGTCAGCTACGACGATGCCAAAAAGAAAAACATTCCAGTTAAGAGTGGTTCCAACCCCGAGGAAATTCCCAAGAACGAGGAGATTGTCACCCAAATATTGCCCGTGCGCACTTTGAATGTGGAAGAATTGGCCAAGGATCTTCAACCCATCCTTCCTTCCCAGGGAACCTTGACCCCGAATGACGCCGGCAATGCCCTCATCGTGACTGACACCCAAGCCAATATCCACCACGTCGCCGAAATCATAAAAGCTTTGGATGGTTCCAGCGTTTCAACCGTGCGCGTTTTCCCGCTGAATTTTGCCGATGCGAAATCCGTGGCGTCCGTTCTGAAAGATGTTTTTTCCGGTTCAGACTCGTCATCATCTTCGGGGTCCTCCCGTTCTTCCAGTGATCTTCGCTCCATGTTTTTTGACCGCATGCGTGGCGGGGGCGATCCCAGCGGCGGCGGGGGCGAAGACCGGAGCAGCCGTCGGGACCGTAGCAGCGGTGGCCGCACGGGCGGAGCTTCCAACTCGAAGGTGGTCGCCGTGGCCGATGACCACAGCAACTCCGTCATCGTCAGCGCGCCCGATGACCTCATGGGCATCATCGAAGGCCTGATCAGGGACGTGGACACCAAAGTGGAAGACACCGACATGCGGGTCTTTCGCTTGACTTACGCCGATCCGACCGAAACTGCCGATATGATCAATTCACTTTATGGCGATGACACCACCAAAACCGATGACAACAGCCGCTCTGGTTTTTCGCGGTTTTTCTCTCAGCCTACTCAACCCACTTCAACCGCCAGCTCCGGCGCAAATCAAAGCGATCGCATGAAACGCTTGAACCACGTGGTGGCCGTGCCTGATCGCCGCACCGCTTCGGTGATTGTCACGGGGGCGACCAACACTCTTAACCAAATAGCGGGCATCATCAAAACACTGGATTCCAATCCGGCCCGCAAACAGAAGGTTTTTGTTTACACCCTGGAAAACGCCGATGTCCAGGATGTGGAACCGATTTTACAGAGTTTGTTCCAATCCAGCACCAGCTCCCGCAACACCAGCACCAGCCAAAACAACAACGCCTTGCAGAGCCGCCAGACCAGCGCGGCCCAATCCACCACAGCCAGCACCCCGGGCTTCAATCTGGGGACTTCTGGCGGACAAGCGGGGCGTTGATCCATGCGTAATTCCAAAACTAAAATTTATAATATGAGAACAAACCTTTATATTCTTGGCCTGTGTTGCCTGCTCGTGCCCTCGGCGTTTGCCCAACGCAGCAGTTCCTATGGCAGTAGTTCCGGCGGTGGCAGTTACCGCGGTGGCGGTGGTAGCAGCTCCGGCGGCACGAGTGGCAGCAGCACCGGTTCAGGTTCCACCCGTGATTATCCAAACAACACCATGATTGGCGATGCCACCATCACGGTGGACCCGGAAACACGCCGGGTCATCGTCATCACCGACGATGAAACGGGCGAAAACATCAAGGAGGTCATCAAAAACTTGGATAAGCCCAAACCGCAAGTCTTGATCAAAGTGGTCTTTCTGGAAGTGACCCACAAAGACGGACTGGATGTTGGTTTTGAAGGTGGCGTGACCAAGCGGATCAACGGTTCATTGACCAATACCGGTTCTCTCTTGTTTGGTCTCGCGCAACAAGGCATCACACCTTCCTCACCCGCCACCTCCTTGCCTGGGGCCGGCATGTATTCCATTGTCGGGAGTGATTTCTCGGCCACTTTGCGCGCCATTGCCGAGGCCGGAAAGATTGAAGTGCTGTCCCGTCCATCCATTTTGGCCCGCAACAATCAGCAGGCCAGCATCGTGGTCGGTCAACAAGTCCCGCTCATCACCGGCACCACCTATGACACCTTCGGCAATCAACATAATGCCTTTACCTACCAGAACGTCGGCATCATTCTCCAGGTCACACCCTTCATCACTTCCGATGGATTGGTGGAAATGATCGTCGCACCGCAGATCTCTTCGCTTGACGCGAATCAATCCGTGCAGATTTCCAGTTCCACCAACGGCACCGCCCTGACCTCGCCCGTCATTGACATCCGTTCGGCCAATACCGTTGTCGTCACCCCCAATGGCACCACCGTGGTCATTGGCGGCTTGATGCAAAACAGCAAATCCACCACCGACAGCAAAATTCCCTTCTTCGGCGATATTCCTTTGCTGGGAAATCTTTTCAAACACAAGGTTCGTTCCAATTCCAAGACCGAGCTGATCATTTTCCTGACGCCCTACGTGGTCCGCACCCCGATGGAACTGGCCAGCATGTCATCGGCGGAAACCGGTCGCGCCCAACTTGCGCCCAAATCTTTCACCGAAAAGGAATTGAATACCTTTATCGAGGGCGTGCCGATGAAAGGCTCGGATTCCCAGACGGATAAGAAATCGAAAAAAGGCAAATCGTCATCGTCGGACGACCAGTGATGCGCTGGGTGCAATAAAAAACGGTGGCCAAAGTTAGCGAACGGAGCGCGGGTGTGTAGGGGTGGGGGACCACCCGCAGCAGGTGGCTCGCACTGGACGGTGAAAATTCACCTAAGACTTTTGCTCGGACCACGTCCTCTTGCCCCTCACTTTTTGTTCGCACCCCTGATGCGCAAGAAAGTTTGACCTTATTTCCGCCACGGATTTATAGTCGCCGTATGCCTAAATTTAGACAGCTTTTGGGGTCTGCCAATTTGTTTGGGGTAGTTGTGATGGCGTTGGTTGCGGCCGGAAACGAATCACCGTCATCAATCGCTCCGGTTACTTCGGTTTTGACCAATCTCGTTTTTGACGCCGAGACCAAGCAATACGAAGCCAAACCCACCGACGCCGGCGCGCCCTTCATCTTCAATGTGACCAATGTCTGGACGAATGAATTGACCATTGACCGCGTGCAGACTTCCTGCGGCTGCACTGTGGCCAGTTTGCCGTCAAATCCCTGGCATCTGGCCCCCAACTTGGGGGGCGCAGTGAAAGCCAAAATTGATCTAACTGGAAAACCGCCCGGACTGATCACCAAAACGCTGACCTTTTACTGTTCCACCAATGGCGTGGAGGCGGGTACGCGGGTGATTACGGTCAAAGCCAACATTCCCGATGAAAAACCGACCAAACCCGGAGCCATGTCCGAGACCGAACGGAAAATGGCCATGGAAAAAGCCAAGGCCGATCCGCAGGAAATTTTCAAAAACCCCAAGTGCGCCGAATGTCATGTGAACCAAGGCCTCCATTTGCATGATGGCGCGGCTTTGTATGCAGCCGATTGCGGGATCTGTCACGATTCACCCAACCGCGCCTCATCCGTGCCGGATCTGCACAAGATGACCTTCCCGCAGGGATTTGAGTATTGGAAGCGGATCATTGCCGACGGCAAAACTAACACCATGATGCCGGCGTTTGTCATCCGCAACGGCGGCCCCTTGAGCGATGAACAAGCCAGCCAGTTGGCCGCTTACATGAGTTTCACGTTCAAAAACACCACGCCTTCCAGCAAACCCTGACCAATGTAGCGCCGACTGGCAGTCGGCTGTATCGCCGATTGTTAATCGGCAGAGGGTCCTAAATGTAACAGTGCCGAATTCGCCCATTGTTCCCTGCTGTTTTTTACCGCTTATTTTCCGGCAAAAATTCTTCATCCAGCGAATGCCCCAATCGTCCACCGCCATAATTTTCCGTCGGCGCATCACCCGGGCCAACCGCGATCAATTCCAATTCATAGATCAACGCAGAACCTTCCCCCGCCGCATGACCGGGATTATTGTAACCGATCTCAGTCGGCACATAAATGGTCCATTTCGAGCCGGCTTTCATCAGGAGCAACGCTTCCTGCCATCCTTTGGGGCAAGAATAGAACGGCAGCGCGATGCGATCTTTATGCTTAAATTCCGTGCCATCAATCCACGCGCCGCTATATTTCAGAGTAACAACATTCGTGCGAGTGGGAGTTTCGCCGGTGCCAGCCTGATTGACCCGATATTGCAGCCCATCCGGCAAAACAACGATGCCCGGCTCCTTGGCGTTCTTTGCGAGGAAAGCTTTTCCTTCAGCCAATTTCGGCCCGATCTTTTTAGTTTTTTCATAAGCCTGGGCCTGCATGAAAAGCGGACGGATATCGGATTCCTGGATCAACGTCGGTTTACCTTCCATCACATCTTTGATGGCCTGAGCGATGACCTCGGGATCCACGTCGGCGTTATTTCTTTTAAGTTGCAGCCCCAGGTTCATGCCAAGGGCGTAACTGACCTTTTTCTTGTCGGGCGGCCCGGAAGGAATGGCATCGGGGTTGAAATCTTGGGCTAGAGCGGAGCAGGTCACCAATCCGACCAGGACGATTGTTTTGGCTAAATTAATTTTCATAAATTGGAACGCGGGATGTTTACCATAGCGGAAGGCCAGTGTCCAATTCACATCCTTTAATTAGTTGAACGAAAAATCTCGTAACTCTCCCCAACTCATTTACGTCTTAAGCTCTATGCTAAATCCATTACCTGCATCCAAATGGAATTACACGACGGCAGCGCACCTGCTGAATCGCGCCGGTTTCGGCGGTATCCCTTTGGAGATCGAGCGTTTGGTCAAAATGGGGCCTGAAGCGGCTGTTTCCTCCTTTGTTGATTACGAAAACATTCCCGATTCCACTCCCGCTCCCGAATGGGCCAAACCCGACCCCACCGAAGTGGACCGTTACGCGGAAATCCGCCGCATGGAACGCGAAAACAAGGTCGGCAACCCGACCGACGATCAAAAACGCGAATTGGAAGAAAAACGCCGCAAAATCACCCAGGAAGAACAGCGCACCCAATTCCAACGCATCATGGAATTGCGCGGCCAATGGCTCGAACGCATGGCCTCCGGCCCGCGTCCGTTCCAGGAAAAAATGGTTTTGTTCTGGCATGGCCACTTCGCCACCAGCGCCCAGAAAGTTCGCAGCGCCTACTTCATGTGGCGCCAGCTTGAAACCTTCCGCCAACACGCCACCGGCAACTGGCTGGAAATGCTCGATGCCGTGGCCAAAGACCCCGCCATGCTCGTCTGGCTCGACCAGGCCCAGAGCCAGCGCGCCCATCCCAACGAAAATTTCGCCCGTGAAGTCATGGAACTTTTCGCCTTGGGCGAAGGCCATTACACGGAGAAAGACATCACCGAAGCCGCCCGCGCCATGACCGGTTGGTCACTCGATCGCGCCCGGCAGGACTATACCTACCGACCCTTCATGCACGATTCCGGCCAGAAAACCTTCCTCGGCAAAACCGGCAATCTCAATGGCCGCGACATTCTTGAAATCATCGCCGATCAACCCCAAACCGGCCTGTTCATGACCGGCAAACTCTGGAAATTTTTCGCTTCCGAAGATCACGATCCAAAACTCATCGCCGCGCTGGCCGAAATCTTTCGCGCCAATGGCAGCAATTTCAAACCGCTCCTTCGGACCATTTTCCGCAGCGAAGAATTTTATGCCAACAACGTCATTCGCACCCAGGTCAAGAGTCCTGTGCAATGGCTCGTCAGTTCCGTCCGCATGTTGGATCGCGACTTGCCGCCGCCTGTGGTCTGCAATCAATTGACCCGCAACCTCGGCCAGGAACTCCTCAACCCGCCGAACGTCAAAGGTTGGGACGGCGGCTTGAGCTGGATTACGACCAACAATCTTTTGAGCCGTTACAACGAAGCCGCCGTTCTCGTCCTGGCCGAAGGCAACATGGGCGGCGACAGCGAAGCCAAGGGCGTGGATCGCATGATGGCCCAACGCGCCAACCAGATGACCCGGCAAATGCGGGCCATCAACGTGGACAAAATCGTTTCCCCCGAAGCGCGCCAGGATAAAAAGAAACTCTTGGCGATTTTGGAAAAACGTTTTCTCCAGGCCAAACTGACCGACAAACAACGCGCCGTCCTGCTAGATTTTCTCGACGGTCGCGACTACATTGGCGAACAAGAAGTCCGCCATGCCATCCGCCTCATCATGGCCACCCCCGAGTACCAACTCACCTAAGCTATGAATATTACATGGTGCCAAAAAATCTCGCGAAGCGTCTTGGACTGCGGCAGTCCTCTGCCGCTTTTCCCCCGGAGTGCGACTGTCCCCAGTCGCAGCAACGTGACCATCACCGCGCGCATAAAGATTTACCCCAGTCATCATCCTTTCGTCTTTTTCCAACCCTCTAACTCCCTATGAAAACAAATCTCTCCCTCAAAACCCGCCGCGAATTTCTCCGCACCAGCGTCCTCGGCGGCGCGTTGACCTGGACCATCCCCACCTTCCTTTCCAACACCTTTTCCGCTCTCGAATCCCAGGCCGCCGATTCCGCCACCCAAATCACCACCGGCAAAGACGGCACCATCCTCGTCGTCCTGCAAATGGCCGGCGGCAACGACGGTCTCAATACCGTCATTCCGGCGGGCAACGATTTTTATCACCGCGCCCGCCCGCGCATTGGCCTGGCTGGCGATTCCATTCTCAAACTCAACGATGAGGTCGGCCTCAACTCCAGCATGACCGGCTTCAAAAAACTTTATGACAACGGCCATTTGAGCGCCATCCAAGGCATCGGTTATCCCAACCCGAACCGCTCCCATTTCCGTTCCACCGAAATCTGGCAGACCGCCAGCGACTCGGAAAAATTCGAGGCTTACGGCTGGATCGGCCGTTATTTTGACAACGCCTGTCCCGGCGCCGATCCCACCGTTGGCGTCAACATCGGCCTGCAAATGCCCCAGGCCTTCAGCGCCAAAAAGCCGATGGGCGTCAGCTTGAGCAATCCGCAAAACTACCGTTTCGTCAGCGGTGAAAAAGTAAAACGCGGCGATGCGGCCATGGACGAAAAATCCTTCCGCGAACTCAACCAAGCCGACGAAGCCATGACCGATACTACAATCGGTTCGGTCAATGGTAAAATAAAACACCAAGGCTCCGTCTTGGACTTCGTGGAGCGCGCCTCACTCGATGCCCAGGTCAGTTCCGATAAAATCCTCGCCATCAGCCGCAAAGTCCAGACCACGGTCAGTTATCCGCAGTCACAATTGGCCAGTTCCCTGAAACTGGTGGCCCAACTCATCGGCGGCGGTTTGCCGACCAGAATTTTCTACGTCTCCCAAGGCGGCTACGATACCCATACCAACCAGCTCAACTCCCACAACCGTCTTTTGGGCGACCTGGCTGATTCTGTCAAAGCCTTCGTGGACGACCTCAAAGCCCAGGGCAATTTCCAACGCGTCATGCTCATGACCTTCAGCGAATTTGGCCGACGCGTTTCCGAAAACGCCAGTGGCGGCACCGACCATGGTGCCGCCGCCCCGATGTTCATCATCGGCCCAAAAATCAAATCCGGTCTGCACGGCCAATACCCCAGCCTCGCCCCCGCCGACCTGGTCAACGGCGACCTAAAATACAACGTGGATTTCCGCACTGTGTACGCCGGAGTGTTGGAACAATGGTTAAAAACCAAAAGCGAGCCCATCCTCGGCCAAAAATTCACCCCGTTGAAATTGGTGTAAATTTTCCCTTCCTCAATCCCAAAGGGATTGCATCACTCAGCCCAGGGTTGCGCGTTGCGCGCTACCCTGGGT
>CAIYOY010000412.1 GCA_903927905.1 uncultured Verrucomicrobiales bacterium | reverse complement strand
TGACCAGTCCGTACGGCTGATTTCGGAAAACTGCGACTTCGTATGCGGCAAATAACGTGGCCACATATAATATGAACAGAATCGCCAATCCGACCGAACTATGGAAAATCTGAAATATCCCGATGCTCTTGGTCGGGCGTTCCGGTGACGGCACCGGCTTGATGTTGATTTCTTTTTTTTGCGCTTTTTCCTGGGGCAATTCCTCGATCAGCGGTTCCAGATAAGGTTTGTCATGGGGCTTGGCATCGGCCAGCAAAGACCGGATCGCTTCCTGCGTGAACTGGTCGTACGGCGTCCGTTCGGAGAAGTCGCCGGTCTCCAGTTTGAACTTGATTCCGTGGTCATCGAACGAAATGGCTTCGCCGGTGATTTGCTGGCCGTTCTTGAGCGAATAGGTGCCGGCGCGGGCCACGCCGATCATCGCCACGAAAATACAGATAAAAATTATTTTTAACCTCAACATGCAACCGCTTTCCATAACAAATGACCTTTCGATTTGAAAGCACTTATTTCAACTGTCCTAATTCTCCCGCCAAATCCTCCACTGTCCAATTATTTCTTGTCTGCTGCAAACGGTCCGCCGCCACCCCGTGCGCCCATGCCGCGAAACGGATTGTCCGCAACGGTTCCGCCTGTAATTCGGGCTGCCCCAGCAACCCAGTCAAAAATCCACCCAGCAAATCGCCGCTGCCGCCTTGGGCCAAGTGCGGGTTCCCCGAGCTGTTCACAAAAATGTCTCCGCTCGAACGTCCCACCAGCGTCTGATGCCCCTTTAAGACTACAAAACAATTGCCCAGCCGTTTTGATAATTGCCGCAAGGCCGTCACTCGATCCGCCTGCACCGCCTTCGATGTCGTGCCCAGCAAGCGGGCTGCTTCTCCTGGATGTGGTGTGATCACCCGAATCGCCGCCGCGGTTGCGCCGGGCTGGAGCCATTCCAGCGCGCTCGCATCCGCCACCATTGCTAGTGGAGAACTTTTCCACAGTGAACAGATCTGCGTCTTGAATTTCGCCGGTAAATTATTTGCCGCCAATCCCGGTCCTGCTAAAATCGCGCTGCATGTTTTTGGTAAGGTCCAATTTGCCCTCCACGGAAATACCATCGCCGCTTGCAACTGTTTTGCCACCGGAATATAAACCGATTTCTGCGTACAGACCGTCACCAAACCTGGTTGCGCTCGCATGGCTCCTCGTGCCGCCAACACCGCTGCTCCATGATAACCCAGGCTCCCCGCAAAAATTGTCGCGTGGCCGTAACTTCCTTTATGGCCCGCCTCCATCCGCCTCGGTGGAAATCCGTCAAAATCCTCCGCCAACGTCCAATTCAATTCACTGCTCGCAGGGCAGGGGACTAACCCGACATTTTGCGCCACCTCCAGCCGTCCCACAAACGGCCACGCCCGCTGGGCCAGCATCCCGCGCTTCGGCGCGCCCACCGTCAAAGTCACCGCCGCACGAATCGCCGCGCCTTCAACCTTTCCCGTTTCCGCGTTCAAACCTGAAGGCACATCCACCGCGAGGGTTTTTATTTTTGTGGCATTGATCGCTTGGATCAATTTCTTCCAGTCCCCCGTCAATGGCCGGTTCAAACCAATGCCGAAAAGCCCGTCCACCAAAAGGTCTGCTTTGGAATTTTTTTTAAATTGTGCCAATCCTTTTTTTTGTTCGACGATATCGAGGATGAGGACTTTTCTCTTGGTCAACAACGTTCGCGCGGCCCGCACATCATCGCCATTGTGCCCATTGCCCGCCAACAGCAGAATGGTATCCCCGTCCAGTGTCAGCCGCAAAATCGTTGCCGCCAGCGCGCGTCCCACCAATTGGATGACACGTCGTTCCGTTTGGCCAGTGGCCCACGTGGCTTTTTCCCACGCGCGCATTTGTTCAACGGATATGACCGGCAATGACATGCCTTAATCTCCGCATCATCTCATCTCCGGTCAAGTCCAACTCAAAACTCGCAAATTACTTTCCTTTCCTCCATCCTCTTCCCATGGAAACTCTTTCCGCCAAAGAAATCCTGAAAACTGTCAAAGCCGCGCTCGCCGAAGACATCGGCTCCGGCGATGCCACCACGCTTTCCACCGTTCCGCCCAACGCCATTGTCACCGCGTGGATGGTCGCGCGTGAACCGTTGACCCTCGCCGGCCTCGCCGTCGCGGAAACCGTGTTCAAACAACTTTCGCCCGCGATCAAATTCAAACGCAAACTCCGCGATGGCGCTCGCGCCAAGGCTGGCCAGACCTTGCTTGAGATCACCGGCCCGGCCCGCGCCATTCTCACTGCCGAACGCGTCGCCTTGAATTTTGTGCAACGCCTCTCCGGTGTCGCCACGCTTACCTCCCAATACGTCGCGGCGGTCAAAGGCACTTCTGCCAAAATTCTTGATACCCGCAAAACCACGCCCGGCCTGCGTCACTTTGAAAAATACGCCGTCGCTTGCGGTGGCGGCACGAATCACCGCATCGGCCTCTACGACCTCATCCTGATCAAAGACAACCACCTCGCCGCCTTGCGCGACGCGCAGCCCAATGCCATCGCTGCTGCCGTCCAGCGCGCCCGCAAACAATTTCCAAAATTAAAAGTCGAAGTCGAAGCCGACACCCTTGAGCAAGTCCGTCAAGCCGTCGAAGCCCGCGCCGACATCATTCTCCTCGACAACATGAGCAACGCGGAACTTCGCGCCGCCGTCCGTCTCATCGGAAAAAAGGCCAAAACCGAAGCGAGCGGGGGAGTGAACTTAAAAACCGTCGGCGGGATTGCGAAGACTGGAGTCAATTACATCTCCGCCGGCGCTTTGACCCATTCCGCCCGCGCCGTGGACATCGCCTTGGATTTTCCCCTGGAGTGCGGACATTCCTGTCCGCAGCGAGGTAACCCGCAACGAAAGCGTTAATATTCCTATGCCTCCCAAACCCTCGCGAAACGTCTTGGACTGCGGTCAGTCCTCTGCCGCTTTTTTGCGCGAACCAACAACTTGCTTTGTAAAAACCATTGCGCATGGAGCGAGCGACAACGGAAAAAGTTTCCAGACCTCACCTCACCCCAACCCTCTCCCCTCCATCCGATGGAGCGGAGAGG
>CAIYOY010000411.1 GCA_903927905.1 uncultured Verrucomicrobiales bacterium | reverse complement strand
CCGATCTCTACACCGCACCTGAATGGCGTCAATCGGAAACAAGTTGGCCGATGGGTCATGGACGATCAAATGGCTTCTCCATTCTGACATTGGGTGACGAAATGGAAACGAACGGGCAACGGTCAGGTTAAAAGTTATCCACAGGGCAACTTGACAGTTGCCAAGACCACGGAGATGGGATGAGGTTACGCATGTCAGCCAAGAGTGTCAATTATGAATTACCGCACGATTTGGATTTCGGACGTTCACCTGGGCACGCGCCATGCGCGGGTCACGGCTCTGCTCGAGTTTTTGCGCGAGGCGGAGTGCGAGCATCTTTATCTGGTGGGAGATTTTATTGACGGCTGGCAGTTGCGCCGCAAGTGGTATTGGACGGAGGAATATAATTTGCTCATCCAGAAGTTGCTGCGGAAAAGCCGCAAACGGACGCGGGTGACTTTTGTGACCGGCAACCATGACGAATTTCTGGAACAGTTCCTGGGCTTGAGTTTTGGCGGGGTGCGTTTGGTGGAACGAACGGTCCATCAGGCCGCCGATGGAAAAAAGTATCTCGTTCTCCACGGCCATCAATTCGACGGCGTGATGCACTTCAACCGGCTGCTGGACCGGGTTGGCTCGGTGCTTTATGAACGCATTTTGGACGTGAATGTCTGGGTGAATCGCTGCCGGCGTTGGTGCGGTTTTGGTTATTGGTCGTTTGCGAGCTACATCAAACTCAAGGCCAAGTCCGCCATGAAATATGTCAGTGACTACGAGGAATCGCTCATTCAGTTCACGCGCAAGAGCGGGATGGATGGGGTGATTTGCGGGCATATTCATCGGCCGGAAATCCGGAATTTGGGGGATATTTGTTACTACAATTGCGGTGATTGGGTGGAGAACTGCACGGCATTGGTGGAGGATTTTGAGGGGAACATCAAGTTGATCCGGTTTGAAAGTCATCCTGAAACAAAAGAGTCCGCGCCGTTGGTGTCAGAGGAGGAAAAAGAGTTGCACCCGGTCGGCCAGACCGCTGGAGGGGTGATATGAGCCAGAAAATTTTAATTCTGACTGCTGGTTATGGTGATGGTCATAACGCGGCGGCGCGGAGTGTGCGGGATGCCATTCCGTTGCTGGAGCCGAATGCTAAAGTGGAATATCTCGATCTCCTGGCGCACACCTACGGGTCGCTCGACACGTTGCTGACAAAGGGTTATCGGGGCATGGTTCGCCACGCGCCGATGCTCTGGACGCAGGTGTTTAACATGTTTAACAACCGGATGATTTTTAAACAGCAAATGAAGGGCATGGGCAAACTGCGCAATTCCATGACGTCGGTGTTACTGGACCGGCGGCCGGATGTGATTGTTTCGACCTATCCGGTTTACAGCCATATTCTGGAGCAAATCACCCCCAGGCTTGGGGCCAATCCGGGACGGTTGATCACGGTCATCACGGATTCGATTAGTGTGTGTTCGGCTTGGTACACGACGCCGAGCGATGTGTTTGTGGTGGCCAATGAGCAGACAGCGAAGGTGATGGTCAAGGCGGGAGTTGCGCCGGAAAAAATCAAAGATTTAGGTTTTCCGGTTAATCCAATTTTTGCGCTAAACGAGATGCCATTGCTGCGCAAACCGGGAGTTGGACAACCGGCCAAGGTTCTTTATGTCATCAATACCGGCAAGGCGCTGGCGGGGAAGGAGATCGAACAATTGCTCGGCATCAACGGTTTGACGTTGACCATTACGACGGGGCGCAATGCCGCTCTGAAATCGAAGTTGGAGGCGCGTCTGCGCGGTTTTGGCGACCGAGTCAAAGTGCTCGGCTGGACGGATCAGATGCCGCAGTTGCTCATGTCCCATCATTTGCTGATTTCCAAGGCGGGCGGGGCCATGGTGCAGGAGGCCATCGCGGCGCGTTGTCCGATTATTATCAATCAAATTATTCCGGGACAGGAGGAAGGGAACGCGCTCTTGATCCAGCAGATGGGGGCGGGGGCCATTGCGACAAACGGGGAGACGCCCAAACTTGTCGCGGAAGCGCTGGCGGACGGGGCCTTAGTTTGGCAGGAATGGCGCGATAATTTGGAGAAAAAAAGCCGGCCGGATTCGGCGTTGCAATTGGCGCGGTTTGTCTTGGCGAGATGCGGTCGTGATGCCCGGGCGGTTAAACATTCGGCGACGCAAACGTCTTTGCCCGAACAAAAACTTTCCGTGGCCGTGTGACGCCGGGCTAAGCTGTTTTTTTTCGCGTCTTTCGCGGGGTTCACGGCTAATGTTTCCCTCGCATGAATGAAACAATTTTTATCACCGGCACAGACACAGGAGTGGGCAAGACATTATTGACAGCGCTGCTGCTGCATCATCTCCGCGAGGAGGGCTGCGGGGCTTTGGCGATGAAGCCGTTTTGTTCCGGTTCACGGGAAGATGCGGAATTGCTGCAAGCCCTACAAAGAGAAGTGCTTACTGTCAACGAAACCAACCCGTTTTATTTCCCTCAACCGGTGGCTCCGTGGGTGGCGAATGGGAAGAAAATCGCCCTAAAAACCGTTTTGGCAAAAATTTCCGCATTAAAAAAACGATCACAAACGCTTTTAATTGAAGGTTCGGGAGGAATTTTTGTGCCCTTGGGAGACGGATATGTGGTTTCGGATTTGATCAAAAGAGCCGGTTGCCCGGCCATAATCGTTGGCAGAAACCGTTTAGGAACCATAAATCACACTTTAATGACTATTAAAGTGATGCAAAGCATTGGAATTAAGCAAATTACAATTGTTTTGATGGATGAAGAAAAACCCGATTTTTCAGCTAAAACCAACCAAAAATCGCTTAAAAAACTACTCCCTGGGACCCCAATTTTTGGTCTGCCGTTTCTTGGCCGGGCGGCATCAAGCGCCGGAGGGATCAAGAGAGCACAAAAAAAAGTTAAAAAAACTCTTGCACAGATTCTAGGGCCTGCTAATTTGACGGCGTTCTTCCCCACAAAGGGAGAAAAGAGTGTTCGACAAAAAACCTGTTGACATTCGACGCTGAAAGATTAAATTCATCAGCGAATAACGAAGGTATCTGAGATGCCGTGTTGAATAAAAGATTCGGCGCTCGGTTTTTTTGTCCCCTAAATGGGGAAAAACTTCGAAAAGATTTACGGTGGAAACACCGATTGCTCATTGAAAATTGAATTGTGCGAATAGTGAGAGCCCCTTCAAACTGACCTGTTAGTTGGTCAGTCTGAGGAGTTTTAAAATTGTAAATAATAGTCTGGCTAATCACCAGACGAGATTCAAATTAACGTTTTTAACGGAGAGT
>CAIYOY010000410.1 GCA_903927905.1 uncultured Verrucomicrobiales bacterium | reverse complement strand
TCTGCCGCTTTTCGGTTGCACCCATTTTTAACCATACACCTATTCAGCCCGCACCCATTCATCGCAGTTTACAATTCCCATGGCTCCTTGCTATATGTATCAGGAATGAAAAACACGCTTTTGACTTTAGCCGCTTTCACCGGCCTGTTTACCCTGGCTGCCCAAGGGGACACCAAGATTGATTTTGCCAAGCAAATTCAGCCGATTTTCGAACAGAACTGTGTCAAATGTCACGGGCCGGAAAAACAAAAAGGCGGCCTGCGCCTGGATAACAAAGCCGATGCGCTCAAAGGCGGCAAGGACGCCGTGGCCATCGTCCCCAACGATCTCGATAAAAGTGATCTTTACCGCCGCATCATCCTGCCCGCTGGCAGCGATGATGTCATGCCGAACAAGGGCGACCTCCTGACCAAGCAACAAACTGATCTTATCCGCGATTGGATCAAGCAAGGCGCCGAATGGCCCGAAGGTGCCACCGCCAAAACGCCGGTCGCAGAAAAAGCCGCCTCGGAAGAACCGCCGAAACTGCCTGACTTCAAACCGTCCGCCGCTGAACTCAAGGCCGTGGCCAAGCTGGAAACCATGGGCGTTTCCATCCGTCCCATTGCCATGAACGTGAACTGGCACGAAGCAAACTTCCGCGGGCTCGGCACCAATTCCGCCGATGCCGCCCTGGGTCAATTAAAGGATGTGGTCAGTTTGATGGACTTGAATCTCTCGGGCGCGAAATTCGGCGACAATGCTTTGAACAATCTCAAGGGGTTGACCAATCTGACGCATCTTCATCTCGAACACACCTCGGTCAAAGATGCCGGTCTGGTGAATTTGAAAGACATGGTCAATCTTGCCTACCTCAATTTATTCGACACGGCGATCACGGACACGGGCCTGGAAAATCTCAAAGGTCTGGCCAATTTGCAAAACCTGCACGTCTGGCAAACCAAGGTGACTGAAGCCGGTGTGACCAACCTGCAAGCGGCCCTGCCCAAATGTAACATCGTTCGCGGCTGGGACTTGAATGCACCAGTCGTGGCCTCAAAAGATGACGCCACGGAAAAGACGATGCCGGCGAAGAAGAAGAAAAAGAAGCAGTAAATTATTGGAGCGCCGAGCTCCGATTCGGCGGGTGTGCGGGGAGTGTAGGTAATGCGCACGAGGGAAAATCAGCCGTCCCGTTCGGGACTTGGAGTGTTTGTCACCCCCCACCCGGCGTTGAAACGCCGGGCTATTTTCAGAAGTCCCGCCGGGACAGGGAACAACCCCGCGCAACATCGCAGTGAAATTTAATGCATCCGCACTGCCCACGCCAACATGAACGGTTGGCTCTTACTTGATAATCACCGAGCCGGAAGTCGTGCTGAAGGAGATTTGCGCCGGGCCGGACATATTAGTGGAGAGAAGTTTTGCGATAAACTTTCCGTTGGCGGTAAACGTTCCACCGCCACCGCAACTGATGTTGGCCCAAATATTGGTGGTCAAATTTGTCCCAGCACGGAAGACTCTGCTGAAATAGAACGCGGTGCCGTAACCGTTGGTCACGATAAAGGAGAGGTTGGCCGTGTTCAGGGCCAGGGAATTCAAGCTGTCGGTTACGTTGGTGGTGACGCCAGCCGGAGTCTCGAGCGCAGTTTTGACAAAGTCATTGGTATTGCCGGTGGTCCAAAAATTGTTCCCCAAGGAACCGCCGAAAACCGCAGTCACATCGGTTTCATTCGTTCCTTTGCGCAGGACAATCGAATCGGTACCGGGTGGATTCAAAGGGATTTTGTGCAGCAATTGGCCGTTGAGAAAATTGGTGTCGGTGTCTGTGGCAATGGCTTTAATCACGTTTGCAGTAGTGACAGCGAGGGTGTTGATGGTCTGATTGGTCACTGTTTTACTCGGGTTGGCGTTCGTCACCACTGCTGTGGCCACGTAACTTCCGGTGATGGAAATATTCAGGACTTGCTCCACATTTGTGTAGTGCGTGGGCGGCAGCACGGCCAGCGAGCGGTTGGTTCCAAGTGAAAACCCGGCCATCACACTGGCGGCGAGAATAAAAAAACGAATTTGCTTCATAGTGCGGATAAAATTATCTCTCGAGCGAACCAAGGGTCGTGCTGAAAGTTCCATGCGCCGGGCCGGCGACATTGGTCACAAAGTCCCAGAGCAAAGTGTTAGAGGAGACCCCGTAATAATTATTTGTGCCAACCGTATTGATCAAAGAATAGCTGTAGACCGTTATTGTGTTGGTCGTGGGAGTGGTCGCGAGGTAAGGCGCATCGCTGGGCAGATGATTGGTGCTGGAGAACAGCGTTCCGACATTGACATAAAATGTGCCGCAACCGCTGGCCATGATATTGCCCACCCGATTGGTGCCCAAGGTGGTGGCGAATGAGGTATTGTAACAATTGGTCAGGCCGAAAGAAAGGTTGCTGGAGGCAAACGAAATGGAGTTCAAGCTGACGGTGAGATTGGTTTTGATCCCATTGGTGCTTTGCACCGAGGTACTGAGGTCGCCGGTGGTGGTAAAGTTATTGGCAATCGCGCTCGGGCCGCCAAAGAAAGACGTGACATCCACTTCGATATTGGTTCGGGCATGGGCTTTGCGGAGGACGATGGATTCGATGCCATTGGTCACTTTGCGATAGAGCAGGGCGTTGGACAGATTGGTATCGGTCGCGGTCGAGCCTTGAAACAGGTTCAAGTCAACCGCAATGGCCTTGACCACGTTGGGGGCGCCGAAAAAAATCGTTTTGATGGTGTGATTGGTCATGGTGCTGTAAACCAAACGATTGGTGTGCCGGATGGAGGCGGAATTGGTGAAGATCAACAGATTGGTCGGCGAAGTGAAGGCGTTCGCGTTGGTGTTGATTTCTTCGTAGGTCCCAAAAACGCTGAAATTGAGCATTTGCAGGGTGGTGTTCGTGTCCGCACGCAGTTCCCGGCCAAGGCTGAGCAGGGCCAAGGCCATTAAAATAAATCGAAATCGCTTGATCATCACCGCCCCAATGTGCCAACTCCGCCCGCGTAAGCCAAGCATTTTTTAATGCGGTTTTCGCAGGTGGGATGGGCGGCGAGCAGAAAACCGTTGAAACGGTTGAAGGCAGGCGCGCCGCGTCCAACACCCAACTAAAGTTGGGTGTTAATGAGAGAGGAAGCGCCGCTTGGAGGGTGAATAAAATTGACTTAACCCCTCGGTGGCGTTAAGCTTAATTTCAGAAAGTTGTGAGTGTTAGTCCATGAGTGTTCCGAAGCCCGATTCCGTCCGAGCCCACGCCCGAACCCGCCAACAGTTGATCGAAGCCGCCGGCCGAGTCTTTGCCGATACCGGTTTTCACGATGCCACCGTTCGCGATATCGGCATGAAGGCCGGAACCAATTCCGCCGCCATCAGTTATCATTTTGGCGATAAGAAAACGTTGTACCTCGAAGTCCTGCGCTTCGCCGTGGTCATGGCCAATGAAAAATATCCCCTTGATATGGGTCTCGGCCCGGAGGCGACACCGGAAATGCGCCTGCGCGCCTTTATCCATGCCTTTCTCTTGCGCTTGCTTGATCCCGGACCCATTTCCTGGTCCGGCAAACTGGTGGCCCGTGAAATGATCAAACCGACTCTGGCTCTGGAAGATATCATCAATGACTCGATCAAGCCGATGGATCGGGAAATCGTGGGCATTGTGAAAGAACTCCTGGGTCGAAAGTCCACGCCTGAAAAAGTCCGTCATGGCCGTTTCAGCGTTGTCAGTCAATGTCTGTTCTATCACCATTGTCGGCATGTGCTCGTCCGGCTCAGTCCAGACGAACAATTTACTCCGCGGGCGATTGAAAAACTGGCCGATCATATCACTGAATTTTCCCTCGGTGGTTTGCAGCGAATCGCCAAGAATTAGGGTCATGGGTTGCTTCGACGGAGCGCGGGTCTGTGGCACAGTGCCAAGACATCGCTTACAGCCAGCGCCAAGACATGGCTTACAGTTTAAAAAT
>CAIYOY010000409.1 GCA_903927905.1 uncultured Verrucomicrobiales bacterium | reverse complement strand
TGGGTGGATAGCGGCTATGCGTTTTCCGCCACCAATGTCTGGCATCATGTCGCCATCGTTCGCACCAATGGGGTGGTTCAATTCTATGTGGATGGAGCGCGCACGGCCAATACCAGCACCGCGACTCCGATCAAGCCGACCGCTTTTTACATCGGATCAGTGACCGCGCAGCGATATTTCAATGGCGCGATTGATGAAGTCCGCCTTTATAATCGCGTGCTCTCAACCAACGAAATCAACCTGCTAGCCCTGACCTTGCCGCAAATCATACAGCAACCGGCGAATGCAGGTGCTTCGGTGCATGGGGCGTGTGTTTTTACTGCAGCGGCCTCGCCACCATTGGGCCTGACCTATCAATGGCAGAAGAACGGAATCAATCTGGTTGATGGCGCCCAGATTATTGGCTCCACCACAACCAATTTGACTCTCTTGAACATTGCTTTAACCGATGCCGGCTCCTATGCTCTCGTCGCCACCAATTCATACGGCAGCGCAACCAGTTCCAATGCCGTTTTGGTCGTGAGTTCCGGTCCGATCACCGATGGCTTGGTCGCCTATTATCCTTTTAACGGCAATGCCAACGACGCCTCCGGTTTCGGAAACAATCCGACCACCAATACCGCCACTCTCGTGCCGGATCGAAACGGAAATCCCAATTCTGCTTATTTCTTTAATGGCGGCCAAAATATTATCTTCGCGAGCGTTCCATTGACCAACGTGGATAATTGGACCGTGGCCGCCTGGCTGAATACGTCCACCCTCACTCAAAATGGCGAGGCGGTGGTGATTGGTTCCGACAATGGCTCGACGGGTAATGGCTATGAGCTGGGGCTTTCGGGGGGGTCCAATACCGCGGGCCGGAACGCCACTGGGGTGGTGGGTGGGGTGAATTGGGTGGACAGCGGCTATTCTTTTCCGGCCACCAATGAATGGCACCACGTTACCATGATTCGTTCCAACGGTGTGATCCAATTTTATGCGGATGGAGTCCGCACGCTTAACACCAGCACCAAGGTGCCCTCCACGCCCACTGCCTTTTCCATCGGATCCGTGACCGGGCAGCGGTTTTTCCGCGGCTCGATTGACGAAGTCCGGATTTATAATCGTGTGCTTTCAGCCAATGACGTGGCGCTTATCTCAGATGGCCCGCCTTATATTGTGCAAAGCCCGTCCAATCTCGTGGTTTGTCCCGCGACCGCCTGCATTTTCACGGCGGTCGCCGGTTCGCATTTCCCTGTCTATCAATGGCAAAAAAATGGGGTTAACCTTTCCAATGGCGGGCAGATTTCCGGTGCTGGCACCACCGCGCTGACTTTGTCCAGCGTCTCACCAAACGACGCTGGCTCGTACAGTGTCTTGGTGACAAATTCATACGGCAGCGTGCTCAGTCCGAGTGGCACCTTGATCGTCAGTTCAAGGCCCGCCCGGATCACTCCCACCGTCGTGAATGGCTTTGTCGTTGGGGGAACCATCATTGATGGCGGTTGCGGATACACCCAGGTTCCGACGCTCACCTTCATTGGCACCAATCAAACACCGCCGGGAGGCTACGTCCAGATCACCAACGGGTCGGTCGCCGGTCTGGTCATGACCAATCCTGGTTTCGCCTGTTCGGCGGCCATGCAGATTCTGGTCCAGCCTCCCATCTATTCGACCATGACCTATACTCACTCCATAACCAACGTGCCGGGAGCCGCCGCCACTCCACAAGTGGTCAATGGTTACATCGTCGGTGCCACCGTGACCGCTTCTGGGACTGGTTATCAAACGCCCCCTCCCGTCTCCTTCAACGATGCGACTGGCTTTGGCGCCGCCGCCATCGCCCAGATTAATTCCCTTGGTGCTGTCACCAATATTTCCATCACCCATCCCGGTTTCGGATATACCGCCAACGCCAGCATAACTATTGCTGCTCTGCCGCTTTCCGATGTCATTATTCCCGGGGCTGCCGATGTCATGGTTGGCCAATCCTATCAACTGCAAGACACGCTGACCCTGACCAATTGGTCTCCGGTGGGGACGACTTTTACCGCGACCAACACCGTTTGGTCTGCGACCAACTTCTGGCCCCTCCAAAACGCCACCAACCTGTTTTTCCGTCTCTATCAATTGCCCTAGACTCTCATTTGCTTTCTTGCTCTTCCACCTGGGCAGACAAACGCACACCCCTTTTCACTTGATATCGTCCATCTTCTCCCCTTATGGTTGGCCTACGAGGTGGGAGACATATGTATTTATTCGGTAAAATCAAATACTCAATAAACATTTTGATGACGATTGGAATCAGGCTCCGATTCGTGCTCATCTGCGCCAGTCTCTGGTTAAGCCTCCCGGCTTCCGCCCAATCCTCCCTGACCAACGGCCTCGTCGCTTATTACCCCTTCAACGGCGATGCCAACGACGCCTCCGGCTTCGGAAATAATCCTGTCACGAATACCGCCACTCTCGTGCCCGATCGCAATGGTAATCCCAATTCCGCCTACTTTTTCAATGGTGCCCAAAACATCGTCTTCAAGAACGTGCCTTTGACCAACGTGGACAATTGGACAGTGGCCGCCTGGCTGAATCTATCTGCCTTGGGCCAAACGGTTGAGGCGGTGACCGTCGGTTATGATAATGGCTATACCGGCAATGGCTATCAACTGGGGGTGTCGGGGGCATCGGCGCAATGTTTATTGGGCGGTATTGGCGGGATAAACAGCGCATATTCTTTTCCAGCAAACGAGTGGCACCACATGGCCATTGTTCGCACCAACGGGGTGATTCATATTTATGTGGATGGTATTATTACCTCGGGTAGCAGCACCAATAGCCCTATTCCACCCACTGGTTTTACGATCGGATCAGCTACTGGGGTGCGATATTTTCAGGGCGCGATTGATGAAGTCCGCCTTTATAACCGTGCGCTTTCCGCCGATGAAATCGCTCTTTTTGTGGATGGCCCTCCGAAAATTCTGCAACAACCGACGACGACGACCCTTATCACCTTGTCGAACAATTGTATTTTTACCGTGGTTGCTACTCCGGCCACCGCCACCTTCCAATGGCAAAAAAATGGAATTAACCTCTCCAATGGACTTCAGATTTCCGGGGCGACGACGACTGCTCTGACGATATCGAATGTCGGGCTGGCCGATGCTGGCTCTTATGATCTGGTCGTGTCCAACTCTTATGGCAGCCTCACCAGTTCAAACGCTATGTTAGTGGTCAGCTCGAGTCCGCAAATCAGTGGTTTGGTGGCCTATTACCCATTCAATGGCGATGCCGGCGACGCTTCCGGCTTCGGCTACAACGGATTTAATCATGGTGCCACCCTGGTGCCGGATCGTTTAGGCAATCCCAACTCCGCCTACTTTTTCAATGGAAGCCAGAACATCACCTTTACGACCAATCCTTTGACCAACGTGGACAACTGGACCGTCGCAGCCTGGGTGAATCTATCTTCTTCAAATCAAATGTCCGAGGCTGTGACCGTCGGATACTATGATGGCAAAACTGGAAACGGCTATCAACTGGGGATATTTGGGGCTTCGGTGCAATGTTTATTGAGCAGTATCGACGGGATAACTGGCGGGATGTATGGCGGATATTCTTTTATGACGAATGAATGGCACTGCGTGGCCATGATTCGAACTAATGGGGTGATGTATTTATACATGGACGGAGTTCTTACCTCCAGCACCACCACTCCCCCCATTTCACCCACCGGTTTTACGATTGGATCAGCTAATGGCGTGCGATACTTTCAGGGTGCGATTGATGAAGTCCGCCTTTACAACCGTGCACTTTCTGCCGATGAGGTTGTTTTTCTCGCGGATGGTCTGCCCAGGATTTTACAACAACCGAGTGCTGCCAATATTATACTTTCCAGCAACTATGTTTTTACCGTCGTTGCTGGCCCACCCGGACTCAACTATCAATGGCAAAAAGACGGAATCAATTTGTCGGATGGCCTGCAAATTTCCGGAGCGACCACGTCCGCCCTGTCGATATCGAATGTTACGCCAGCCGATGGTGCTTCCTACGATGTGGTGATAACCAATTCTTATGGCAGCGTGACCAGTTCCAACGCCATTTTGACGGTTCTTACCACGAACTCACTGGCTGACGGTTTGGTGGCCTATTACCCGTTCAACAGCAACGCCAACGATGCTTCCGGCTTCGGCAATGACGGAGTGAACCACGGCGCTGTTTTGGTGCCTGATCATTTCAACAATCCAAATTCAGCTTACCTTTTTAGCGGCGCTCAAAACATCACGTTCACCAATGTACCGTTGACCAACGCGGACAATTGGACAATGGCAGCCTGGGTAAAGCCTGTCATTCCCAGTCAAAATTCCACCATTGTGTCGGTTGGTTTTGATGATGGCACGGCGGCGAGCAATGGATACGAACTGGGCATCAATTCAGGCCAATATTACGGGTGCGTTTTTGGAGGCGTGTCCTCATTTTACTCAACCTCTACTTTTACCGGCACCAATGCCTGGCATCATGTCGCCATCATTCGTTCGAATAGTGTGGCTTATATATATCTGGATGGAAGGATCTGGTTTGGAACGAGCACCCCTTCTCCTCTCACGCCTACGGCCTTTTATATCGGCTCGACCACCGGGCAGCGATATTTCGATGGCGCGATTGATGAAGTCCGTCTTTATAATCGCCCGCTCTCATCCGATGAAATTAATTTCCTTGCCGTGAACATGCCGCAAATCGTTCGGCAACCATCGAGTATTGGTGTTTCTGTGCATGCGACCAATGTTTTTCGCGTTGGGGGCTTTTTTCCGTCGGGCACAACCTTTCAATGGCAGAAGAACGGGATTAACTTGGTTGATGACGATAGGATTATTGGTTCCACCACGACATCCAATTTGACTCTCTTGGACATTGCTTCGACCGATGCCGGAGCCTATACTCTTGTTGCGTCCAATTTCTACGGCAGCACAACCAGTTCCAATGCTTTTTTGATCGTGAGCACCAATTCACTCACTGACGGCTTGGTCGCCTATTACCCTTTTAATGGCAACGCCAACGACGCTTCCGGTTACAGAAATAATCCCATCACAAATACGGCTACTCTTGCGCCAGATCGAAACGGCAATCCCGATTCTGCCTATTTCTTTGATGGTAGCCAAAATATGCTTTTCGGAAGCGTCCCATTGACCAACGTCAATAATTGGACCGTGGCCGCTTGGTTGAATCCATCCACCCTCAGTCAGAATGGTGAGGCCGTGGTGATCGGTTCTGATAATGGCTCGACCGGTAATGGATATGAACTCGGGATTTCGGGTGGTTCCAATACCTTGGGGCAAAAGCTCTCGTGCGTGTTAAATGGGACGAATTGGGTGGACAGTGGTTATTCTTTTCCGGCGACCAACGAATGGCACCACGTTGTCATGGTTCGAGTCAGCGGTGTGATTCAATTTTATGTGGATGGTGTCCGCACGCTGAACACTACTAACAGGGGGCCCACCCTGCCCACCGCCTTTTCCATTGGATCGGTTACTGGAACGCGATTTTTTCAGGGGGCGATTGATGAAGTGCGCCTTTACAACCGTGTGCTTACCAACAGCGAGATTGTCTTGCTGGCGGATGGCCCGCCTTATATTAACCAAAAGCCGGCCAACATAGTCACCTGTCCGGGTTCAGCCTGTATTTTCACGGCGACCGCCGGTCCTCGTGTCCCGACGTATCAATGGCAAAAAAACGGCGTCAACCTTTCCAATAGCGTTCAAATTTCCGGCGTCGGCACCACCGCGCTGACGTTGGCCAACGTATCACCAAGCGACGCTGGCTCATACAATGTTTTCGTCACCAACTCATACGGCAGCGTGAGCAGCCCCAGCGGCACCCTCACGGTCAGTTCAAGGCCCGCTCAGATCACTCCTAATATCGTGAACGGTTCTGTCGCCAGTGTAACCATTCTCGATGGCGGCTGCGGATATGCCAGCGTTCCGACCATTACATTTATCGGCACGAATCAAACGCCGCCGGGAGCTTATGCCCAAGTCACGGCCGGATCGGTCACCAGTATCGTCATCACCAACCCGGGTTCGGGCTGTTCCAACGACCTGCAAATCCTGGTTCAACCCCCAATCTATTCGACCATGAATTATACCTTGGCCCAAACCAATGTGCCGGGTGCTTCCCAACCGCTTTCCCCTGTCATCATTCCCAGCGCCACCAACGTCATGGTTGGCCAGTCCTATGAATTGCAAACCAGCTTGACCCTGACCAATTGGCAATCTTCCGGCACCGCCTTCACTGCGACCAACACCGTCTGGTCGGCAACCAATTTCTGGCCTCTCCAAGACGCCACCAACGTCTTCTTCCGTCTCCACCAATTGCGCTAAACCAATTGTAAAACAGCCTTTGACGTCTTCATTCCCTTTTGCGGATTTTTTTTTGCGGCTAGAGCGTTTCCATTAGAGCAAATTAAATAAAACTGTAGCCATTTATTAGAGACATGTTACAGTTGCTTCATGCGAACAATTTCTTTGGATTTGCGGGAACGAATTTTGGCCACCTACGACAAGGATCAAAGCAC
>CAIYOY010000408.1 GCA_903927905.1 uncultured Verrucomicrobiales bacterium | reverse complement strand
CTGGATTTAACAGCGGCACGATGAATCTGTTGGTCACCAATAAGTCCGGGGTGGGGATGTTTGTCTGGTCTTCGCCCAACGGGGTTCAACCGGTTGGCGGCTGGAGTTCGGAAGGGGCCATGCTGGAACAAGCGCTGAACGACGGCAGCAGCAACAGCATTTATTCGCTGACGGTCGCGCCTGCGAGTTCCCTGGTTTATTACGTGGCCGGAACCACCAATATCTGGCCCTTCAGATCGCCGACCACCGCTCAATGGATCACGACAGATTTGAGCGGCAACAACGCTTATTTCCCGACCAATACGACGATCAGTCCACAAGGTGTTCTCGTCCTTCCGGTGCCGCCTGTCATCACTCAGCAACCTTCGGCGCAAACGGTTTTGGCCGGACAGAACGCCAGTTTAAGCGTCACTGCGGGCGGAGCCGCCCCGCTGGTTTACCAATGGTATTTCAATACCAACACCGTTCTGGCTGGAATGACCAATGCCACGCTGAGTTTGACTGCGCCAACCTCCGCGCAATCCGGCATGTATAGCGTGCTGGTGACCAATCAATTTGGCTCCGTGCAAAGCAGCAACGCTGCCCTGACGGTTTTGTCCACGCGCTTGACCGTGCAAAGCACGGGCGGAGGCAGCCTGCTGCAATGGAATGCGACCGCTTTCCCCAACGAAACCTATTGGGTGCAGTTGGCAACCAATCTCAACTCTCCGATCAACTGGGTGAACATTGCCACCAACCAGGCCGACGGGAGCGGGGTGGTTAAATTACTGGTGACCAACAGCCCTCCAGCCGGTTATAGCTTTTACCGTTTGCTATTTCATTAAGCAGGAAGCGTCCGATCATTTTTGGGCATTATTGTACCCAGATGCGACTGTTGCCAACATCCTCCAGGGTCAGGTCTTTACCCCATGGCATTCGACTTTGGCCAGCGTATATTGAGCATGAGCTTGGCCATGGGTAGCGGCCCCGCAGCAAGGATGCTGACTGGGAGAGCGGGTGGAAAAATTTTCTCTCCCGTTTGGCCAGGCAAGTGAAAGGTTAACATTATGAAAAAGAATCTTTATGTCCTGGCCGTGGCAATCCTGTCTGGCGCACTCATGTCGTGGCCGGTGAATCTGCGCGCCGATGGCACTACGCAAACCAATTTGCCTGACAAATACAATCCGCTCGCCTGGCCCCCCGTTAAAATTCCGGTCGTGGATGAAGCCCATCAAGCCTATCCGGCCACCCGCAAGGCCATCCTGGCCCTGTTGAGCGCGAAAGCTGAACTTAGAGCGGCGGATAATGATTTCGAAGGCCATCGTGAGGCCACAATCCAGCAAATAAACGGCCAGACTGGTGCGCTTAGATCGTTGCTCCAAGTGACGGCCAACGAACTCACCAACGTGGTGGTGATTACGGCGGACGAAACTCACATGGCTTACCCGGCGACACATCAACTGATTGTGCGGTTAGCCAAGGCGAAGAATGAGATCGCAGCCGCCGACAATGATTTTAGCGGGCAGCGGGACGCTACGGTTGAACAAATTGATAATATGATTATGTCCCTCAATTTTTTGCTGCAGGACGCTCCCGCCCCTTGATCGGCGAATCATACCCATTGGCCTTCCCGTCGGGAAAACGATACGCCAGCCCGTCCCCAATGGTTGACGAGATGCGGCATTTCTGCTGAAAAAGCGCAATTTGTGGTTGATTTTTAAGGGTTTGCCACAATATATGGTGGGTTTATGGCTGATAGTAAAAAGCATGTTTATGATGAGAGTAAGATAAAAACTCTGTCGTCGCTGGAGCATATCCGGTTGCGCACGGGGATGTACATCGGGCGCATCGGCAATGGCTCCAATCCGGACGACGGTTGTTATATTCTCCTCAAGGAAGTGATTGATAACGCCATTGATGAATACATCATGGGCCATGGCAAAGAGGTGCAGATCGGCATCGAAGGCACGTCGGTCAGTGTGCGCGATTTCGGGCGCGGGATTCCGCTGGGGAAAATTGTTGACTGCGTTTCCAAGATCAATACCGGCGCGAAATATAATGACGATGTGTTCCAGTTCAGCGTCGGCTTGAACGGCGTCGGCACCAAGGCGGTCAATGCACTGTCCAAAGAATTCATGGTGCGCAGTCATCGGGACGGTGAATATGCCGAGGCCGCATTTAAAATTGGGAAATTAAAAAACGAAAAGGGCGGCAAGACCCAGGAGCCGAACGGGACCTTGATCGAATTCACGCCGGACCCGACGATTTTCAAGGACTCGGAGTTCCGCACGGAATATGTGGAGCAACGGCTGCGGCATTACAGTTATCTGAATACCGGCCTGAAGCTGATCTACAACGGGCAGACGTTCGTCTCGCGGCACGGTTTGATGGATCTGGTGATGGAGGACTTGCGCAAAGACAATTCGGAGCCGATCTATCCGCCGCTGCATTACACCGGGAAGACGCTGGAATTTTGTTTCACCCACACGAACAGCCGCTATGGCGAGACTTTTTTTTCTTTCGTCAACGGCCAGTACACTTCTGACGGCGGCACGCATCTGAGCGCGTTTCGTGAAGGCCTGCTCAAGGCGGTCAATGAATACGCCAAGGGCAAGTTTGAGGGGGACGACGTGCGCGAATGTATGGTTGGTGCGGTTTCGATCCGGTTGAAAGATCCGGTCTTCGAATCGCAGACCAAAAATAAACTGGGCAACACCGAAATCCGCTCGGATTTGGTCAATACAGTCCGCGAAGAATTGCTGCACTTTTTCAATCGCAACAAGGAAGTCGCCGAAAAGATCATCGCCAAAGTGCAGGACACGCAACAGTTGCGCAAAGAATTGCAGGACGTGAAAAAACTGGCGCGCGAACGGGCCAAGGCCATCACCATCCGTATTCCGCAGCTCAAGGATTGCAAAACGCATCTGAACAAGGGGAAAGACAAGGGGCATGAGTCCATGGTGTTCATCACCGAAGGTCAATCGGCCGCCGGCTCCATCGTCAGTTGCCGCGATGTGAATACGCAGGCCATTTTTGTGCTGAAAGGAAAGCCCTTGAACGTCTGGGATCTGAAGCGCGATGTCGTTTATAAAAACGATGAGATGTATAACCTGATGCAGAGTCTGGATATCGAGGACAACATTGACAATCTGCGTTACGGCAAAGTGATCCTGGCCACCGATGCCGACGTGGACGGCTTGCACATCCGCAATCTGTTGATCACCTATTTCTTCCGTTTCTTTGACACTGTCGTGCGCGACGGTCATCTGCATGTTTTGGAGACACCGCTTTTCCGGGTGCGCAACAAGGAGCAGACCATTTATTGTTACAGCGAAGCCGAACGCGACGAGGCGTCGAAGAAGCTTGGCGGCAAACCGGAGATCACGCGTTTCAAAGGTTTGGGAGAAATTTCCCCCGCCGAGTTCAAACAGTTCATTGGCAAAGGAATGCGGTTGAGCCAGGTGGAATATGCCTCGAAGCATGATACTTCGGACATCCTTGGTTTTTACATGGGCAAGAACACCCCGGAACGGAAAGATTACATCATGGAAAATCTCGTTGTGCCGGTGGAGGATTAATTTTAAAAAGGAATTTTCATGGCATCCAAAAGCAAAAAGAATTCAGATCAACCAGAATTGCCCATCGCAGAAGTTGCGGCGACTAAACCGGTGGAAGCCGCTCCTGCGGCTAAATCAAAAAAAGAACCCGAAGCCGCGCAGCACGTGCAGGTGGAAGAGATCGAAGCCATTGTCCGCCCGCCCTTTGTCCCGAGTAAAATTGACCAGGCCCTCCATAAGCGCGTGGATCGCAGTTTTCTGGATTACGCGTCTTACGTCATCCGCGACCGCGCAATTCCCAATTTGGCGGACGGGTTGAAGCCGGTGCAGCGCCGTATTCTTTGGGCGTTGCATGAAAAGGATGATGGCAAATTCATCAAGGTGGCGAACGTCGTTGGTCACGCCATGCAATATCATCCGCACGGCGATGCTTCGATCGGCGATGCGTTGGTTGTGCTGGCGAACAAACGTTATTTGATAGATCGGCAGGGGAATTACGGCAACATCTTCACCGGTGACCCTGCGGCTGCGCCCCGGTATATTGAATGTCGTCTGACCGAGCTGGCGCGGACGGAAGTGTTCAACGATGAGATCACGGATTTTATTCCGAGCTACGATGGACGCAACAAGGAACCTGTAGTGCTGCCGGCGAAATTGCCATTGTTGTTGATGCTGGGAACCGAAGGCATCGCGGTGGGCATGTCCTGCCGAATTTTGCCGCATAATTTCCCGGAATTGCTGGAGGCGCAGATCGCCATCCTGAAAAAAGAATCGTTCAAGGTGCTGCCAGATTTTGTCACCGGCGGCTTGATGGATGCGCGTGGTTACAAAGACGGCACCGGCGAGGTCAAGGTCCGCGCCAAGATCAAGATCAAGGACGAGTCCACGGTTCTCATCCAGGAAATTCCTCCGACGACCACGACCGATTCGTTGATCTCCTCCATCGAAGACGCTTCGCATAAAGGCAAGATCAAGGTCAAGAGCGTCAACGATTTTACCTCAGAAGACGTGGAGATCGAAGTGCGTGCGCCGGCAGGCGTGAGCGCGGAAAAATTAGTGGATGCGCTCTATGCCTTCACCGAGTGTGAGACGACCATTTCCAGCCGGATCGTGGTCATCAAAAACAATCGTCCGGTGGAGTTGACAGTGTCCGAGGTGTTGCAAGAAAACACCCGGCAACTGGTGGAAACGCTCAAGCGCGAATTGGAATTGAAGGAGAAAAAGCTGGAGCAGGAATTGCATTACAAGACTTTGGTGCGAATTTTTATCGAGAACCGGATCTATAAAAAGATTGAGGCCTGCAAAACCAACGAAGCCGTGATCGAAGCGGTGGAAGAAGGCTTCAAGCCGTTTCGTAAACAGATGTACCGCGACCTCATCCCGGAGGACATCGAGATGCTGCTCGGCGTTCGCATTCGCCGCATTTCTCTGTTCGACATCAACAAGCACCGCGAGGAAATGGACAAGGTCAAAACCGACCTGGCTGAGATCGTCAAATACCTGAAGAACGTCACCAAATACGCCATCGGCCATTTACAGGCGTTGCTGGAAAAATACGGTCCGATGTATCCGCGCCTGACCAAGTCCAGCCGTTACGATGAAGTGGACGCAAAGGAAGTGGCCTTCAAGGCGTTCAAAGTCGCTTATGATCGCGAGTCGGGCTACGTCGGTTACAAAGTTTCCGGCGAGGAATTTAAATTGGAATGCACCAAATTCGACAAGTTGCTCATGGTCTTCAAGGACGGGCATTACAAGGTGAACGAGTTGCAGGAGAAAATGTTTGTCGGGCCGGACATGCTCTATTGTGCGTTGCCGGATCGGGACAAGGTGATGACCTGTGTTTATACGAACCGCGAAGCGACGTTTATCAAGCGTTTCACCTTTGGCGGGACGATCATGAACAAGGAATATTTCTGCATCCCCGAAAAATCGCGCATCTTGTATTTTGAAGCGGATACGCCAAAGGAAATCTTCATCCGTTACAAAGAAGCGCCGTATCAGAAAATCAATCAACAGACCTGCCATCCGGCGGATGTGGAAGTAAAAGGCCCCAAAACGCGCGGTCGGCAGATCTCCATCAAGGACGTGGCCGCAGTGAACAGCAAGCCGCCGCGTGGATGGGATGAAAAGGCGGCGACGACGAAGCTGGAGTTTGTTTAAAGAATGGAAGAGCCTCACCTCACCCCGGCCCTCCACTGCCATTTAGTTAAGCGACGGCTGAAGAAATGTATGTACTTTGTATTTACAATTTGCTTTAACCTGAGGATGCAAAAGACATCTCAGACCGTCCGTTGGCAGCCAGTGCTG
>CAIYOY010000407.1 GCA_903927905.1 uncultured Verrucomicrobiales bacterium | reverse complement strand
TTTGGTGCTTGGAGCTTGGAATTTGGAGCTTTTTCAACTGTGCCTTAAGACGCACATTCTCAAATCTTTGCGAACCTGTCACTCTGGCCGCGTCCGCCAAAACTCCTCCAGTCGAAGCGAGGAGGCTTGTTGAAACGGGTGGGGGCGCACAACTTGAAGAGTGCGTAAATCATAGAACCCACAAGCCTCCTCCCTTCGGGTGGAATTGCACCTTGCTTGAGGGCTTTTTTTGTGGATAATTAAAGCATGAGCGCACAGGAAATAATCGAACAGATTAAAGAACTGCCTACGACTGAACGGGCTCAAGTCACCAAATTTGTCGTGGAAAGCGATGATTCTTGGATTCCCGAGTCCTTCAAGCGCGGAATGGCTGATGCTGAAGCTGGACGTTTTGCAGATATGGAAATGGTTTTGAATGATGCGCCTCCTCCGTCCAAACAGCGGCGGAAATGAAGTATCGTTTTAAGCCATCAGAAACTTTTTGGGAGAGTTTCTACAATCTCCCTCCTAATCAAAAAGATTCCACGCGCCGGGCTTGGCAAATTTTCAAACAGAACCCATTCGATCCTCGTTTGCGACCGCACAAGATACACCGCCTTTCAGCCTACTATGGCCGCACGATTTACGCCGTGGATATTGAAAATGATTTGCGCGCCGTGTTTTATATTGAGGGCGATTGTGTTGTTACAGTGGACATTGGTACGCACGATATTTACAAGGGGTAAATTCTTAAGAGCGCCAAGCCCCCTCACTTCGGCTGGACACTTTTTACCAAGCCGTTTGTCTTGCTACTGTGCCTCTACATCCAATTCAGCGTGCTGTCGGTCAAATTGATCAAATCTCCAACCTTGGGACTTTTCGTAACGAACGCGAATTTTTTTGGTTCGTTCGGCTAAGCCCTTTGACCGGTATAATTCATAAAGCGCTGCGGGTTCATTTCTCCAGGAACCATCCTTTTGAATCATTTTTTCCAAAAGATCCATGTAACGATTCATCTCATCACTGGAAAAATCCTTTGCCGGAATGGTCATGAGGTAATGACGAATGGCTTCCCAACATTTCCCATACGCACCGGTCAAAAGTTCGTCGTCCACCCGACTGCGTTTGTAATCCAAAGGTTCGTCTCGGATGGCATCCTGAACGTGCTTAAATCTTACCTCCAATATTTGCTGCAACTGATCAAGCCAGGGCTTGGCATCATCTTCCGCCAATTTGGCAATAAAGCTGACGTGAAATCCCGCATCACTGAGATTTTTTCTAAGAATTTTCTCGACTTGACCGGTTTTGAACTGGATTAAGGCCATGCCCGCGCTGGTATGGACGTCGCCGGTATTGTTCCATCGCTCGCCTGCCTGTAATTGGTCCATCTTCAAGGGTGGCACTAATGCTGTTAAACCAATTGGATCAGAAAAAAGTTTTTCGAGGACGGGCAAATCTCGAACGAATTGGCCGGTGCCGATAATATCCGCGACCACTGAACGAACACTGGCAGATTTGTCAGAGGCCAGCTTGTTCAACGTTTCTTCCGCAAATTGGCCAGGGAAATCCAACAACAACCGAACAGCTTCAACCCGCATGTCCTCGGAAGAATCACTTAACCATCGGGGCAGCGCATTGCTGACCGAGGAACTGCCAATGCCTGAGAGCGCGGCAACGGCAGCAACACGGCGTGGAACCGTTGACGCACCGGAAGCAACTGAAATCAGCAGATCTGAATAAGGCCGCAGTTGGGAGACGCAATTTGAATCGGTTTTAGCATGCATCCCTGCTCCGATAATTCCTGTTCCTGATATATAATCCAGTGTGTGTTCTATTAAACCGCCGCCAATCTGAAAGCAATTGATCGCCTCGACCGCGACTTTCTCGTCCGCGTTAGTCATCACCGGTCGCTTCACATCCAGAACATTTTCTCTGGAAAAATCGTCGGTATGGCTCGAATTATAGCCGCACCGTTTGCTCATAAAGTTTAATTTTATAATGGCATGGAGAGCATCATCAGGAACATTGCTGGTCAATAAACGGCTTAATTCAAGCCAATGGGCTTCAAAAATAGTGACGTTCGTTAATGGTCGGTCATCCGCCGCAAGAATGGCTCCCTCATCCTCCCGCCCAGGCATGCCGGAAAGTTGGCGAAACACATTTGGTTGGTCAGTTTTTTCCGCAAAGATAAGATAAGACCTCCCGGGTTTGAGAAGATAATGCGGTGGGGGAGTGCCCCCACCCCAGCCATGAGGCCCTTCCGTATTGTGGATGAAAGTGATGGAATCTTTTCCCAAGGTTCCCTTAAGAACTGAAATAATTTTCAGCTTTGTGGCATGAGGCTTAAAACAAATGGGAAACGTCCTGTTCGTAAGTCCAATCGTGGACATAACCCGCCCTTTGAAGACGATGTCGGCCTGCGCAGCCATTCGCTCCAAGCCTTGCAGTTTTTCACCCCCGGCAAATAACATGATGGGCGCAAGAATCAGAAGATACCCAAGGAGACAAGTTGAAGCCATATCACGAAAACCGCCCGCTCCTTTTGTCTTTTGCGTCATTTTGGTCCCTTTCATTTTCTGGAATCTACCAAAATAAAGACTTTTCGCCAAGCCCTCACAACCGCTTGACTCTTTTTCCTCCAACCGCCATTTTTATCAGTCCAATATATGCATAATCTTTTTGATTCACTGAAGAAGTTCGATCTCGGCAATGGCAAACAGGGTTCCTATTACTCCCTGCCCGCTTTGGAATCCGCCGGGGTTGGCAACATTTCCAAACTGCCCGTCTCCATTCGCATTGTTCTCGAATCCGTTTTGCGCAATTGCGATGGTAAAAAAGTTTCCGAAACCAACGTCAAGGAACTCGCGCAATGGCAGCCCAAGACCGCGCGCACTCTGGAAATCCCTTTCGTCGTCGCGCGCATTGTCCTCCAGGATTTCACTGGTGTTCCCCTGCTCGTTGATCTCGCCGCCATGCGTTCCGCCGTCACCAAGCTCGGCAAGAATCCCAAGTTGATCGAACCGCTGGTGCCGGTGGATTTGGTGGTGGATCATTCCGTCCAAGTAGATTTCGCCGGTGCGCCGGATTCGATGGCCAAGAATCTTGATTTGGAATTCACCCGCAATCGCGAGCGTTATCAATTTCTCAAGTGGGGTATGCAAGCGTTTGATACGTTTAAGGTGGTCCCGCCCGGTATCGGAATTGTGCATCAAGTGAATCTGGAATACTTGGCCAAGGGTGTTCTCTCCAAGGACGGCGTTTATTATCCTGATACCTTGGTCGGCACTGATTCCCACACCACCATGATCAACGGTCTCGGTATTGTTGGCTGGGGCGTTGGTGGTATTGAGGCTGAGGCGGGGATGCTCGGCCAGCCGGTTTATTTCCTTACGCCGGATGTAGTTGGCGTTCATTTGACTGGCGCATTGCGTGAAGGCGTCACGGCGACTGATCTTGCTTTGACCGTCACTGAGATGCTCCGCAAAGCCAAAGTCGTTGGCAAGTTCGTGGAATTCTACGGCCCCGGCGCTGCTGCCCTGCCCGTCGTGGACCGCGCCACCATCGCTAACATGGCTCCCGAATACGGCGCGACCATGGGCTTCTTCCCGATTGACGAAGAATGTGTCAACTACCTCCGCGCCACCGGCCGCAGCGAAGATGATTGCAAAATGTACGAGAATTATTACCGCGCCCAGGGCCTTTGGGGCATCCCCAAGCTCGGCGAAATCGAATACTCGCAATACGTCGAGCTCGACCTCGCCAGCGTCCAGCCGAGCGTCGCCGGTCCCAAGCGTCCGCAAGACCGCATCGCCCTGCCCAACCTCAAGCGCGAATTCTTCAGCGCCTATCAACGTCCAGTCACCGAGAGCGGTTTCGGCAAGGCGCGCAAAGATTTCCTCACCAAACAACCCGTGCAAATGAGCAGCGGCAAAAAAGCCAAAATCGGCCCCGGCTCCGTCGTCATCGCCGCCATTACCAGTTGCACCAACACCAGCAACCCCAGCGTCATGCTTGCCGCCGGATTGCTCGCTAAGAAAGCCGTCGAGCGCGGCCTCAAGGTCAACCCCGCCGTCAAGGCCTCCCTCGCTCCGGGATCGCGCGTCGTTACCGATTACCTCAAGCGCACCGATTTGCAGAAGTATCTCAACAAATTGCGCTTCAACCTCGTCGGCTACGGCTGCACCACTTGCATCGGCAACTCCGGCCCGCTCGACGCCAACCTCGAGGAAGCCATTGTCAAACACGACATCGTCGCCGCCTCCGTCCTTTCCGGCAACCGCAACTTCGAAGCCCGCGTCCATCAGAACATCAAGGCCAACTTCCTCATGTCCCCGCCGCTCGTCGTCGCCTTTGCCCTCGCCGGCCGCGTGGATATTGACCTCACCTGCGAACCGCTCGGCACCGACAAGGCGGGCGTCCCCGTCTATCTCGCCGACATCTGGCCGACCCTCGCCGAAGTCCGCGACACCATGGCCGCCGCGCTGCACCCGGAAGTGTTCCGCAAACTTTACAAGAACTTTGCCGCCCAAAATCCCAAGTGGAACGAAATCCCCGCCAGCGTTGGCAACGTCTATGAATGGGATCTCCAATCCACCTACATCCAGGAACCGCCCTTCTTCACCGATTTCAGCCTCCAACCGGGGCGCATCGCCGAGATCAAAGGCGCGCGACCCCTCGGCATCTTTGGCGACAGCGTCACCACCGATCACATTTCCCCCGCTGGCTCCATCAAGAAAACCTCCCCGGCGGGCGCTTACCTCCAACAGAACGGCGTGGACTACATTGACTTCAACAGCTACGGCTCCCGTCGTGGCAACGACCGCGTCATGACCCGCGGCACCTTCGCCAACGTCCGCATCAAAAACCTCATGGTCCCCGGTGTCGAAGGCGGCGTCACCAAACACCAGCCCACCGGCGAACAAATGTCCATCTTCGACGCCGCCGCCAAATACATCGCCGCTGGCACCCCGCTCATCGTCCTGGCCGGCACCGAATACGGCACTGGCAGCTCGCGCGATTGGGCCGCCAAAGGCACCCGCCTCCTCGGCATCAAAGTCGTTGTCGCCGCCAGCTTCGAGCGCATCCACCGCTCCAACCTCGTCGGCATGGGCGTCCTGCCCCTGCAATTCAAGGAAGGCACCACCGCCCAAACCTTGAAACTCGACGGCACCGAAACCTACGACATCGTGGGCCTGGGCGAAAACCTCAAGCCGCAACAAGACCTCACCCTGCGCATCACGCGCCAGGACGGGAAAGCCGAAGAA
>CAIYOY010000406.1 GCA_903927905.1 uncultured Verrucomicrobiales bacterium | reverse complement strand
TCTAATTCTGCCTGAGGCCACTTTTTCCTGAAAAATGAAGGGCTTAAGATTACTACTCCATAATCGCACTTATTTAATCCCTCATTGATTTTTCCAAGAAGACTGTCGCCGATTACCAATTCATATTCGTCATACCAAATTTGATGATGCGACGACAGTGCATTTGCAAGCGGCCTGACAAAATCGGCTTTGTCCTCTGACGCATGGCTAATAAAAACAAGCATAACTAAATCATTTCGATGCTTTTGATTCCACCAGTCTGGCCCGCGCCAGCTTCACGGCTTCGTGCAGTTTTCGTTCGAGTTGTTTCTTGGGCAGGACATCGGTCCAATAGGAGGAAATGCGAATGCCGCTTTGCTCCAGGTCCAGCAGTTCAACGGTCTCCTGCATTTGGCCGGCGCATAGAATCAAGCCGATGGGTTTCTCCTCGCCCGATTTGCGCTCATGGCGGTCCAGCCATTTCAGATAAAGTTCCATCTGCCCTTTGTCACCAGCCTTGAATTCTTCCAATTTCAAATCAATCGCCACCAACCGCCGCAGATGGCGATGATAAAACAGGAGGTCGAGATAGTGGTCTTTGTGGTCAATCTGCATCCTTTTCTGCCGCTCGACGAAAGCGAAGCCCACGCCCAATTCCAGAATGAAAGCCTCAATCTCGCGCAGGATGGCCGACTCCAAATCTTTCTCGGCGTAGGTGTCTTTCAAGCGCAGGAAATCGAGCAGATACGGGTCGCGAAAGACGAGGTCGGGAGTGAGCTTGTCTTCTTCGCGCAATTGTTTCAGTTCCATGGCGGCGAGTTTGGCGGGTTTCTTGGAGAGGGCCGTCCGCTCGAACAACATGCCGCCGATTTTCTTTTCGAGGGTGCGGGTGCTCCAGTTTTCGATGCGGCACATTTCGGCGTAGAAGTCGCGCTTGAGCGGGTCGGCAATTGGGATGATGGTCTTGAAGTGCGTCCAGCCCAATTGTCGCCGCAGTGCGGCGACAATTTTTTCATCGGGAAAAACGGTGGCAAACTGGATCATGCGTCGCAGGTTTTTCTCGCCATAACCCCGCCCAAACTCCTGCTCCAATTGTCGCCCCAGTGCGGCGACAATCTGTTCGCCATAATCGGCCCGCTTTGCTCGCAGCACGTCCTGTCGGATACGCTTGCCAATTTCCCAATAATGCAGGGTAAGCGTGGCGTTGACCGTTTGCGCTGCGAATTGACGGGCTGACAGGATTAGTTCCCGCACTTCCGACAGCAACTCTTGGGCACTTGGTTTGATAGGAATCGGCGGTGCACTCTTTACCGAAATCAGTTTTCTTTTCATCCTGTTTTTCCCTTCACGTTAAATTCTTTCACGCAACTGAGCATGAATCAGTTGCTTGGTCAATTTTAACCCATTCAACTGTAAGCGGAGTCATAAAGCACCTTCCCCTTTTCCATGATCTCTTGCAGAAAACCGTCTCCCCAACGAAGCCGCTTATTCACGTCAGCCGGGGTTCGGACCAGCAAATCCAGGGGAAAATTTCGCGGCACGGCATGTCGGATGCGCACGGACATTCTCTCGCCGCGCAGTCGGGTCCGGGGCATGATGACGAGCAAATCAACATCGGAATCTTCGGTGGCTTTGCCATAGGCATAGGAACCAAAGAGGATGATTTTTTCCGGGTGGAATTGCCGCGCCACCGCATCGGTGAACTCCCGGATTTGCGCGCGCTTAATCATGCTTCACTTTTGGCGAAAATGAGGCGTTATGCAAGTCTGGAAAGGCGTTGGACCAATTGTGTCATCAATGATGTCAAAATTTTTACGATAGTGATTGAAGGAGCAAATGCCAGACAATCTAAAGATTGAACACCAACATGGGCGCGCAGACATGCGGTACGTTTGACCCAGGTTAATTTTAACGCGTTCGGCACGAGTCACGCGCTGCGAGTCGCAGACTCGCGCTCCGATTTTCCGAATCAGGGCATCTCAGTCTTCTTCGTTTCTTCGGTCTTAATGGTGCCATCCGGAGCTTGGGTCACAGTTTTTTCCTTTGTTTTTACGGTGCCATCGCTGCTGACGCTGGTGCTGGTGTCTTTGGAAACTTCGCGGTCGCAGCCGACCAGGAAAAGCGATAAGGACAGGACAGACAGGGTCACGCCGGTTACTAATTTACGATTTTTCATGAAGCAAGGTAGGCGGCGCAGCGGGCCTGCGCCATAGGGTGAAATACTACTGACACGCGGTTACCGGCACGGTTTAAACGCATCCAATTAATTAGAAGTCGTAGGGAGGCCGGTGCGGGTGACTTTGTAGAAACGGTTGGCGTTGGTTTTGGCGATGCCGGTTTCGGTGGCGCTGGCGGTGATGCCGGTGGCGGTCACGCTGGCGGCGTTGGTGGTCCAGGTTTTGAAATCGCTGGTGCCACTCACAACATAGGTGCCGCCTTCAACACTGCTCCAAGTGAGGGTGACGTTGCCGGATGTATTATTGACTGAGGGTGGGGCCAGGCTGATGGAGGAGCTGGAGCCGCCAACGAAGTTGGTGGTGACGGTTTCGGTGATGCTGGAAACGGTGTTGCCGGTTGGGTTGCCGTAAAAGGCGCGGCCAATATTGTAAGGAAAGGCTGGCGCGCCGCTGCTGTTGATACTGACGAAATACGCGTAGGTGCCGTTGGGAAATTCCGGCGTCACACAATAACGGCCGTTATATTCGTCGAGGTCGAAGTCCGTGCCTTTGGTGTAGCCGAGGTCGCCGAGGTAATCGTTGTCTTCCATGTAGCGACCGAGCGGATAGCTGGTGCTGACCGTGGGGCCGGATTGGGCGGCGGAAACGTTATAGAGGCGGACGGCCCATTGCGGAATATTCGTGCGGCCCACAGTGGTGAGGTTCTGAGAGCCGCTTTGACCGTTGCGCAAAACGTAGCCGCTGACCATGCGCCGGATGCCGCTGCTGGCATTGGTGGCGTTGGCATAGCCGTAAGGGCCATACAACGGATAACCGTCGCGCACCCAGGCGAGGATCGGAGAATGTTTGGTCACGGTGTTGGTGGATTCGGAATAAGTTTTGGTCGAAGAATTATAATCCACATGGTCGCCGAGTTGGTAGCGCAGGGCAATCGGATCAGCATGATAATGATGGGTGCCATCGCCGGGTTGATGAGCGTAACCGGGATCGAAGGTCACCCCTTCGTTGACCCAAGCTTCGCGGTTCCAATTGCCCGTGCCGTTGGCATCGGCGGTGCCATTCCAATAAAAAGCATCGCGCGTGTCAAACATCGCCACGCCATCCACGAAGAAGCCGATTGCCCCGAGGCCGGTCAGGGTTTTGGTGGATGGCACGGAGGTGGTGCGCGGAAAGCGGTAGAGGGTGCCGGTGAATTTTGGATAATTAGGAAAGGCGGTGGTGTGGCCCGCGTTCAAATACCACGGCCCCATGACGTGACCGGGCAAGCCGGCGGAACGGACGTAAACCCAGCTCGCGGAATAGGCGACATAATAGATGCCGCAATAGGCGGGCACGGTTTGGCTGATGGAACCCTTGGACCAGGTCCTGATGGCGTTGCCGGAAGTTTTGTCCGCATCGGTGGCATAGAGGCGGGCGTATTGGCCGGAGTAGGTGGTGAACCAGGAAGTGATCATGGGATCAGCCTGGAGTGAAGTGGCGACAATGAAAAACAAGGGGAGAAACAGGGCAAATAATTTTGTTTTCATGGCGTAAATTTACGCCCCGCTACCTTTAGTTATGGTTAAGGAAATCTTTTTCCGTTTGACGAATGGCGTCCGGCCTGACTTGTTGTGGGCATGTGCAGAATGATTGCAGTTGTTTCGCGTGAGCCGGTGGTGGCCGCGCCGTTTCTTGAAGAGCTGGCCGCGCAATCGCATGACGGCGTGGAATCGCCTCATGGCGATGGTTTTGGCGCGGCCATTTTCACCGGCGGCCATTGGCTGCATGTGCGCGAACAGTCGCCGGCCTGGGGCATTTCTTTGGCGGCGCTGGGCAGCATTAAAGGCACGCTCATGCTGCTGCACTCGCGCAAAGCTTCCGATCCGACCACCATCAATCTGACCAAGCTGCATCCTTTCTGCTGGCCGGGAAAAGGCCACGGCGTAATGTTTTGCCAGAACGGCACCATTCGGAAACACGAGAAAATGCAGACCCGCCTCGCGCCCACGGCGATTGACACGGAAAAATATTTCGATGTGGTCATCAAACATTTTGAAAAGTCCGGCGATTATGCGCAGGCCATCACGACGACGGCGGAAGAAATCCATGCCTGCGGCGCGGATCCGACTTCGTTGAACGCGTTTCTTTCCGACGGCCAGGAACTGGTCGCGTACAAGGGAAAAATTCTGGCGCAAAATTCCTGTTACCACACCCTCTTCGTCAAGGAGGAGCCGGGTCTTTCCGTGGTCAGCACCGAGCCGTTTTTAAAGGAAAACAAGGACCAGTGGAAACCGCTGGAAGGCGTTTATCGGAAGAAATTTTAAACAGGAAATTCTTCGCCCCAACTATTTCCCCAGTTGCGCCCGGGCCTCGGCCAATTTCTGCCGTGCGGCGGAATCGTTGGGAGCCAGACGGACGGCGGTTTGGAATTCAGCTGCGGCCAGATCCATTTTACCCATCATGCCGTAGCCCCGACCCAGATTGAGGTGCGCGGGTTCGCAATCGGGATTCACTTTGATGGCTTCGGAGAACAGTTGCATCGCTTCATCGAGTCGCCGTTGCATGGCGTAGGCTTTGCCGAGGTTATTATAGGTTTCCGCCACCTTGGGCATGAGACGAATGGATTCTTTTAGATGGGTGATGGCTTCGTCCAACCGGTTCTTCTCCGTCAAGACGTTGCCGAGATTATACTGGGCCACGCCGTATTGAGGATTCAGCCGCACAGCTTCCTGATAATGTTCTTCCGCCGCGTCCAGATTGCCTTGATCCTCGAAAGCGCGACCGAGATTGTTTTGCGCAATATAATTGTCTTTGGTCACTTTCACGGTGTGTTCGAACAAGCTGAAACTGTCACGCCAATAATGCACTTGACTGCGCGTGGTGAAAAAGCAGGCGGCGCAGGCCAGGCCACCGGTGATCGCCACCGGTGATCGCCGCCATGTCCGATCTTTGAGCAACTCCGGAAGACCCCAAGCCAGCATGATGGTTACGCCGATGGATGGGAGATAAACATAGCGATCCGCCCGGCTCTGAACGCCAAAAGCAATCAGCCCAATCACCGGAACCAGCGTCCCCAAAAACCAAAACCATCCCATGCTCAGGTAGGGCTGTTTGCGCGCCAGCCAAATAACCGTGCCAGAAATCGCCGCCAGCAACAGTCCGGCGACGATCACTTGCCATCCCGGAAACGCGCTTGGGCGAAGATACAGAATGGCCATGTCACCGGGCCAAAACATTTTGCCCAGATAGGTGGCGTAAGCGACCAACGTATTCTCCACACGCAAGGTCAATGAAATTTGTCCCATGGATGAGATGGCTCCTTCGGTTTTCTGCGCCGAAAAAGTGACGGCGCAAGCTGTAGCGGACAGCAGGAAAAACGGCGTCTTCTCCAACACCGTCCGCCACCCTCGCCACCGGCCCAACGGCCAAAAATCCAGCAGCAGCAGAACAAAAGGAAGTGTGACCAGCATCGGCTTGGACATCAGGCCCAGCAAAAAAAACAATAGGGCAAGCGCGAACCAACCCTTGCCACAGCCTGGGGTGTTTGTGTCCTTATTCCGCAATCCGCAATCTGAAATCCGCAATTGGACATATGCCGCATAGGCCCACACCGTCAGCATAAAAAACATCCCGCTCAGCACGTCCTTCCGTTCCGCCACCCAGGCGACCGATTCCACATGGAGCGGATGCAGGCCAAAGATCGCCGCCACGAAAGCGCTGCGCCAAGTCGCGCCGGTCATTTTGCGCAGGACGATGAACAGCAGCAGCACGCTGGCGCTGTGCAACAGGAGGTTGGTCAGATGATGTTGGCCCGCGTTCAGGCCGTAGAGTTGACAATCCAAGCAATGCGACAGCCAGGTGACGGGATGCCAGTTGGCTGCTTGCGTTGTGGTAAACGCCCATTGAACCCCTGACCAACTCAATCCTTGTTGGACCACCGGGTTTTCATAAACGTAGGCCTGATCATCGAAGTTGATGAATTGGAATCCCAACACCGGCCAGTAGGCCAGCAGCGTCAACAAGACCAACGCCAGGCCAATCGGCCAGACCGCGAGGGTTTTCGGTTTGTTTTTGACAGCAGCCACAACCCGATCAGTGTGGCAAAATTACCGGCCTGGTTTCAAGTGCTGATCGAGCCAGTTCAAGGCTTTCTCCCACATCTCGGGCAGATAGACATGGCCCAAACCCGGATAAATCACGCTTTGGAATTCGTTGGTCTTTCCGTAGAGATCATAGACGGATTTCGTTTTGCTTTCGATGACGCGGATGCCGTCTATCGGTGAGCCTGGGTCGGCGTCGCCGGTCATGAATAAAACCGGACGCGGCGCGATGCTGGCGATGACCGCTTCAGTATCGAAATGGTTGAGCATCCCGGGAACAAAATAATAAATGCCGTGGGCGCCAAGGGCGTCGTGTTCCAGCAGATTTTGGTAACGGGTGAAGCAGGCGACGTTGACGCCGGTTTTGATGCGGTCGTCCAAGGCCATCAGCCACCAAGAGCGGGTGGAACCGAGGCTCATGCCGGTGACGCCGATGTTGTTCGTGTCCACTTCAGGACGGGAACAGAGATAGTCGAGCGCCATCAGATCGTCGCGCACGATCATGCCCCAGAGGCAGCGGCCGTACCAGAGTTGAAATTTGGCCGCGCTCATTTCACCGCCGGCCTTGTCTTGCGGCGCGCCCGCCGGTCCCTGGCCATTGCGTTCGCCAAAACAATAACAGTCTATCGCCAGCACCACGTATCCGCGTTGCGCCAGGACCGGACCAGGCGCAAACGGCGTGTGGCGCGCGTGAAATAATTCTTCCTTGCCCACGCCATATTCGCCACCGTGCCAGTGATGATACAAAATGGCCGGGGATTTTTTGCCTCCATTTTTTGGCAGGAGCAGATAGCCGGGAACTATGGCGCCAGACCCGTTGTCGAATTGGAATTTTTCAAGGATGTAATCGCCCTTGTCCTCACGGGATAGGATCTTAACTTCCGGAACTGTTGGCCGTGGTGGCAGTTGGCCGAACAGCTTCCAGATTTCGGCGCGGATTTCGGCGCGTTGCTTTTCCCATTCTCTGGCGGTGGCCGGGATGGCCAGTTCAGGAACGGGCGGCGCTTTTTGTTTCCAGGGCAGCGCCATGTTTTGGTTGGTCTGAGCGATGGCAGTATGGCTGGCAATCATAATTCCAAAGAGAGCGGTAAGTTTCATAAAAAAGTGGATCACCATTCTTCGTCAATCAACTGAATGCGGCGGATGTGGCGACCGCCCTCAAACGGCGTGTTCAACCAGACCCGCACGATGGCCAATGCCACGGCCTCGGTCATCATGCGCTGGCCAATGGACAGCATGTTGGCATCATTGTGTTCACGGCTGAGGCGGGCGCTTTCCACATTCCAACACAAAGCGCAGCGGATGCCTTTGGTCCGATTGGCCGTCATGGCCTCGCCGTTGCCGGAGCCGCCCAAGACGATGCCGCGTTCAAATTCACCGAGCGCAACCGCTCTCGCCACGGACCGGATGTACAGCGGATAATCCACCGGCTCAATGGAATCAGTCCCAAAGTCGCAGACTTCATGGCCGAGGCTTTTCAGAAATTCGCCGATCTTGTATTTGTAATCATAACCGGCGTGATCGGAACCGATGGCAATTTTCATAAATTAACGGGCGTTTAAGACGTGGAAGCGCGCGGACGATCCGGGAATTTCTTCAAACTCCGCTCGCAATCCTTCCGCGCGATGTTCGGCCTCCACACTAAAGCTCAAGGTGTGGATTCCATTTGGTAGGGTCAGCGTGCTCACAGATTCGATGACTTGCGACTGGCCGTCCACCTTCAGGGTCAGGCCGTCGGTCGCATTGAGGTGAAGTTGAATTTTTCCCGGGGTGGTAACTTCGATTTGGCAACTGGCTGAAATTTGACCTTGGGGCAATTCGGACAAAGGCAGTTCACCCGAGACGTGACTGTAAGCGATCGTGTCGCCCGCAATTTTCCATTTGCGGGCGATGGGAGCGGGATTGTTGGCATACGGACCGGGCTTGCCGAGTTCGGAAAGGAAACGCACCAAGTCAATCAGTTCAGCGTGGGTCAATCCGTTGGCCAAACCAGAGGGCATGAGCGAAACTTTTTTGTCTTTGCGCTCTTTGATGTTGGCGACGGGGATGACGATTTCATTGTGGGAAGCGTCTTTCAAGACCAGTTCTGTTTTGTTGTCACGCACTTTGATGCCGAGATAATATTCGTCGTCCTTGGTCGTGACTTCGACGGATTCAAAGCCGTCCTTGATGATTTTGTTCGGGAATAAAATGGATTCGATCAGGTAATTCACCTCGGAACCGGTGCCGACCGCGCTCAAATCCGGACCGACAATTCCGCCAGCGCCGTTGACCGCGTGACATTGCAGGCAACTCATTTCCGGGCGATGAAAAACGGATTCGCCGCGCGCAGGGTTGCCTTGGGCGCGAACTTCAGCCACGAATTTCGCCAACTCTTCCTCGCTGAGCGGCTGGGGTTCGGCGGACAAGCCAGCTGCAGCGCTCAAGACATCGTGCAATTCCGCATCTTGGCGGCCAGCGGTTTGCATCGCGCGCAAACCAAGTTTGGCGGCATCGCTGGAAGGACTGGTGTCCTTAAGGGCAGCGGCGAGAATTTCACCGCCTCCCTTGCGTTGAAGAAAAGCGGTGATGATGGTGCCGGCTGAAGCACTATCGGATTTCAAATCTTCTGCCGCCAGCGTCGCCGCCTCTCTCGGTTCCTTTCCCGCAAAAGCAATGATGGCTGGCACGCGAATATCGGGGCTTGAATTGCTTGACAGGCGGCGGAGAATTTCCAGAATCTCTGCGCCGCCGTATTTGGCCAGGGCTTCCAGCGCGGCTTTTCGTACTTCGGCCACAGAGTGAGGATCTTCCGCCACCCGCGCCACTTCCGCGCGCAGTTCCTTCGCTTTCAAGGCGCCAGCCAGTTGCAGCGCGCTCACCTGAATCGGCGGATATTCCCGCGCGACCAAGTCCTTCAAGCGATTGGGATCGGCGTTAAAAGAAATTTTCCGCGCGCGCACCGCATGAACCAGCGCCTCCAAGGCTTTCGCTTCCACCGCCGTTGGCAAAGCCAGATCGAAAAGGGCGGCGAGGTCTTTCTCGTTGCCTGATGCGGTAATGGAATGAAGCGCCGCCGTCTGGCCAGCGGCATCCAGTTTGCCGTTCTTGAGCGAGCCCAACAGCGGTTTCACCGCCGAACTCGAATCCACCGACTGTAAAACATATTGCATGCGGGCCGCATTTCCATCGAAGGTGAGTTTTCCAGATTCCAAGGCGGGTTGCCACCAGGGCTTGAGTGCGACGATGGTGTTCTTGAGCGCGGGTTCCAGAAAACGATCCAGCGGGCGGTCCACGGCCATGGCCGCGATTTCCATGGCGCGAGCATCGGAAAAATGGCTCAAAGTGATGACGGCTTCCAAGCGAACACGAGGATGTTCATCTGTCACCAACCCGGTGAGCAAATCAAGCGAATTGCTGATACGGTCGTGCCAATAACGCAAAACCCCGGCAGCGGCGGCACGGGCGTTTGGTTCTTTCGCGCGAACCAATTGGTTCAACAGCCCGGGTTCAACCACGTCGAGACTTTGATACACCCAGAGGGCCTCAAGTTGATGATGGTTGAAATCAGGATCGTTTGGATTAAGCTTTTTCACCCATTTCGCCAGGGCGGGAAGAACCTCTTTTGCCCCACGTTCGGTCAATACCCGGCGAGCCTGATAGCGGGTGTAATCTTCCGGCGCTTTCAAATCATCCAAGATCGTGGCGAGGGAAACGTGCGTGAATTTTGGCGCACTCACCAGCGGCCGGTTTTTCGCGGTCACACGCCAGATGCGGCCGTGAGTGAAATCGCGGCCCGGATCGCGGAAATGATATTGCATGTGACCAATCAGCGGATTGTACCAATCGGCAATATAAAGCGCGCCATCCGGCCCCATGTGTGAATCCACCGGGCGGAAAGAATTATCGGTGGAGACGATGAGTGGGGCCAATTGTTTCAAGGCGTAACCCGCGCCTTCATCACGAAAGGCCCAGCGGGCCACGCGATTTTCTTTGAATGGGCTGGCGATCAGATTGCCCTGCCAATCGTCGGGGAAATGCCGGCCGCTGATCAGTTCCGCACCGGCCAGCTTGGCTTCGCCGCCTTGAATGGGAATGGCCGAAGAGGTTTTGGCCGCTGTCTGCAAAATTAAATAACTTCCCCCCGTGCCGGAGGAATCAATGTGAAAATCAAAACCCCAACGGTTCCAATAATGACCCCACGGATTGGGCGGAACGCTGTTGGCCAGATAGACGTCGAAGCGTCCACTGTTCGGTTGATACTCAAAAATCCCCGGCCACCAATTGCCCGAATGATGGCGCAGACCAAAAGCAGTCTCGATGACTGAATGCAGAAAGACGCCCTGATTGAAATAGAGATTTCCTCCCGGACTAAAACGCAACACGTGGCCTTTGTGATGGGAATCTTCCGTGCCAAAACCGGATAAAACAATCTCCGTGTCTTCTGCGTAACCATCGCCATCGCGGTCGTGCAGGAAAAGAAGTTTGGTGTCGTCGAAGGTGTAGCAGCCATCGCCAGCCGGGAGAACGCCTGTCGGAATAATGAGATGATCGGCAAAAACACTGGCTTTATCGGCACGACCTGCGCCTTTGGTGTCTTCGAGGATGATGATTTTATCATCCTGATCTTCACCCGGTTTGATTTGCGGATACTTCGTCGTGGTCGCGACCCAGAGTCGTCCTTTAGCATCGAAGGCCATTTGAATCGGCTTGTTGATCAACGGATCAGCCGCGAACAAACTGACTTCAAAACCATCGGCCACCTTGAACGATTGCCGTTCGATTTCCGGATCGGGTGCATCTGGATCGCGCAGTATGGGGCGGCTGACGGGTTTGCCACTCGCCAATACCGGTAATTTTTCTCTCTGAGAAACTTTGGCTTTCACCTCGGCGACAAGGCTGTCTTCCTTTTCTGCGAGAGCATAAAATTCATCCAATTCCTTATCCATGGGATGCTGCACTGGCCCTAGCTTGTCCTGAAAGCGAGTGCCGCCCGCATAGACATATTCCGAATTCATCGGGCGATAGAAATACCAGAATTGTTTGTTCTTATGTTTGATAGCAGCACGCAGCGGTTCCTCTTGCGATTCTTTTTTAAGTTTGTCCAGCGGGCCAAGTTCCAGGGCCGCTTCGATAAATTTCGCCGCTTGCTGATAGCCGGCATCATTTAAATGAACCCCATTGCTGGTCAGTGGTTTCTTCGCGCTTCCGTGGAGACCATGAAATAAATCAATGAAAGTGAGGTCGCGGCTTTCCGCCAGTTTGTGAATGGCCCCAATATAAATTTCCAAATTCTTATTATGCTCCTCTCGCCCAAGGCCGCTCTCATGGCGAACGGGCGAAATGATCACAATGCGTTTGGTTGTGGCCGATAATTTATCCAGCACCGTTCCGTATTCCTGGATGAACTTGTCGAGACCAGCCGGGCCATCAAAAGATTCCATCACGCCGTAACTGATGAAAATAACGGTGGGTTTGATTTTCTCCACGTAACTGAATAAGCTCGGCACATAAGGCTGCCGGGCTTCCACCGCGCCGGAGCCTTTGAGATGACTGCCCGCAGTATCGCCGCTCCAGCCGAGATTGCGAAAAGTGACGTGTTTATCCAACGAGTGTTCCGTCAGCATCGTTTCGATGTAACCTTCTTCCTGTTCACGCTCCATGAACACACCGCCAACGAACGCCACCCGATCGCCATCCTGCAGTTCAAATTTTGGGGCCGCTTGGGCGAAAAATGAGGAAAGCGCCAGAGCGGTTAAGACAGTATAAGTTTTCATCACGAATTAATTTTTCTTCGGTTTTTCGTAGGAGACATTGATGTCGAGTTTGCCGGGCCATTTTTTGGGCGCCGGTTTATTCAGCGCCCAGAAAATCGCGTTCACCGTCAATCGCTGAAACGCCTCCACTTGAAAATCCTCTGGATGACCCAGCGAGGTGTAAAACGAACGCGCCCCGCTCTTCGTGGTAAACGTCCAGGCCACCGGGTTCGGCGCGGCTTTCTTGTCGGGATTGACCGATATGCCCATCAGCAACGGAATCGCGCCGGGAGCGGGATATTTCGGCACGACCTGATACAACCACGAGGGAACATGAAAATGCTCATCCACCCCGGTGAGAATTGGATGGTCGGCCTGTTCCGGAATGATGGCGACATCGGTGGTGGACTTATGACCGTAATGCGTATGGCCCGCCGCGCCCCAGCCCGGCGGCGTGCCGAAAGCCACTTCGCCAAAGGCGTTCCAGCTTACTTGCGGATCGTTGTCGGGATATTTAAACGAATGCGAAACCGTGCGAAATCCAACCATCGGCTTGCCCGAATCCAAATAGGCCTGGATCAAATCCGTTTGTTCCTTCGGCAACTGACGCCAGCGCAGGTAAAAAATGGCGAGGTCCGCTTTCTTCAATGCTTCCAGGCCGGGAATATTTTTCTCATATTGTTCATCGCGCTTGCCATCGGGTGTGGCGGCGTAGAGGACGGTGGTGTGCATCCCGAATTTTTTTTCCAACTCCGCCGCCAGCAGCGGCATGGTGCGTTCGGAACTATATTCATGATCGCCGGTCACAAAAACGATGTTCGGTTTGGCTGGAGCGCCGATAGCCACGAAGCAACCCAGCAAAAGAAAAAAGCGGCGGAAATAACGCAACATAGATTTGGTAAATAGCATCCCGCGACCTTCCGCCACTGGCAAGCGGAAAGCGGCCAAATTGAATTAATGTAGCGTCGGGCGTCTCGCCGGAAGTAGAGGGCTCGCACCCGTGGTGCGCTTCTCTCTGTTGTTCTAACTTGCGTCCCGCCGCCCGGAACAGCGTTACCTGGCCAAAAGGCATCAATTACAAAACATGGCCCGGGCACCGAAGTGCGCCCCTTCGTCGCCCTCCTTGCCTTTTCACCTGTTCTCCGGCAAATTGATCGCACGATGCTGGGGAAAATAAATATAATAAATTCTTCTTTGGCCGGCTTTATTCCGCGCCATTTTATGACTGTTTGCGCGGCAGCATCGCTTTGCTTCGCTCCTGCCCTGAACGCAGAGACGGATATTCGCCGCGACGCCACCGTGGACGCCATCAAAGAAGTCATGCCCTGCGTCGTCAACGTCGCCACCGAAAGCATCGGTGTGGCCGAGGCCCGCGATCCGTTTGAGGCATTTTTCCGCCAATTCTACGGCACCTACCAACTCCAGACCCGGCAAAGCCTCGGCTCTGGCGTCATTATAGATGAAGACGGCTACCTCCTGACCAATGCCCACGTTGTCAAACATGCCAATCGCGTCCAGGTAAAACTTTCCGACGAAGCCGGCGGCGGCGTTTACGATGTGCAACCGTTCTTCGCGGTGACGCCCCGCGCCGATGTCGCCCTGTTAAAAATCATTCCCAAGAAAAAAGGCGAAAAATTCAAAGCCATCAAGCTGGCCAAGGATGACGATCTCTTGCTCGGCGAAACCGTGATCGCGCTGGGTAATCCTTTTGGACTCGGCGGTTCCGTTAGTCGCGGCATTCTCAGTTCCAAACAACGCGCCGCACCGAAAGCCAACGAAGACCTCGGCCAGGACAACTGGCTGCAAACCGATGCCTCAATCAATCCCGGCAACAGCGGCGGACCATTGATCAATCTTCACGGCGACTTGATCGGCATCAACGTCGCCATCCTGCAAGGCGCGCAAGGCATCGGCTTCGCCATCCCCATCAAAGATGTGCGTCAAGCGGTGGCGGAATTATTTTCCCCCGAAACCGTTTCCCGCTGGTTTGGCGCGCATATTCGTCCCGGCGAAATTCCGCTCGTCGTTGATTTCATCGAAACCAACAGCCCCGCCCATCGCGCCGGTTTCAATATTGGCGACACCATATTGCAAGTGAACGGCCGCGCGCCGCGAGATTTCCTGGAATTCAATCGCTGGCTGCGCGACGAAACCAACCTTACTTATAATTTCACCATTCAACACCATGCCGAACGGCGCGCCGTCAAGGTCACCGAGATCCCATTTGCTGAACTCTTGAAACAACGGCTGGGCGCGGATCTGCAGGAATTGAATGCCGATCTGGCCAGCCATCTGGGTTTGAACCTGGGTTCCGGCCTGCTGGTCTCGCATGTGGATAAAGACGGCCCGGCGGACAAGGCTTCGCTCAAAGAATATTTCGTTCTGGCCGGAATGGACGGACAACGGATCGGCAATTTTCTGGACGTCATGCAATTGATCACCGCCCGGCCCAAGGGAACGGAAGTGCAATTACTCGTTCTGATTCCACAACCGCGCGGCGACTTTCTTACTTACCGGCAGGGGGTGACGACGCTGACGTTGCGCTAGGATCGACATTCCAAAATCTTCATTCATGACCAAAGGTCGTATAGCGAAACTGGGGGGCGCAAACCAAGGGGTAATTTTTCGATTGACTGAAGCTGTTTTTTATTAGTCAATGCAGTTGTGAAATTAAACATTCTTCACCTGGCCGACCTGCACGCAAATGCAGAAGACGAAATTTATCTCAAAACCATCGGAAAGGGACTTTGTGATGATGTTCTTTTACAAGCAGGGGAAGGGCTCAAGCCAGATATTATTTGCGTCACAGGAGATTTGATTAACAAGGGGCAGAATGCAAAGGTTGAATATCAATTAGCCGATCAAATTTTTCTTCAGCCATTACAAAAGATTTTAAACTTACCGCGAAGCGCTTTCTTCTTTGTTCCTGGAAACCACGATGTCGATCGCAGCCAAGTATCGAAGGCTTTTGAGTTTGGGATAGGGAAAGATATTATCGATCAAAAGGCAGCCCGCCAATTCCACCTTTCGGCCAAAGGCGAAGCTCCTGACCTTCAATATTTAAATAAGAAATTAGAGTCGTTTTTCTCATTCACAAGCCAACACAAAAGCGAACACATCAAATATAAATCACATTTTTATGAGGTGTACGAGGTTCAACACGGTAAAATAAAAATTGGGATCGTTGCGTTAAACAGTGCCTGGAGAAGCTCCCAGCATGATGGCGATGCTGGCAGATTCCCGATTCCCTTCCAGCAACGAATCCTCTGTCCCGCAATCAAACCGGAACGGCGGCAGCTTGGCCTTATTGCGCGTCATCGTTTCCAAAACGGAACGATCCTCCGAGCTTATCCGAAAGCGCGACAGATCCTCCTCCACAAACGGTTTCATCTGATCAAAATGCGTGACTGAAGAATGGCCGGAGAGCGCGCGGAACCGTTCGGGATATTTCGCCCCCAATCGCAACGCCCCGAAACCACCCATGCTCAACCCGGCAATGAACAGCAGCGACTTTTCCGAGACACATGACAGCGTGGTGTGGGCAGCGACAGGAACTTCTTCCACGATCCACTTTTCAAAATTTTGCGTGCCATGTTTCACATACCCGCTCCCATCGCCCCACAAACCGTCCGACGGCATGGCCAAAGCAAACGACGGAATTTCTCCCGCGGCCACCATCCGTTGCAAGGTCCGATGCGCGTGCCCCTTGATTGCCCAGGCCCAATGACTTCCATAAACTCCGTGCAAAAGAATCACCAGCGGGACATCTTTTAAGTTTTGGGCCTCGACTGGAGCAAATAAAGTGACATCCGCCCGGCCAGCCAAAGCGCGGCTTTTCACCGTGACAAAAGTTAAGCCTTCAAATTCCAATTCGGCGTTTTCCATGAATTAAATCTGTTTAAGTCGTTGATTTTAAATTATATACAACTTTTAACACATCTACGACCCATTTAAAAGCCGAAATCAAAAAACCTCAATAAAGCAATTTCATGTTACATATGTAACATGAAATTGTTTTCATCGATTTGCTCTGGGTGTTAATAAGTGCTAAAACAAGGTTGACATCAGGGTGTGGTTTTGGTCGTATAACCGACCTTTCTAAGGAAAGAGAGATTTTATGTACGCTGTAATTGAAACTGGAAGTAAACAATATCGGGTGACTGCGGGCGACACGTTGCAAATTGAACGTCTCGCCGTTGAAGCCGGTCAACCTTACACCTTTGACCGCGTTTTGCTGGTCAATAACGATGGCAAGTTGTCCATCGGCGCCCCCATCGTGACCACCGCCGCGGTCGTGGCGGATGTGGTGGAACACATTCGCGGCGAAAAGAAAGTGGCCTTCAAAATGAAGCGCCGCAAAGGCTACCATCGCAAGGTGGGGCACCGTCAGGAATTGACGGTCGTGAAAATCAAAGAAATCAAAGGATAATTTTATGGCACATAAAAAAGGTCAAGGCAGCGTTCGTAACGGCCGCGACAGCGTCAGCAAACGTCTCGGCGTTAAAGAATTTGGCGGCCAAACCGTCACCGCCGGCAGCATCTTGGTGCGCCAGCGCGGTTCCAAATTTGTCGCCGGCAAAAACGTCGGCACCGGTCGCGATTGGACCCTGTTCGCGCTGACCGATGGCAAAGTCGTTTTCGACAAAGACAGCCGCCGCGTCAATGTGCAGCCCGCCGCTGCCGCGCCTGCCACCAATTAGTTTTTGGGGTTACCCCTTTCAACGGCGAGGTTTCGGCCTCGCCTTTTTTGTTTATTGGCCTGAGAGTTATCAGGCACATACATGTTTGTTGATGAAATAAAAGTTTACGGGCGGGCCGGCCATGGCGGCAAAGGCTGCGTCGCGTTCCTCCGCGAAACGTTCCGCCCCAAAGGCGGGCCCAGCGGCGGCAATGGCGGTCGCGGCGGCGATGTCATTTTGCAGGCCGATCACGATCTCAACAATCTCATCGCCCAATATTACACCCCGCGCCTCATGGCCCAGGACGGCGAGCAGGGCAAAGGCAAAGGCATGGACGGCCACGCCGGTGAAGATAGAATTGTCAAAGTCCCCTGCGGCACTCTCGTCTGGAAATTGGAAGACACCACTCCAACTGGAACTGAGACGGAGGAGGAGGACGAAGAACTTGAACACAAAACGTTCATGTCCAGTTCCAGCAAACGCCCCGTGCTCCGTAGTGCCGGAGCTGAGCGCGCGATGGAAATAAATCTGGAAGAAGAAGAGGAGACGCCGAAAGATCCGCATAATAAAGGTGAACTCGTCGCCGATCTCACGACTCATGGTCAGCAATTCGTTTTGTGCAAAGGTGGTCGCGGCGGCTTGGGCAATCGTAATTTCGCCACCTCCCGGCGGCAGACTCCCCGCTTTGCTCAGCCCGGTGAAGCCGGCAGTGAAGGCAATTATCTCCTGGAACTTCGCATCATCGCTGAAGTAGGCGTCGTCGGTTATCCCAACGCCGGCAAATCCAC
>CAIYOY010000405.1 GCA_903927905.1 uncultured Verrucomicrobiales bacterium | reverse complement strand
TTAAAAAATACTTTAGCCGTTCGGTTAATGGGCAGCAAGAGCGGTCTTTTTGGGTTTTGGCTTCGTTTTGACTCGGTTACAGGATGTTTCCAACCTGCTCCCTCGCCAAAGCTTCGCCAAAACCCAAAAATCCTCGCTCCGAACGGCTACATTATTTTTTAAATCGCTCTAGCAGATCGGAGGTAGCGAGGGCGATTTTTTCTTTGGAGAAAAGGCGCGAGGGGGCGCCGCTGGAGAACGGGGCGTATCCATACACTGCTACAAATTTTTATGGCACTCGTTCCAAAAGAATCCCGGCCGATTAACAATCGGCGATACAGCCGACTGCCAGTCGGCGCTACGTAGGAGGTAGGTCTTGGATGGACGGGTCACAGGCATTGGCGGGCTCCAAACTGAATCGGGGGCGGGAGATTTGCAATCTCATTTCAAAATTTACAGCGGGAGATTAGAAGCGCCGGTTAAGGGTCCAGCCATAGCCGATGGTTGATCGCCGATAGACGATAGCAGAAATTAAAAAGCCAGAATCACATCCTCATTTTAACGCGTTTTTCATTGTCATTGGGCTGGATTTGTGTGTATATTGACAGACTAAACACGAAGAGAAAAAAATGCCCGTTTGTCCCGTCATCGAAATGAAAAAGCTGTTTCGTCCCCTGCCCTGTTGTCCTGAGTTCGTGAAATCCCTATTACTAATTGTCTGCTTGCTGCTCGGCTTGGCCAATGCCCGGGCCACCTCGCCTGATTTGGTCATCGCTGAAACCTATAGTGGTGCCGCTACTGCGGGCGCGACGTACAACCAGAAATTTATCATTCTGTTTAACCGGAGCGCCACGGCCAAAAATATTCAAAATTACACCCTGCAATATGCCTCCGCTGCTGGCACCAGTTGGGCCACCGTCTGGACCGGCGCGAATGTCAGTGTTCCCGCCTATAGTTATTATCTGATTGGTGGAGCAACCTCCTCTACTGCCGGAGCCGTTCCCCTGCCGTTGACGCCCGACGCAAATCCGGCTAACTGGAGCGGGTCGGCCACGGCCGGCAAAATGGTTTTGTGCAGCAGCACGACTTCAGTAGGAACGGGCACCAATGATCCAACCACAGCGGCTAATTACGTTGACTTCCTCGGGTATGGCACAACTGCTAATGCCGCAGAAGGCGGGTCAACGCACCATTCTGGCGCTCCGTCTGCGGTCAATGCCGCCATCCGCAACAGCGGGGGCTGCACTGATACCGATTTCAATGACAGCGATTTCACAATAGCAGCGGTTTCAGGCACGGTAAAAAACAGTTCTTCGACGCCCAATGTTTGCGGCGCGGGTTCGGGTCCCGTCATCACCTTCAACCCCCAAAACACCACGGTCAACGACGGCGGCACGACTAATTTCATCGTCACAGCCACGGGCACCGCGCCTTTATATTATCAGTGGCTAAAGAACGGTGCCACTTTCACCGCGTTCTCCACCAACAGTGTTGTCTCTTTTGCGCCCGCGGCGTTGACGGATGCCGGGACTTACTCGGTGATCGTCAGTAATTCGGTGAGCACGGCGACCAGCACCACGGCCACTTTGACGGTTAATCCGGTCGGGCCAACAATCACGGGACAGCCAGCCAACGCGGTGGGGAGCGCGGGGACGAATGTGACTTTTACGGTGACCGCGACAGGCTCGGCCCCGCTGGCTTATCAGTGGTTGATGAACACGACGAATATTCCTTCGGCGACAAATTCGTCGTTGACCCTCAGCAATATCGCTTCGACCAATATCGGCAGTTATGCGTGTGTGGTGACGAATTCAGTCAACTCGGTGACGAGTTCGGTGGCGACGTTGACCATCGCGGCAAACACGTTCACCATCATGCAGTATAATGTGGACGGGAACAGCATCACGGGCACCGATCCGACGAATTGGGCGGCGACCGCCCCGCAGGTGCTGGCCATCGGGCGCGAAGTCATTTATTTGAACCCGGACATCATCATGTTCAATGAAATCCCGACGGCTTATAAAACGCAGATGACGAATTGGGCTTGTTTGACGAATTATCCGTACCAGGGCACCAATGCGGCGGGCGACGGGTTCATCCAAAATTATGTGGCCAGCAAGTTTCCGATTGTCAGCACGGCATCGCATTTGCATGGGTCGAGTCTGGCTCTGTTTGGTTATACGAACACTTCCACGTTTACGCGCGATTTGTATGAAGTGGAAATTGCGGTGCCGGGATTGTCTTCGACGTTGCACGTTTTCCAGGCGCATTTGAAAGCCACGACCACTTCGCCGCAAGATGACGCCAATAAACGGGCGGCGGAAGCGGCGGCGGTGTCCAATTATTTTGTCACGGTCTTTCTGCCCAGCGCAGCGGGATCGCATCCGTACACGTTGAGCGGTGACATGAATGAAGACGCGTTTTTTCCGGAAACTAACAATTACAACAGCGGTCATCCGCTCCAGTCCATGACGGCGGCTGCGACCGGATTGCAAATGACTGATCCGGTCAATCCTTATACTTCGAGCGATTATACCGAATCCATCCGTTCCCCGCTGGATACGCGATTCGACTATATTCTCCCCTGCCCTTCGCTTTATTCGAATATCCTGAGCAGTCAGGTCTTCCGCACGGATAAAGTAAGTCCGTTGCCCGGTGGATTGAACGCCAATGACGACAGCATCGCCTCGGACCATTTGCCCGTGCTGATGACGTTCGGTGTGCCCAGCGCGTCGGCGCCGTTCCTCGGCACGGATGTGGCCAGTCGGACAAATCTGGCCGGGACCACGGCGACTTTCAGCGTGGTGGCAGGCGGTGGGACGCCGTTGAGTTATCAATGGTTTAATGGCACCACCGCGCTGACCGATGGCGGAAAAATTTCCGGTTCGAGCAGCGCGACTCTGAGCATCACAAACGTGTTGGCGGCCGATGCGGGGAGTTACAGTGTGACGGTGACCAATTCACTCGGCAGCACGAACAGCAGCACAGCCGTTCTGACAGTGATCGATCCGGGGCTGACAACGCAGCCGACCAATCAAACGATTTTCCTGGGAGCGAGCGCGGTCTTCAATGTCAGCGCCACGGGCACCGGGACGCTCTCGTATCAATGGAGCAAAGGGGCGACTGTCTTGTCGAACGGTGGAGATCTCGTTGGCACGACTACGACCAGCCTGACCGTGACCAATGCCGCCAGCAGCGACGCCGGGACCTATACGGTGGCGACCTTTAACGTTGTTGTGAGTGGAACATCTCCGATTTATCAGTGGTACCGCAATGGCACCGCCCTTTCCAACGTCGGGAATATACTTGGGTCAACGACCGCCACGTTGAGCGTGACCAATGTCCTGACTGCTGACGTTGCTTCGTATTCGGTCGTCATCAGCAACGCGGCCAACGTGGTCACGTCGAGCGTCGCGACTTTGACAGTGATTGATCCAGCCTTCACCTTGCAACCGAAGGACAGTTCCACGTTGTCCGGCGGCAGTGTCACCTTCACGGCTACGGCGGCGGGAACGGCGCCCATCACTTATCTTTGGAAACGTAATGGCAGCAATTTAAGCGATGGCGGCAATATTACTGGCTCGGCGAGCTCGGCTTTGACGGTCAATCCGGTGGGCACTGGAGATGTTGCGCAATATTCCGTCGTGGCCAGTGGCGTTGGTTCGGCCACCAGCACGTCGGCGGCTTTAAGTGTCACAAACGTCAGCGGGGAAGTTTACCAGACGACGGCCAGCTATTCGCAAAACTTTGACGGCATCGGCACGACTTCGAGCGCCACTCTTCCCGCCGGTTGGTTCATGTCCGCCACGAATGGAACTCCACCCGCCTCCGCCCCGACTTTTCAAGGCAGCGGCAATTTCAACTTCGTCACGCAAGCAGCCAGCAGCGGCTCACCCACTGCCGGCGGACGTTACAATTGGGGCAATGGCACCAACACCTCAGATCGAGCCGTCGGCTTTATGACGAGTGGTAGTTATGCTTCACCCAACAGTTTGATGGCTGGTTTTTACAATGGCACTGGCAGCACCATCGCGGGCCTGAGCTTCACCTTCGATTACGAGCGGTTCCGCACCAATTCCGCAGCCGCAGCGGTGACCTTCTTTACTTCTACCGACGGTACCAATTGGACCGCACAAACTGGTGGTGATAGCGGAGCTTTTGCCACCGGGACCAGCGCCTACTCCTTCACCGGCGGCACGGTCGTCAGCAAATCTTTCACCGTCAGCGGCCTCTCCATTGCCACAGGCACTACTTACTATGTGCGTTGGAACTTCAATACTACCGGCGCCAATTCTCAGGGACTCGGCCTTGACAACTTCACCCTGACGGCCAGTAATGCGGTCGTCACTTTGACAGCCCCGCGCCTGACTGCGACTCTTGCGGCAGGCAGCCTGAACCTAACTTGGCCGACCAATGGCGCCGATGGGTTTGCACTGCAAACGATCACGAACATCAACACTCCCGCGTGGTTATCCGCCGGCAGTCCGGCGGTGTCAGGCACGAATTACCTCATGACCGTCCAGGCCACCAACAACTTCAACCTTTATCGGTTGAAGAAATAAATCGGAGCGAATTCTGCCTTAATCCATCCCATACCCCCACCGTGCCGAAAAGGGCCGCAATCCCTCCAATCCCAAACCATACGCCCAACACTTTGGTCGCGTTGCGCTTCTTGCCGCTGGGCTTGAAACTGGTCACTTCCCATCGGAAAAAATTCTCCCGCCCTTTGCTCCGGTAGTACTTCGTCAATCCGGCATCCTTGTCCAGATCCAGGATATATTCGTGATACCGCTCGTCACAGGCCCATTGCGTCAAAAATCGGGTGGCGCAATAGGTTGACGTCATCGCCCCGGTCAGAAGCAGCAATACCGAAATGACAATCTGCAAGTTCCTCGTCCGTTTCATGGCCGATAGAATAAGGCTTTCTGCCAACAGGGACAATTCATTCCAGACCAATCGTCACCAAATAAAAGGGTGCGAACAAAAGTGATGGTCCGTACTGACGGAACGCGCCTCTGTGAGGAGCAGCACATCGTTACGCAGGCGGTGGGAAAATTTTATAATCTTTTCGTTGGCCACGCACTGCGCCTCACAGAGGCGCGCTCCGTTCGCTGCTCGTCAGCCCATTCCATATTGACCATCACTTTTAATCGCACCCCAAATTAAATTGGCATTTAACGGATTTTACCGGAATCTGTGCAACGTGCATCGCCGCGCCTTTACCTTAATCGAACTTTTGGTGGTCATCGCCATCATCGCCATCCTGGCGGCGCTGCTCCTGCCCGCGTTGGGCAAGGCCAAGGAAACGGCCAAGGCCGCCGCCTGCAACAATAACAACAAACAACTCACTCTCGCCTGGCAATTGTACGCGGATGACAATCTGGATTTCATTGTCAACAATCACGGCAAGCCGCAGACGATCTCCGATCGCAATACCTGGGCCAACAATGTGGAGGATTGGCTGAACAGCGATGACAATACCAATCGCATTTATCTGACCGGGTCAAAGTTTGGCCCCTATACCGCGGGAGTCATCGGGATTTATAAATGTCCTTCGGATCTGGCTCCGGCGGCCAACGGCCAGCGCATCCGCAGCATGTCCATGAATGCAATGGTCGGCGATCCGGGTAATTTAACCAACCAGTTCAATCCACTTTACGTCCAATTTTTCAAAACCGCCGACATCAAAAATCCCGCCAGCATTTTTGTTTTTCTCGACGAGCATTGCGATACGATCAACGACGGTTTCTTTGTCAACAAACTGGAGGACGGGTTTTGGGGTAATCTGCCAGGATCGTATCACAACGGCGGGAATAGCATTTCGTTTGCCGACGGCCATGTGGAGGTGCATCGCTGGCAATGCGCCGACACCATTAAACCGCCGGTGCAAGGCGGCGTTGGCGGGGCTTTTACCCCTGCATCTCCCATAGATTTTAACTGGCTGAAAGACCGGATGAGTTACAAGACGTTTTGAAGATAATTCCCAGGATTTCCCGACAAGTGATGTTACCGGCATTACGTGAACCTCGTTTGGATATAGCTTTGCCGCGTCCTCTACTTGAACGGATGGCCACTACGAACAAACCTAATGTCACTCGCAAAACACTTTGGCACACCCGGGCTCCCCTGATCTTATTACCTGCCCTGCACGCCTATCGTTAGTTTGGTTTTTTTTGTAAATGAGCTTTCAATCGGCTCATCCCTTCCGCGATGGAAACGGTCGGCGTGTAGCCGAGATCTTTGCGCGCGGCGCTGATATTGAACCAGTGCGAGGTGCACATTTCCTTGACTAGAAATCGCGTAAGCCGTGGCTCATCCGAATTTCCGGTGATCTTGTGAAAGGTTTCAAAACACCAGGCCAGCGTCAGAGCCAAGGGTAATGGCACGGAACGATTCACCGGTGGCGCGCCAGCCGCTTGCAACAACCGATTGATCATTTGCCATGTTTCGACCGGCTCGCCCTGGGAGACAAAGTACGCTTTGCCGGCGATGGGAGAACCCGGGGACAAACGGTCGGCGGCCAGTAGGTGCGCGCCTGCAGCGTTGTCTATGTAAATGGTGTCAATCAATTTTCGTTGACTGCCGATGCGGCGTAATTGCCCGGCCTTGGCGCGGGCCGCAAGCCGCGGCAACAAATGGTTGTCTCCCGGCCCCCAGATCAAATGCGGCCGAAGCGCAACAGTGGCCAGCTTCGGGCTGTTCGCCCGCAGAACCAGTTCTTCGGCCAACGCTTTCGTTTTCGGATAGTTGGCTTCGAAGTGGCTGGCGTATGGCACCGATTCATCCACACCAGCCATGTCCTTCCCATCGAAAACCACGCTGGGCGAACTGGTGTAAACTAGCCGGTTGATTCCATTTTGCCGGCAGGCGGCCAAAATATTCTCCGTGCCGGTCACATTGATTCGGTGATATTCGGCATAAGGCCCCCAAAGTCCCGCTTTGGCCGCAACGTGAAAAATAATATCACAACCTGTGGCCGCTTTCTCCACCGCCCGCCAATCGCCCAGATCACCGCGATGTTGTTCGACGCCTAATTTCTGCAAGGCGGAGTGTTCCTGCCGGGAAAAGCTGCGTACTGTCGCGCCGCGAGCGAGAAGTTTTTGTACGATGGCAAAACCCAAAAATCCACCGCCGCCTGTGACCAATGCTTTCATAGTGTCGGTTTTTGTTGAGCTGCCCAGACCGCAAGTTTCTCCCGGAAAATTTTGGCGTTATGCCGGATGTCCACCGGAAAGGCCGGATGAAATAAAAACGTTTTAATCGGCGCAGTGTGTGGGTGCTTTGCTCCCATGGCCAGCAATTCAGCGCGCAGTTTAGCTTGATCCATCGTGTTTGCGGTGGATTCCAGTTCAACACAAAGGACTGGAGAAAGGTCGCCACCCCGAGACACGCCCACTAAAGCCGTCCGCAACACGGCGGGATGCGTGTTAAAAATCGCCTCGCACGGAATGGTAAAAAATGTCCCCTGCCCTGTGACTACACGTTGTGATTTTCTCCCGCAAAACCAAATCCGACCACGCTCATCCATGTAACCGACATCTCCCATCCGGTGATAGAAACCACCAGCCGGGTCACTAATCTTCGCCAGCGATGTGGCCTCGGGCCGCTGGTAATAAATACGCGTGGCATGTGTGCCTTTAACGACAATTTCTCCAATCTCTCCGGGTGTAGCGATTAGAGAATCAGTCCAAGTCGAAATCGGTTCATCGGTAATTTTGATGACTTTGACTGTCAGACCGGCGACAGGACGTCCAACACAAACACCTTTGCCCAAATCCGTTTGCCGTCGGGTTTCGCTAAGAATCTCATCGCTGCCAATGGATGCGACGGGCAAACATTCAGTGGCCCCATAAGGCGTAAAAACTTGCGTGTCCGATGGCAGCATACCCACAAAGCGTTCCAAAACTTTTCCCGAGACCGGCGCTCCGGCGGAAATAACACGTCGAAGCGTTGGGAGTTTTATTTTCTTCTCCGCGCCGTATCGTCCGACCCGGTTGATCAGGGCCGGTGAGCCAAACATGTTCGTCACCTTAAACTTTTCGATGGCCTCGATAATTTTCACCGGATCAACCTGAGCCGGTCGCGTCGGGTCCATCTCCGGTAAAATTGCCGTCATGCCCAAGGCTGGGCCATATAAGGCGAAGAGCGGAAAAGTCGGCAAATCAATCTCGCCCGGTTCGATGCCGTAAAGTCGCCGTAGATGTTCCACCTGCTGACTAAAAATTTCGTGCGTATAAACGACACCCTTTGATGGCCCGGTGCTGCCACTGGTAAAAAGAATGGCGGCGGTTTCGTCCACGTTCGGTTTCACCAAGGGGAATTGATCTCCCCGATTCGCTCCCAGTTTCTGCACTTGGCTCAAAGTATATCCTCCCGGCAAAATCCGAGCCCCGACCGTCACCTTGATCATGATGCTCTTTCTCGACCAACCCAGCAGCACCCGTGCAATTTGCGCCTTCGGAATGCCAATAAACGCTTCCGGTGCCGCCTCCGCCAAACCCTTGCCCAAGCCGCGCACGCCGATTCCCGGATCAATCAACACCGGCACCGCGCCGATTTTGAACAGCGCAAAAGTCAGCGCAAAAAATTCAAAACTCGGCGGCACCATCAACGCCACCTTCATCCCACGACACAAACCGATCTGCTGCAAACCCAGTGCCGTCTGGTTGCTGGCCAGATCAAGTTGGCGAAAAGTGTAATGTGTATAACTCACCCGCCCTTGGCTGTCGCGCGGGTGCGGGAAGACCACCGCATCACGCTCCGGCTGCTCGGCAGCCATGGCGCTCAAGTGCGAGGCGATATTCGATGTGCGCAAATTAGACATTGAGCCGGTAGGGCGCGTCACTCCGTGCGCGCCGGGTTTGGTTGCAATAGCAGCCCGGCGCGCTGGGACAGACGCGCCCTACCCTGCCCAACTTCCAAAATTCCGTATTTATCAATCACATAAACCATGCCGAAAATTTTATTCATCATCTCATTCACCCGGATGCCTCTTAAAAAAATCCTGGATCAACGGCAAAATTTCCGCGCCCGCATCTTCCAACACCAGATGGCCGGCATCAGGGAACTGATGTACTTCGGCTTCCGGCAACGTTTTTTTCCAAACGTCCAAGAAATGCTGGTCGAAAACAAAATCCTTGTCGCCCCACAAGATCAGCGTCGGAATTTTGCGGAAGATCGGCAGCTTTTCCTGCACCTCGGTCACCAGCGCAAAACTGCGGTCACCCGGTTGCAGCGGAATATCCTGCACGAAGCGAAGTTGCGCGATTCGGTTTTCGCCGGAATTGTGCGGTGAAAGATACCCTTCGCGCACCAAGTCCGGCATCGGACCACGACAACCCCAGCGCATGACCAATCGGCAAAACAATCCCGAATGCCGGATGAGAAAATTATTGAGCCGGGTATTGCGGCAAACCCAAAGCGATGGCGGCAAACTCTTGGCCTCGGGCAAATGAAACGCCGCCGTGTTCAACAACACCAGCCGCGCGATCCGCTCCGGATGCCGCGCCGCGTAAGTCATTCCGATCATCCCGCCCCAATCGTGCATGATCAAAGTGATTTTCCCTTTGATATTCAAATGCTCGATCAAAGTCTCAACATCCTTGGCTCGCCGCTCCAGGGAATATTCGTAGCGCGAATCATCCGGCTTGTCGGAAAAACCGCAGCCCACATGGTCCGGCACAATTGTCCGACACTCCCCGCGCAAACCGAGAATCAGATTGCGATAATAAAACGACCAGGTCGGATTGCCGTGCAACATGATGACCACATCGCCACTGCCTTCATCGAGGTAATGTAATTGGACGCCGTCCATGCTCAGATACGAGCCGCTGAACGGATAAAGATCTTTTCTAAAATTTGCTGCTGTTGCTGTCATATTTTTTTACCATTCCAAACCCATCATCAAGCTGGTTAATCCGCTGCCGATGCCCAAAAAGCTGACGCGCTGGCCGGGTTTCAAAACGCCGCGCTCCTCAGCGATCGCCGCCGTGATCGGCAATGCCGCCGTCCCCATATTACCGAGAAAACGAAACGTCGTGTAATCCTTCTCCTTCGGAATTTGCAATGCCTTAAGAATGGATTCCTGATGCCCGCTGCCCACCTGATGGCAGACCACCCGATCCACCTGCGACGGCTGCCACTGCATCTGTTGCAGAAACAAATTCCAGGTCTTCAACCCAAGCCCCACGCCATTTTTCATCACCGCCACCGAATCCGTGTACATGAATTGTTCCTGCCCGATTCCCCCACCCTGCTGCAATCCCCAGCGACACAACCGATGATGCTCCGGCGCAACCTCCGAAACCGCACCGAGCAATTTGTGCCCGGCCCCACCGCCAAACGAGCCATCCGTCAACAACATCGCCACCGCGCCGGAACCGCCGGTGAACGTCGCGATCATCTTGGAAAATTCCTCCATTTCGCCGCCCTGCAACAATCGCGCCAGCGCGATCTCATTGATCTCGCGCGCACTCTCGCACGAAACCACCAACCCCGCGCGAATCTGTCCCAGTTCAATCCGGTTCGCCACCTCGATCATCCCGTTCAAGACGCCCAAACACGCATTGCTCAAATCATAAACAAACGCCGCGCCGCGCAAGCCCAGCCCATCCGCCACCGCGCAAGCCGTTGCCGGTTCAAAATTCTCCCGGCAAACCCCCGCATAAATCACCATGCCAATATCCGCCGGCGTCACCGCCGTCTTGCGCAAAGCCTTTTTGGCCGCCGCGATTGCCCCGCTCGAAAGCGCCGTCCCCGGTTCCCACCAGCGCCGCTCCGCAATCCCGGTCCAAGCCTCAAGCTGTCCCGCCTGCAGATTCAACCGCGCATAAACCGGCGCCAATCGCTCCTCCAGTTCCGGCGTCGTGACCACCACCGGGCCAAGTTCATAGCCCAGCGCTGTCAGAAAAACTTTTTGATATTTCGGCATCATGACGGACAATTCCATTATTCAATTTTACAGCTATGTTTCAAAGTGCTCATTCCTCGTTGGATATTTCTTGCTATACGCTTTCGATCTTCCTTAGAAAAAGGTGCATGACCATTTACGATTTCCCACCCACGGAGACTGGAGAAATCCACGTACCACACCACTCCCCGCGACCCTCCTGATCCGCTATCCACATTTATCGTTATTTCTTTCTCGCCCTCGGTGTACTGCAATCTCCACGTCGCTGGTGAACTACCAGTAAAACGAAGCCGCCAACCTTCGTCGGAGATAAGTTCATCTTTTCCTATAGATTTAAGATCTCGGCTCCCAAATAATTTTATAATTGCTTGAAGCATAAATGATCAGGATTTCACCTCTAATGTCTTGGGCCCAAAAAGAAACCAAGCTTTAGCGATCTTGCCCTGTTGCACCTCGTAAATCGCCATCAGCTCAATGCGCCCTGGGCCTTCGGGGAACGTGCGCGTGACCGTTTCCTGATCAATGACCACATTTCCCATCACCATCCGACTATTCAGTGCCGCGTGAATATTCGGCTCTTGCAACCGGGCTGCTTGCCGCTCGCGAACCTGTGCCGCGCCGCTGGCCAACAGTTTCGAAGGATGCTCAAACAATTCAATATTCTCTGCATATGTTGCCATAAGTGCGTCGATGTCGTGCGCATTATAAGCATCAAGTTGCCTTTGCACCACAGTTACCGGATCGGTTTCAGTTTGCATGATTAATGATGTTTTGCATTTTTTTTCGGAAAAACGCACCTGTTTGTTTCATTTCGCTGACTCCCCTCCTCGCCGCTGGATGGTGAAATTCTTCATCTCATAAATCACCCGGCCATCCACGGATAGAAAACCATCCGCAGTCAATAATTTAGCGTCATTATCCAGCTTAGTCACCGTCGCCTCCACCGTCACCAGATGATCCGGTGGGATCACTTGACCGCGATAAATCCACGAATGCGGCTGATTCGACGCGACCGTTTCCCAATGCGCCCCGGCCGCGTGACCCCAGCGTTCCACCGCCACATATTTCAGCAGTTGCACAAAGGCTTCCAAGCCGAGCGACCCCGGCATCACCGGGTCTTGATAAAAGTGCGCCTTGAAAAACCATTCGTCTGGATTAACCCGCTTCGTGCCGCGAATGAAACCCAATCCCTTCGCGCCACCATCCGCGACATAGGTCTCGATATTGTCCATCATGCGCAGTTGCGTTCCTGCGTAAGGCGATTGCGCCGGGTAAGCCAGCGATTTCGCCCGTGCCATTTCCGTCGGTGTCACCTGATACAACGCCGCGTTCTGAATCCCCTCCTGCTTGGCCAGCGCGGCCGCCGGGAAAAATCCGAAATAGGTATCGCCCTTATAGACCACGCCAGCAGCGCAGCGCACTTCCAGATCGAACCATTGAATGATCATCCCGGCCGAACTCGACGTTCGCGTCATCTTCACCCGAGTGGTCAACGTCCCCGTCTCCGGTGTCACCCGGATAAATTGCTGTCCGTTCCCGCCCAGATTGCGGAATGAAACATCCACGTCCTTGGCCGTCAGGGCCGACCCCACATAAGCCGCCAGCCAGCCACACGGTTGCAGCGCGATTTCCAACAGCACCGCGAACGGCATGTCCGCCTGACGATTCTCCGCAAAATACCATTCCTCCGGCGGCACCGTATAATCCGCCACCGCCACACCGCCCGGCGTCATCTTGAACGGTTCGCCCTGAACCTCGGTGATGCAATCTAAAAACAAATAAGGCGGCCCAGGCAAGCGGGCGAGTTTGCGTTTCTCGTCGAAGATTTGATAGGGTGCGCCAAAGGCGTCGGAGGGTTTGCCGATGGCGTAGGCCAGGATGCGGTCGTGATTGTAGATGGCTTGGTTGGCCGAATTCTGAAAGGTAGGGCGCGTCTGTCCCAGCGCGCCGGGTTTGGTTCCAATATCAACCTCGGCGCGCGCGGAGTGACGCGCCCTACCTAGAGCGTTTTGCGCTGACCAAGCCTCGCGGAAGGTTTCGCAAGTTACGCCAGCGTAACGCAAACTCATGTTCGTGATTTCCACGATCGGCTTCCCATCCGCATACATCAAGGCATCTGCAATGACAAACGGTTCGGGACCGTAGCCCAATTCCTTGATCGAAATCTCATAGGTGACAATCTTGGTCGTCTCCAGCACCTGACCGCGACATTTCAACTGGCTCACCACGCCCGGCACCGGCTCCAGCACGGCCTGATCCTTTTCCACGATCCACCCCATACGCAGCAGAAACACCCGGAGCGTGTGCATGCAACACTCAAACATCAGCGTCCCCGGCATCACGCGGTCGTCCACAAAGTGACAGGTGAGAAACCAATCGGTCGGATGAATGTCCGCCTCCCCACGAATCAATCCCAAACCGAATTGCCCGCCCTTGGGGTCCAGATGCGGAATGCGATGCACCAGCTTCATCAAGCCATCGGGCAACGTCGCCGGTTCTTTAAGCGGGAGTTTTGAAAATTGCGGCCCAAAACATTTCGTCAGATTCCCGGTACGCAACGCATCCAGTTGCTCGGTCGTGTAAGACTCCACGGTCATCGGGACAAAATCTTCCCAATCGGCCGGGCGTTTTCCGGGGTAAGGCTTCAGATCCATCGCCGTCTTCACGATCCCCTTTCCGCTTGCCAAGGCTTCCGCGCTGAAAAATCCCGCGCAACCATCGGTCATGGTCAACAGCGGTTGGCCATCCACGGTGGATTCAAATTCAAATCGAAACAGCCAGGTGTCGCTCTGCCGGAAAAAATGTTTAATCTTGATGTCATACCGGATCACCTTCCCCGGCCCCGGTAAGCCCTGATGAAAACAAACCTTCGCGTCAAGCAACCGGTAAACGGCCAGACCCTTGGTGATGAAATCAATGCCGAGGTAGCCTGACAAAAAAAGGTCCGCCTGCCCGGCTTCCACCGCGATGCACGTCGGAATCCGTCCGCCATCCAGATACCACGCGCCGGGATGGATGTCGTGTTCGGTCACCACGCGGCCATGCGTCATGGACCGTGCCTCCCCTTCAACTTCAGTGATCCGATCCACCAGCATCAGCGGTTCATCCGGCAAACGGACGCGGGTGGGAAACTTATCCACTGGCGCGAATTCTGAACCCAGGACCTTGGAGACCAAGCCGCGTGCAAACTCCAGACACGCTTCACGGTCCATAAATGGCGGCGAGGAAGAAGGCGGCACCGTCGGGGATGGTAAATAAGTGTCAACCGAACCGCCTGACCAGGCCGCAATGGAATTGATCTGCGATTCGATGTTTTTGGAAAGTGTTTCCGCCAGATTCTGTGAAAAATCCAGATAGGCTTTGTGCGCACTGAGCGTCGCCGCCTGGGACTGCGCCATGGCGGCGATAAATTCTTCTTCGAACGAATCCACGGAAGCCGCCGCTGGAACGGGAATGCTTCTGGGAGAAACCGTAATTGCGGCCTGCTTTTGTTTTACTTCGTGCCGAGCGGATGCTCGGCGCTCCAACGAATAGACCGGACTGATGATCGGAATGCGGATCATCGGGACGCCTTTTTCGGCAACTACGGGTGCGGGCGCATCGCCGTAAAGTTTTTGCAGATCAACCGGCACGCCATTGGCCACGAGATGCGCCAGCACCCGCAACACTCCCAGCAAAGGTTCCTGCGCCGAGGCGCACAAGGACCGAGCCACATGCGGCTTGTCACTCAAGATTTGCCCGATCATCTGACTGCAGGAATTGCCCGGGCCCATTTCGATAAAGAAACGAATCCCCGATTCATAGGCCGCGCGGATGACCCTGGGGAAATCAACGCAACTCCCCGCCTGGGCCGTGATGGTGTCCGCCGCCGAATCTTTGTTCAGCGCAAAAGCTCCGCCGAGCGCGGTGCTGAAAAAACGGATTCCGCTTGGAACCTCAGTGTCAAACAAATGCATCTCGCGATAAGCCTTCTGCACCGGCTTTAACAGATCGCAATGGACCGTGCTGACGCCTTCGATGGGATACCAATGGCAGCCCAGTGTTTTCACCAGCGCACGCAAATCGTCGTCATTTCCGCCCAACAGACATTCATTCGGCGTATTGATGATCAGGATATAAACCCGCTTGTTCTTGCCGATGGCTTGGCGGACCACTTCCGCCGAACGATCCACCACGCCGGTTCTCCACTCCGGCGGCCCCTTCAAATCCCGGGAAAAAAGCGGAGACTCGCAAAACCGGCCCAGCATTTCATCGCGTGCCTTCCACGCCCGCAAGGCAAAGAGCGCGGTGGATTCTCCCAGGCTGTAGCCGATCGAAGCCTCGGGTTTGATGCCGAGATGAACCGCCAGATCGCTCATCATCGCGCCGAGCGAAACTTGGGCGCAAATAGCCGGACGCGGATCGGTCGCGTCTTCGGGCGGAACGCCGTTCCAGAAACGATCGGTGAACATCTGTTTCGCGAGAAATTTATTTTCCCGATCCTGCCCACATAAGATCTCCGGCCACAAGAGAGCCAGTTCCCGACCCATCCCCTGAAAATGCGCGCCTGCGCCGGGAAACACAAAAGCGATTCCGCCGCTGATTTTCTTTCCGGGCGATGAGTAAAATATACGATCACGGTCCCGCGCTTCCGACGACATCCCCTCGCCTTGCACCAATAAAATTGCGGCCTCGGTCAAGCGCATCAACTGCGCCGCGTCTTGTGCCACCAAGGCCAGCGCAGAAGGCCCCGAAGCAGCATTGGACCTGAGCCAACAATCCCGTGCCAGCCCTGTCAGCGCTTCGCCGTCCGATGAAGCGACCACATGTTGCAACGACTTTAATTCCCCGGCCAAACCCGCGGCATCCGCTGCTCTGACGACAAACAACGCTTCCCCCTTCAACTCCAGTGGCCGCCCCTTGGACAAAACTTTCGCCGATTCAAAGGCTTCCAAAACCACATGCGCATGATTGCCATCAATGCTTGATACACTGACCCCTGCGCGTCGCGCGCCATCCGCCTTGTTTCTCACCCAATATTGTGGCGACTTCGAGGGAATAACCTCGTGATACAACGCCAGTGCTGCCTTCGCCACCGATACCAAGCCCGAAGCCGCGCCCGTGTGCCCAACCTCCGCCGCCGCGCTGTCAATCGAACGCACAAAAGCCCGATCCACTTTTGCCTCCGCATAAGCCCGTTCTTGTGCCAAAGCCGCGTTGCCGCTCGACGCACCCAATCCACTCACCACCGCATAAACCCGGTCTCCGTCGCGAACCGCGTCATCCAGCCTCTTTAACACCAGTGCCACCGCGCCTTCACCTATCGTCTCTTCGTTATGGCGCAAGGACTCCGTCGCCAGCATCGCGCGCAAATCGCCTGTCAAATCAACACCACCGGCCAGCGCCTGGTCCACTTCCCGTTTTTGCAGGGCCCGCACCGCAATTTCCAAAGCACGCGCGCCGGAGCAGTCCTCGTTGCAAACGGTGTGGCATGGCCCGCCAAAATGAAATTCTTTCGCGATCCGGCTCGCATTGATGCCCGCCAGAGCGCCCAGAGTCCGATCGGCCGTCAATGCCGGAATATTATCCTCGCGTTCATGCAGTGTGCTCCAGCGAAAATGAAAATCAGTGGTGCGCAAATCCAAACCCAGACCGATGAACACCCCCACCCGAGATGCTTCAGGTTGAACCGTCTTCGCATCGCGCAAGGCCTCCCGCGCCACCTCCAGCATCAATGCTTGCTGCGGCAGCAGTTCGCCGATTTCCTTCGGCGGAATCCGATAACGGTTCGCCGGGATGGCAAGATCATCGAGAAAATATCCGGGAAAATGCCGCTCCTTTTCCAACGCCATAAATTCTTTCCGCTCCGCCGGAACTTCCTGCATGTCTCCGCCAAAAACCCTTTCCTGAAATGCTGCGAGGTTAGACCAAGGACCCACCGTCGCTGCCATGCCGACAATCGCCACCGGGGAATTGATGATAGGGGGCTTTAAAATTTGAAATTTGAAATTTGAAATTTCTCCAACCCACTCCTCAATCAACACATGCGCATTGATGCCACCAAAACCGAAACCATTGATCGCCGCCCGACGAGGCGTTGTTTCATCTCGTCGGCGCCAAGGCACACTGGTCTTTAAAATTTCAAACGGACTTCCGGCCAGGGGAATTTTTGCAGAAGCCTTATGGAAATTGGCCGTTGCCGGCAGAATATTATTTTCCAGGGCGAGAATCGTTTTGATCAGGCTCGCGCTCCCCGCCGCTGTCAATAAATGGCCGATGTTCGCCTTGACCGCGCCCAGCACGCATTGACCGGCTTTCCAATTTTTCCCCTGCCACAATTTCATCAGGCTTTCAAATTCCACTGCATCGCCCACGGGCGTGCCAGTCGCATGACATTCGATCAGGTCCACCTGATCCGGCGTCCATCCGGCCTGCTGATAAGCCTGCTGGAGAGCGCGCACTTGTCCCTCCGAACTCGGCGAAAGCAAATTGCCATCCAAATCATTTGAGAGCCCGATGCCGCGTATCACCGCGCGAATCCGGTCTCCGTCCGCAATCGCGTCGGAAAGTCGTTTCAACACCAGCACACCCGCGCCTTCGCCCACCAGCAAACCATCTCCGGCCACATCGAACGGCGAGCACCTTCCGGTTTGCGACAGCGCGCGCAACTGGCAAAAACCCATTTGCGTGTAAAGAGAATCCGGCCGCGAAAGTCCGCCAGCCAGCATCACATCGGAGCGACCGGCCAGCAATTCATCGCAGGCCAATTTGAGCGCATAGAGCGACGAGGCACACGCCGCATCCAACGTGTAAGCTCCGCCACCCAACCCCAACGCCTGCGCCAATAATCCCGCCGGCAACCCGGCCACATAACGATTCCACGCCTTGGACTTAAAAGATTTGCCTATCGGCTCCCCCGCCAACAACGGCTTCAAAATCGCTTCTGACAAATCGGACGAACCCTCCGTCGGCAACGCGATATTTCCCATCACCACGCCGATGCGCTCCAAATCCTCCCCTTTAAGATCCGCATTGTTCAACGCATTCCGTCCTGCTTCCAAAAGGAGATGAACCGACAGATCAACGTTAGCCAACAATTCCGCAGGTAAATTCAGACCAGTGCGATCTAGTTGAAAATCTTCGATAAAACAGCCGCGATCTGTATAGACACGATCCGGCGCGGTGGTGTTTGATTGGATTTCTTTCGGGTCGAGCACCCATCTTCCGGCGGGCACCGACCGGCTCGTGTCCACACCGCCTTCGACGATGCGCCAAAAATCCTGGAGATTTCTGGCCCCGGGGAAAACAGCGCCGAGGCCGACAATGGCAACCGCTTCATCGAACGTCGCGCCGCCATGGACGGCGGATTTTTCGGGACTGCGCTTCATTAAGGTTTCTTCGGCGCTGGCACACTGGGGATAAACTTCGCCGGTTTGCCGCGTGCCGCCAAATTAGCGGCGAGTGCCTTCTTCGACATCATCTTGCGCGCACCGCCGACCACCTTGTCCCACTGAAACGCGGGGCCGGGATCTTGTTTGTCCGTCTGCACGTGATAATGGCCAAGCACACCTTGATACACTTCATATTGCTCATCGGTTAGCGCGTGCGGAATCAGCGCTCCGGGTTCTTCCAATGTCGCCAGCGCATCCACTTGCGCGGCGGGGCCGCCTTCGGAGGCCTTGACCAATTGCGGCGTCGGCGCGCCCAAAGAAGATTTCAGGCGCGGGTAATCAATGGTGATCTTCGGAAACACCGTGCACAACGTCGCCATTAGCTTGGTCAATGAATCATATTGTTGCGGGGTGAAATCATATTGCCCATAGACCCTGCCCTGGACATTGGCCTCGATCATTTCGGCCCGCGAAGGATGGCCGACGAAATGTGGCGTGCGAATCCAGCCATCGCCGAATTTTTCCGGAATAGTGATGTCCGTTTTTCCGTTGGGTTTCGTTTTATACCATTCCTTCAACGGCGCGGTGTTGCCGGAGTAAGCTCCGGGATTCGCGATCTCAATGCCGATGGAGCGACCGTTCGCCTTGGTCGCATGAGGCGCTTCCTCTTGCAGATCCATCGTCTGATAAATCGTGCCGTCGAGATCGAGCATGAATTGCACCGAGAGGTGCCGTTTGACCAGCGTCTTGAAACACTGCTGGCTCGTGCCGTCCACATCGTAATGCAGCACAAATTGATCAACGTTTTCGCGCAGAAATTCCGGCGTCCAGCCATCACGCCGAACTTCCGCGATCTTCTCATCGGTCAACGGCGCCATGCGCACGTGACTGGCCTTGCGTGAGGGTTGAGCAGATGAATAATGAAAATCATAACCGCCCTGGTCGGTCCAAAGAACCACCGGCGCGCCACCCGTCCGAAATTTCTCACCACAAACGACGATGACATCGCCGACATGCGCCTTTGCTTTGATCGTCGGGGCGGCAGCAGGTTGAGCTTGAAGCCGGATGGTGAGGGCTGCGATCAGGCCGATCATTAAAATTTGGCGTTTGGGCAAACGATTCATCATAAAACGTAAAATGTGCCTCTTACCCGTCGTGCGGTAAAGGCGAATTGTCGGGTGTGGAGGCTGCATCATATACTTGGGGGTGAAAATAGCCGTCAGGTCGTAAGTTACCCTGTAAACATTGGGTTTTATTGAGGTTTGAGCCGTAAGGTGACCCGTCAGGGAGCGTAAGGCACCCGTAAGTTGGAGATGATTATGGGTGAAATTCACGCATTCACCACGACACGGGTGGCGAGGTGCGCAATCCGCGTGGTGTCCTGGAAAAATTGGGGCGTGCCGCTTGACTCAGGAGAATAATTGAGTTTAACGTCGAAGGATGAAAGCCGATTCTCAGTCACTCATGAAATTTGCATGTTTTCGTTGCCGGAAGGTTTTCAACAAACCCGGAGGTGAAATGTGGGTGGATCCAACATCCAAAGAACTTTCGTGGACGCCACCCATTTACCACTGCTCGGAATGTGGAGCGCCACTATATATTACTGGCGATACGTTTCGTCCTCCCTCTCGGCGAGCAATTGACCAGTGGAGCAAAGCCGAACTATTGATTCGCAGGGGTTTTCTCTTTCATAAACATGTGGGGCCTTATCCCAAAACTCTTTCAGAAGCCCGGGAATTTGTTCGACAATACAAAACATTACAAGATTTTATGAACACGAAACAGCTTGCAAAGATGCGCAAGACATCTAACAAGACACCGTAACAAACCAAGTCATTGCACTTCCGATCACACTGCAACCACATTCTGCCGAAACGCTTCCTTCAACCCTTTATCAATCACACATTCGTAACCTTCGGCCACGGCCAGCAGTTTGCCGTTCCGATCTGAAAAATGCAGGCTGGCGGTCACCACGGCTGAGTCGGCGGAATGAATCTGGATGGTCACGCGGCTGCCGGTTTTCGGGAAGGTGGGGACGAATTGGCGGAAACTCTTAATGGCGCATGGCAGCGAGGCAGCACCGCGATGTTCCCAGGTCCACAAGATCATCATCTGGAAACTGCTGTCCAGCGCGAGCGGATCACTCAACCAGCCGGGGCGCAACGGGTTTTGAATCCATTGTTTAGGGGCGGGCGCGCTTTTGACCAGGGCGGACATGGAATCGGCCAGGCAAAATTCTACTTTTTCGATGCCGTGGAAATGTGAGCCGTGGAATAGGTGGCCGTTGCCGTAAACCGAACGAACCTCCTCTCCCCAGCCCTCTCCTCCTGCAACAGGAAGAGAGGGAGAAGAAAAGATCGGAGCAACGGGCAAAGCCTCAGTCAATAACACTTCCGCCTTCGCGTGAATCACTTGGCGTCCGTTGGATTGGCTGACCATTTGCATCGGCACACAAAGCAAACCGTCGCGCATCTGCACGGTGCCGGCCAGCACGCGGACCGTGACCGAGGCGTTTGGTTCCAAGACGACGCCTTTCAGCACTTTGAAATTTTCAAGGCCGTGAAACATCATTCCGGGGTGGCCGTGCACCGCACCGTGGGCCAGCCATTCGATGATCAGGACCGCTGGCAAAACGGCGCGACCATTGATGACGTGCGATTGCAGGCAGGGCAACGTCTTCATGCTGACTTCGCGCTCGAACGCCAATGTGGCGTCGGGCGTCTCGCCTGACGTAGAGGGCGGCATCTTGCCGCCCGGAAAGGACGCTCGAACTTCTGGCGACATAATCACTGACGAAGATCCATTGGCTGGTGACGGTTCTATCCGCCGGGCGGGACGCCCCGGCTCTACGTCAGGCGGGACGCCTGACGCCACACTCTTTTTCGCCAACACCAGTACTTCCACCGGGCCGGACGCGTGTGAGGCGATTTCGCGCATGAAAAAGTCTGCGCCAGCCTGCGGTTCGATCAGGTGGACGCCTTCGCTCTCAAAAATTTTTCGCAATCCATCTGACACCATCCCGCCGTTCCACGGGCCCCAGTTAAAGGAGACGACGCGGCATTGGGGACGGCGACGCGATTCGCTCTGGGCCATTTTATTCATCACCTCATTGGCGGCGGCATAATCCACCTGGCCGGTGCGGCCAAAGCGGCCGGTGTAAGAGGAGAAGAGCGCGAGCAATTTCAAATCATCCTGCGCCACCGCGCCCAGCAAATTTTTCAAACCGGAAACTTTGGTGCTGTAAACCAAATCAAATTGTTCCTCGGTTTTGTCGGCGATCAATTTATCGGCCAGCACACCGGCGCCATGAACCAAGCCGCGAATCGGTCCCAGTTCAGCACGAATGTCGCCCATGACCTTTTTGACGGCGGCAGTGTCACGCACATCCACCGTCCGGTAAATGGCGGTCGCACCGGTTGAGCGAATCTGACGGAGACATTCGCGAATCTCCATTTGGGCCAGCGTCTCGCGATAGGTCGCTTCAATCTGTTTCGGGGTGCCGTGACCATTGGCCCGAGCCACGATGGCCTTCTTGATCTCGGCCTTGTCGATCAAGCCCTGGAGCCAGGCCGGTTCATCGGCGAGTTGGCTGCGACCGAGCAACACCATTTGCAAGCGGCTTTTGCGCGCCATTTCCAAAGCGGTCGTGCCGGTGATGCCGCGCGCACCGCCGGTGACCACCATGACATCGCCGTCGTTGAACAACGGCTGATGACCATTGCTGGCCAGTGGCACGGTCGAAACCTGCAAACCAAATCTTTTCTGCTCGAACAACCCGACTTCCACGGGACCGACACGGAACATTTCATCCACGATCGGGACGGCCATTTCCGCGCCAATGGGGACTTCGGGATTCAAATCAATTGCTTTGCAATGCACCTCAGGCCATTCGTGCCGCGCGGTCTTGGCCACGCCGGCGAGGCCGCCGCTGATGGGATCGCCGCTGCCATTGAGCGAACCAAAACCGAAAACGCCATCGAGCCGTGAGACGGTGACGAGAATGCCCTTTTCCTTGCGGAGAGATTTTCCGGCAATCTGAATCAAGCGAAACAATTCCTTCAAGGTAGCGTCATCGCAACGCGTCGAAGGCCAAAGCACCACGAGAGCGGCGGGCGATTCGCCTTGGTGATCCTGGATAAAATCAGCCGCACGACCGCGCCGCACAGAATAGCCGAGTTTCTGCAGTCGGGCTTCCACGGCGGGGGCCAATTTGGAGCCGTCTTCGGTCACCCAAATCCTTGCGCCCGGAGGCAACGTCAAGGTGGCGCGGGAATCGGTGTCGCCGAGATGGACGGGTTGAATGATCTGACGATGAACGTTATCGGGCGGGCGGGAAATTTTGGCTGCGGGCGCGGGAGTGGTCGCAGCGACAGAATTCGAATCCAAAGGAGGATTAACGTTGCTGCGACCGGGGACGGTCGCACTCCGGGGACTTTCTGTTTTTCCACCGGTCAAAAATTCGACGACCTGGCGCAAAGTTTGCAAGGTGCCCAGATGTTCAGGTTTGATTTCCGGCGCACTTGGCAATTTGCCATGCAACGCGGCCATGATTTCCACGCGTTTGATGGAATCAACGCCGAGATCGGAATCGAGGCCCATGTCGAGATTCAACATCTCGACGGGATAACCGGTCTTTTCCGCGACGACTTCCAAAAGCACTTGGCTGGCCTGACCGAAGTCCCCTACCCCGTTCACCGGAACGGAGGCGACGGCGGCGATCGGCGCGGAGTTTTCCGTCTGGCCACCGGTCAAAAATTCGACGACCTGGCGCAAGGTTTGCAGGGTGCCCAGATGTTCGGGTTTGATTTCCGGCGCGCTCGGCAACTTGCCGTGCAACGCGGCCATGATCTCCACGCGCTTGATGGAATCCACGCCGAGATCGGAATCGAGGCCCATGTCGAGATTCAACATCTCGACGGGGTAACCGGTTTTCTCCGCGACCACTTCCAAAAGCACTTGACTGGCTTGACCGAAATCTCCGGACGTTTTGGCCGGAGCCGTAGCAACGGCGACAACGGGCGCGGCGATGGTTTCAGTTTGTCCGGCGGATAAAAATTCGACGACCTGACGCAAGGTTTGCAGGGTGCCCAAGTGTTCCGGTTTGATTTCGGGAGCTTTCGGCAGTTTCCCGTGCAACGCGGCCATGATTTCCACGCGCTTGATCGAATCAATACCCAAATCGCTATCCAAGCCCATGTCCAGATTCAACATCTCCACCGGATAACCGGTCTTTTCCGCGACCACGGCCAGCACCACGGGGGCGATGGGAGCGGACGTGAGAGCGAGGGGGACAGGTGCAGGAGCCGGGGCTAAAGCGACGGGTTGCGGCACAGCCACGGGACGGCTCGCGGGTACGCTCGCCCCACCAGTCAAGACGGGAACTACCGGTGTGGTGTAAATGGGCGCGGAAGGTTTGACCTCGAGAGCGGGCAAATTCAACAAACCACGGCGTTGCGCGAGCAAGGCTTCCAAAGTCCGGCGCGCCGCTTCCTGGCCGACCAGAAATTGTTGGTGCAACTGCGCCGTTTGTTCCTGCAATTTTTGCAGCGACAAAATCCCCTGCTGCGCCGTTTGCAAACTGGCCGCCAGATCGGCGGGCAAAGCAGAAGGCGTAACTGAAACCGAACGCGGTTTTTCTCCTCCCTCTCTTCCACTCCGAGTGGAGGAGAGGGCCGGGGAGAGGAGGTTCGGAGCCACCGGTGGACGAGGCTTACGCGGCGTCCGATAATTTGCCCCAGTCAAATGAATGGTCAATTTACCCTGCGTCGAGGCTTTCGGTGTCTCCGAGTATTCTTCCCACCGCGAAAAATCAATCGCATGACCGAGCGCGCTCAATCGTCCAAGCATCACCGCCAAATCAAACACGCCCGAACGCTTGCCGCGCGATGAATCCAGCGCGATTGCGTCGGCTTCGCCGTTGGGCAAAATGGCCGTGACCAAATCGCTTAAAACATGGCCCGGCCCCATTTCCACAAAAGTCGTCACGCCATCGGCGTGCATCGTTTCGATCTGCGCGGTGAAATCCACCGGCTTGATCATTTGATTGGCCAGCAAGGCGCGGGTCTGTTTCGCGCCGGCGGGATATTCCTTGGCCGTGGTGTTGGCGTAAACCGGAATTTCTCCACGGCTGAATTCCACTGTCTCCAAAACGCCCGCGAACGGCACCTGCGCATCGGCCACCAGCGGACTGTGAAAAGCCGCCGAAACGGGCAGCACTTGGGCGCGCACGGATTTTTTGGTGAATTCCTCAGCCGCGTGCTGGATCAAGACCTTCGTTCCAGCGAGCACAAATTGCGTCGGCGAATTGCGATTGGCGATGACCAGCCCTTTGCCGCCGTTGCCGATAAAATCGGTCACCACTTTTTCCGAAGCCTGCACCGCGAGCATCCCGCCGCGATCGCTGTGACCATTGCGATTGGCCATGAGCCGTCCGCGCACATTGGAAAGAAGATGCAACGATTCCGTGTCAAATCTTCCCGCGCCGCAAAGCGCGAGCAATTCACCATAGCTGTGACCGGCTGCGGCCTCGGGTTTGATGCCAAAATAATTGAGCAGATTCAACGCGCCGAGACCGATCGCGCCCAAAGCGGGTTGGGCGACGTCGGTGGATTTCAAAGCAGCGGCTTGTTCCGCTTTCGTCTCATCGTTGAACGCCGGATGCGGATAAATGAAATCGCTCAACCGTTCGCGACCCAGGTCCGGATGTTCGGTCGAAAATGTTTTATTGGCCGCAACCAGCGCATCCTGGATTTCCGGAAATTGACAGGCCAAATCGCGGAACATCCCGACGTATTGCGAACCCTGCCCCGGAAATAACGCGCCCAATTTCCCGCGCCTCTTGCCGGAACCAAACGCCGCGCCGGTCGGTAAAGTCCAATTCGATTTTTCCGGATGCTGCTCCAGCATCTTGACAGCGGCATCACGAACCGTGCCCAAAGCCGTGCCCTTGGCCAGCGGCAGCAACAAACGAAAAGCCGCTTCGATCTGAAATGTTTTGCGCGATTGACGGGCGAGAGACCGGGTTTCATTCCAGTCGGGATTCGCCGGCAGCTTCGAGGCTTGTGTCAACAAATCTTCCCGCGACGCCGCGCTCAAGGCCACGATTTCCACATCGCCGTCCCAACCCGGCTTCTTCATGCGCGCACCGTGTTCTTCCAGGACGCAATGAAAATTAGTCCCGCCAAAACCAAACGCACTGACGCCAGCCCGACGCGGCTGCGTCGCACGCGGCAGCCAGGGGCGCTTCTGCGTGTTCACGTAAAATGGAGAATCGCCTGAAGCAAGTTCGTCCAAGGGCTGAGTGACTTTGATGGTCGGCGGCAAAACTTTGTGATCAAGAGCCAGCGCGGCTTTGATCAATCCGGCGACTCCCGCAGCGGCTTTGGTGTGGCCGATCTGCGATTTCACCGAACCGAGCGCGGCCCAAGTCCCCTGCTCGCCTTTGCTGCGAAAAACTTCGGTCAACGATTGCACTTCCGTGGCGTCGCCTACTTTTGTGCCTGTGCCGTGCGCTTCGATCAGATCGAGGGAATCCGGCGTCACCCCGGCATTGGCGTAGGCGCGATGCAACGCTTCCTTTTGTCCATCCGCTCGCGGCGCATAAATCGCGTTGCCCCGGCCATCGCTCGAAGAACCGATTCCTTTTATCACCGCGTAAATTTTGTCGCCGTCCTTTTCCGCATCGGCCAAACGCTTCAACACCAGCATCCCGATCCCTTCGCCCAGAATCGTCCCGTCACAACCGCGATCAAACGGCTTCGCCTCACCCGACGGCGAAAGCGCCGGGGTTTTGCTGAAGCACATATACATGAAAATATCGTTGAACGTGTCAATCCCGCCGGTGATAACCATGTCTGCTTTGCCGGAAACAAGTTCCATCGCCGCCAGATGCAGAGCGGCCATCGAGCTGGCGCAGGCAGCGTCAACTACACAATTCGTTCCGCCCAAATCCAATCGGCTGGCGATCCGCCCCGCCGCCACGTTGCCCAGCAAACCCGGAAAAGAATTTTCCTGCCAGCCCACGTATGAATCGGAAATCCGTTGCACCACATCTTCCGCCACTGGCCCGGTCACGCCTGCTTCCTGCAAAGCCCGCCGCCAAATCGGATGACCCAAACGCGCGCCGAGGGGAATGACCAATTCCAAAGCGCCGGTCACACCGAGAATCACACTGGTGCGCTGTTTGTTAAAAGGTTTCTCGCCATAACCCGCATCCACCAAAGCCTGCTTGGCCACGACCATCCCCAACAATTGCGTCGTATCCGTGGCTTCGACATCTTTGGGCGCAATGCCAAACTCCATGGGATTGAAATTGAACGGGGAAAGAAAACCGCCGCGTTGCGCGTAGGTTTTGTCCGGGGACTTGGGATCGGCGTTAAAAAAATCTTCGGCCTTCCAGTGCGAGGCTGGAATCGGGGCAATCGCGTCCACTCCGTTCTTGATGTTCTTCCAGTATTCCTGGAAATCATCCGCTTTCGGAAAGAGACAACTGATGCCAATTATGGCCAAAGAGCCTGACTCACTCATCGGTTTTAATTAATTTCTTCAATTCATCCGGCTCCAACACCGCGTTCGCCGCAAAAGCGGACGGCACCGGGACACCCTGCAAACGCCACATTTGCGCCTGCAACTGCCGGGCCGCGCCGTGCAATAAATTCATCGCCACCTCCGCCGCCCGGCGGTTTTCGGGCTTTTCCAAATACGTGCCCTTGACCCATTCATTAAACGCCCCCATGGCCGGTCCGCACCACACCTGAAAATCCATCACGCGCGTGGCGTCGCCCGCGTTGGCCCAGCGCGAACTCAACCCCAAATAACTGCGAAAGACCAAAGCCATCTTGTGCTTCGGCTCCCGTTCGGCGCGATCCACTTCCCTGCGGTCGCGCAGTATGAAGTATTCCCGCGTCTTTTGCCAGACCTCTTCCAAGGTCGCCCGAAAAATCTGTTTCTCCAAAACGCCGCGTTCCGCCGCCGGAATCGCGTCCAGCGAAGCGTGCGCCCGGTAAAGCTCATACAACTTGGCCGCGCGCATCGGAAACATCGTTCCGCGCTTCAAGACTTGAACTTTTACGCCCATCTCGAACATGTCCGCCGCCGGTGCCATCGCCGTATCGGCCTGCTCAACTTGAGCCAACAAACGCCGCACAATATCCGAGGAACCCGATTCCACACAAGCCTGGTTAATCGAACCGGTCACCACATAAGCCGCCCCCATCGCGAACGCCGCCGCCAAAGCCGACGGCGTGGACAATCCGCCAGCTGCGCCAACACGTAAATGCTGTTGATAACCAAACTTCTGCTGCAACCGGTCACGCAACGAAAGCAGCGTCGGCAACAAGGTCACTAACGGACGATTATCGGTGTGTCCGGCCGAGTCGGCTTCCGCCGTGATATCTTGAGCCATGGGCACTTGCGCGGCAAGCTTGGCCTGCTCCGGTGTGATGTGGCCCGTGCGCACCAATTCGTTCAAAAACTCATCCGGCGGCGGGGAGAAAAACGGTGTCGCCACCTCCACGCGCGAAACCTTCGCCACCACACGATTCGGCGTGATCACGCGGCCATCGGCATCCTGATGAATCCCAGTCACACGATAACGAACAACCGGCAAAGTCAGACGCAGAAAAGCCGCCGCTTCGATCAATCGAATCCCGCGCTTTAAATATAGGTCAACGGTGGCCGCTTCCAGATCCGGTTCGTGCGGGCTGTGGATCAAATTGAAGCCGAAAGTTTTACCCTTTAACGAAGTGGTCAGCCGATCCACTGCGGTGGTGATCCGTTCCAAACCCAGACCAGCCGCGCCAAAAAAGCCCAACATGCCCGCGCCCGCCATGGCTTCGACCAATTCGACCGACGCGATGCCATTGGCCATGGCCCCGGCGACATAGGCATAACGCAGCCCGTGGTCCCGGCAAAAAGCGGGGTCACCCAGGTTTGCCAACGGCACAGCCAAGCGCGAAAATTCAGCTGGAACACCATCGGCGTTCCGCCAAATCTCGTCCTTCCGTCCATTCTGTATTTCAGTCTGCAATTTCAAGGCTAACGAAGACCGTTACTAAATAGAAGTTCAGGCAAAAAAACCATGAGAAAATGAAGGTTTTTCAGGCTGCCGTCAGGAGGCGCTGGCGGTTCAGCCCCGCAAAAGTCCTGGCGAAAATATAGAGTCCTGCGCCCGGCAGCCTTTTTGGTGGCGTCCTAATTTGACACAACCCCGTTGGGGTTGATGAATTTGTATGCGCCATACCCAGGGTAGCGCGAAGCGCGCAACCCTTATATCTTGTT
>CAIYOY010000404.1 GCA_903927905.1 uncultured Verrucomicrobiales bacterium | reverse complement strand
CGAAGCGTCTTGGACTGCGCCCAGTCCTCTGGCGCTTATTGTGATGTCGGTTGTGGCTGTGGCTGCAGATTTCGCCAGATTGCTCTAGCCAGCGACTGAGCATGCCAAAAAAAACGGTTTTACACTATCTTGCAGGGAATGACCGCATCCTCGTCAAAACTATAAACCGAGCAAAGCCGATGATAACCATCGGCCACGATGACCCGGCCATGAATTTTGTCGCGGACGAGGAGAAGCGGGGAAATTTTTTTGCCGTGGAGAATTTTCTTCCGATCTTTTTCCACATGGGAATTGCTGACGCCCAAGAGCGAAAGCCCGGAAGCCCGAAAAATATCCTTGGCCTTGAATTGGGAAACCGGCGCGCGCTTGAGTTGGCCGACAATTTTTGTAACGGTGGGCGGATCACAGTGCAGGCTCAAATAAGACCGGGCGGCTGGATAATCATGCTCCTCCGGTTCGCTCAACCACTCTATTTTGACGACTTTGCTCATGGTCATTCCAGTTTCGGCAAGCGTCTGTCGATTGTCAATTCAATGGTTCGCCAACGAATCCAAATGTCAGCCGTGTTCTCACGAACGCAGCCACGTACTAATTCAACGCGACGCAGCGGCGGATGTAAGTGGGGATGTCGAGGTCTTCGCCGTGACGGACGGTGGGTTCGCTTTTTTCAAAGCGGCCCTTCGACACAATTTCCAGGGCCAGCTCGGGTTGCAGACGTGAAGATTTTTTTCGGCTGCCCTTCCCTTGATTGTTCAGCATTTCCGCCTTTTTCTCATTGGACAAAGCCGGAGGCGGAGCGACATAGCGCCCGGTGGTGCGCGCGGGGGGGGCTTTGGGGTCGAGGAATTGTTTGGTGTCCTGAGCTTCGGCGGCGACATCTTCCGGGCCGATGGGCTTGATCGCTTCGGAATGTTTCCGCGTGGCGATCAAAGTAACGCTGAGGCGTCCGGCGTAACCTTCATCAATGGCCGCGCCCAGGATGAGATGGGCGTTCTCGCATTGGCGATTGATTTGCTCCATCAGTTTATTGACTTCGTTCATGGTCAAATCAGAGCCACCAATGACGCTGACGAGGACCGCGTCGCTGGTATTGAGCATCTGGCCACCGTCAAGCAAAGGGTGGGACAAAAGTTTTTCGATGATCTGTTCAGGACGCTTTTCTCCGGTGGCTTCGGCGCTGGCGAAGGAGCTTTCGGCGTGACGACCACGGGTGACGGAACAGAGATCGGCGAAATCCACATTGATCAAACCGGTCTGCGCGAGCAAACGCCAGACGCCCCGGACGCCTTCGGCCAGGAGATCGTTGCTGATCTTGAAGGCTTCGCCCATGCCGGTTTTTTCGTCGAGGAGTTTGAACATTTTTTCGTTCGGCAGGCAGATGACGGCATCGGCGGCGGCTTTGAGCTGCTGGAAACCGAGCTGCGCCTGGCGCTGGCGGCGACCACCTTCAAACTCGAAGGGCAAAGTCACCACGGCGAGAACGAGCGCCCCGCTTTCTTTGGCGGCTTGCGCGAGAACGGGAGCTGCGCCGGTGCCAGTGCCGCCGCCCAGTCCCGCGAGGATGAAAATGATGTCCGCCCCTTTGCAAATGGCGCGAAGATGATCCATGTCTTCCTGGGCCGCAGCGCGGCCGCGTTCGGGATCACCGCCCGCTCCCAAGCCATGATTGAGATTGGAACCGAGAATTAATTTATTTTCCAAAGCCACCTTGTCGAGAGCTTGCGCGTCGGTGTTGAGGGCAAAGAGTCCCATGCCCAGACAATCCGATTGGGCCATGAGATGAACGGCGTTGCCCCCTGCCCCGCCGAGGCCGATGACTTTGGCGGAAATGGTGCGCTTCACTTCGGTGGTCATCACAGCGGGTTCGGTGGGAGTGGTCATGGCGAAAGTGGTTTAGCGTTTGAACATTTCGGTGAAAGATTTTACGAAACCGTCTTTGATGCTGCCGACCGGCTTTCGTTTTTGCTGGAAGGAACCGAATTTTACCAGACCGATGGCGGTGGCGAATTCCGGCTGGTCGAGAGCGGATTTCAGGCCGCTGATGGAATTAGCCTTCCCGATGGAGGCGGGCAATTGAAAAACATGTTCGGCCAATTTCTGGATCTCGGGAATGCGAGCGCCACCACCGGTGATGAAAACCCCGCATCGCAGGTAATTGAGCAGACCGAGCGCGGACAATTCCTGCTCGATGATCTCGAACATCTCCTCCAGGCGCAGCGCCATGATGCGGCGGAGATGTTCCAGATTGACGGTCTTGAGCGGCAGGCCGAGTTCATTGGGCGGCGTGATGGTCTGGCCTTTGACGGCGGCATCCAGAATGGCGCTGCCGTGCTCGAGTTTAAGTTGTTCGGCGCGACCGAGCGAAATTTTCAATCCGTAGGCGAGATCGTTGGAAATGTGATCCCCACCGACCGCAAGCACGCCCGTGTGTTTGATGATGCCATCGGAATAGACAATGTATTCCGTGGTCCCGCCGCCGATATCTATGACCAGCGCGCCGAGTTCTTTTTGTTCGTTGGAAAGGAGAGCGAGTGAAGAAGCCAAACCGCTGAAGACAACATCATCGGTTTCGAGCTGGAGACTTTTGACCGCGCGCAATCCGTTTTTTAAGCGGTTGACGTGACCATGAATCACATGGACATCCACCTCAACCTTCGCGCCGAACATGCCCACGGGATTCTGAATCCCGCTCTGGCCATCAACCATGAAATGCTGGCGGATGGCGTGAACGACGTTGTGATCCTGCGGTAAATTGATGGCCTTGGCGTTCTTGACGACATCCTGAACGTCTTCCTCGTTGATTTCGCGGTCCTCGGAAACCACCGGATGCGTGCCGTGATTGTTAAAACCACGAATGTGATTACCCGTGACCGCGAGATAAACGCTGCGAATCTCCGCGTTGGACATCTGCTCGGCTTCAACGATGGCGTTGCGCACATCTTCCTCGGCCTTGGCACCATCGGCGATCTCGCCCTTGCGCACGCCGCGCGAACGGGCCTGGCCCACGCCGATGATGTTGAGGACGTTGTTGGCGTTCAATTCGCCGACGACGGCGCAGATTTTGGAGGTGCCGATCTCCAGGCCGACAATGATGGAAGACGGATCAAACATTTTTCCTTTTGGTTCGAGGTTGTTTGACAACCTTGGGCGGCGCGGGCGGAAGCGCCCCGGCCGCAACCCATTTGACAGGAAGATTATTCGAGATGGAAAGATCGAGCGAGGCGATGGCCTTGCCCCATTTTTGGTATTGATCGTAAATCTGACGCCAGCGGCGAAACTGCGTGTCAAACTGGTTGAGCGAAAAAGTGATCTGCGCACCCTGGCTGGTCACGGCCTGGAGAATTTCCGGCGCGGCCACGTCAATGGTCTTGAGTTCAGCCAGACCGGTCATGGGCGAGTGATCCAATTCACGGAGCAGATGCACGGCGGCTTTGATTTGCGCGGATTGGGTCGTTTTACCCAGGGGCACGTCGTTGGTGGAAACCCCGGTGAGCTGCGGAAGTTTTTCGTTGGCTACAGCCAGCGGTTTGGCGCGCAAACGCGGATCGAGCGGCGGCATCACCACGCCCGTCTCGTCGAAATCGTAAACGAATTGTTCCACTTTGCCGCCGGGTCGGGACTGGACGATGACGGTTTCAGCCACGGGATCGCGTTCGCTCACGTGGATTTTGAGCGTGGCCGGCAAAATGCGCTCGACCGCAACATTCTGAATCACGGGCTTTTGCTCAAGCGTGCGTTTGACGGTCATGAGATCAAGGGCGAAGAGATTGTCTCCATTCTTGACCGAGGCCCATTGGCGGATGACTTCCGGCGAGAGCACGCCATCGGTCTGGATGTCAATCTGGCGGATGGCGAAGGAATTATTTTTGTAAATAAAATAGTTCAAGGCCCATTGCCCGCCCCGCCAAAAAACCAAAACAACCATTGCCAGGGAGAAGACCACGGCCAGCAACGAACTGAAAAACCGGACCTTCGCCGCGCGCGTCTGGCTGGTGCGAAGCTTGACGTCGAGCATGTATTCACGCTCGACGTGCCGTCGATTTTTGGGTTTTCGTTTGAGCCAGGCGAACATTTTATTTTTTCTTGGTGGAACGTTTCATGGCCAGTTCGATCATGCGCTGGCAAAGTTGCGGATAGCTCAAGCCGGCGATGGCGGCAGCGGACGGCAGAATGCTCAAGTCGGTCATGCCGGGCAGATTATTGACTTCTAGGACAACTGGGTCGCCATTCGGGCGGACCATGATGTCCACACGCGAATAATCGCGTCCGCCAATGGCGTGAAAAGCGCCGAGGGCGGCGGCTTGGATTTTGGCCGTGGTGGCGGCATCAAAATCCGCCGGGCAAACTTTGTCGCTGGCACCCGGAGTGTATTTCGTTTTGTAATCGTTCGGGCCTTTTTTAAGAAGGATGATCTCAGCCACCGGCAGGGCTTTGTCTTCCAGGATGCCGACGGTAGTTTCGCGGCCTTCGATTTTTTCTTCCATCAAAACCTGGGTGTCGTAACGCAGGGCTTCGGTCAGCGATTTGCTCCAATCTTCCACGCGATCCACGATTTGTAGACCGACACTGGAGCCTTGGCGAACCGGTTTGAGCACGACCGGCGGATTCCAGCCCACGGGCCAACTGGCTTTATTGGATTCGAAAATGGCAAAACGCGCGGTGGGCACACCGGCTTCCAAACAGCGTTTCTTGGTCAAAACCTTGTCAAATGCAATATGGCTGGCTTCCGGGCCGCAACCGGTATAGGGCACACCGAGTTTTTCAAGTTCGGCCTGGACGGTGCCGTCCTCGCCATAGGTGCCGTGCATCGCGAGGAAAACCACGTCCGTGCCGGGCGGCAAAACCCAGCTTCCCGGCCCATCCTTGGGATCGAGTTCGTGAACTTCGTGGCCGAGGGAACGGAGGGCCTTGGCCACGGAAGCGCCGGAGCGCAGGGAAACTTCGCGTTCGGCGGAAGGGCCACCGAGCATGACGGTAATATTTAATTTATTTATCACTGAATTATTCTTCTCCTATGATTTCCACTTCGGTGTGGAGTTCGATGCCCCATTGTTCGCGCGCCCGGGCTTTGATGATTTGGATCAACTGCAAAACATCGCGCGCGGTGGCGGTGCCGTCGTTGACAATAAAATTGCCGTGAATCTCGGAGACAGAAGCGCCTCCAACCTTGGTCCCTTTCAGGCCAAGCTGGTCAATCAATTTTCCAGCGGGCAATTCGGGCGACGGGTTTTTGAAAATGCAACCGG
>CAIYOY010000403.1 GCA_903927905.1 uncultured Verrucomicrobiales bacterium | reverse complement strand
CAATATTCAGACCGCCAATAGCGGCACCTACACACTGATTGTGAGCAATCTGTATGGCCACGTCTCGGTCACCAATTTGTTGACTGTGACCCCCTCGTTACAATCCCTCTCGTCCAACAACTTGGTGGTTGTGCGCGTGGGTGACGGCGTTCAACCCTTGAGCACCGCCACCGGCAATACACTCTACCTGGATCAATACACCCCGAGCGGAAGCTACTCCAACACCATCCAGATTCCCGACGAGGGAACCGGCCAGCCTTATGGCACCGGCGGAGCCAGCAGCACTTCCATGCCCTTTGGCAGCCCCGCCATTCTTGTCCCCGGCGGCGGTGGGGATGCCGCCTTTACGGCCTTCCTGTCAATTTCGCCGAACAACCAGGTCCTCTCGTTTGTTGGTTACTGCGAGCCTTATCCATTCTCCGGCCCGGATGTGACCATCGGTGCGAATGGCGGACCGAACTGGCGCGGCATCGGCGAAGTGGATGCCTATGGCTATTACAGCCTCGTTTACACCAACACCGGCCTTTGCAGCCTCGGCGGCCATCAGGTCCGTGCCGCCGTCGACCTCGACGGCAATGCCACCAACTGGTACGTCGCCGGTCAGGCCGGTTCCGGTAATGCCGTCAAATATTGCAATGTCAGCTCCGAGGCCCTAAGTGCCTCCGGCGGCGGCGTCATCGCAATCGCAGGCAGCTTCACCGGCCCTCATGTTGTCGAAATAATCGGCGGAAATTTGGTATTCACCGATTCCTCCGGAACCAGCAATGGCGTCTATGGCTGCCTCGGCCTGCCCAATGCTCCGACCTCGAGTGCCTTGGAGATCCTGGAAACCAACAGTCCGATGGACTTTGCAGTCAGCCCGGACGGCGGCACTGTTTACATCGCCGATAATGGAACCTACGGCGGCACAAACGTGCAGGCCGGCGGCATCCAGCGCTGGGACACCAATACGGTCAATGGCGGCTTTTCCTACAGCTACACCTTGGGAACCGCCACCAATTCCACTGCCGGCGTCCGCGCCCTGACCGTGAACTTCAGCGCGCAATCCGTCTGGGGCTCCAACGTGCATGGCGCGGTGTTATATGCCACCACGGCAGAAGCCTCCGGCAACCGTTTGATCAAAATCACTGACAACGGCCCGGCCTCCGTCGCCGCCAACCTGGTCACCGCCCCCGCCAGCGAAATGCTCGCGGGAGTTCGCTTCGGTCCCACGGTTATCGCGCCAAACTTTGCCTTGGAACCGGTCAGCATAACCAACAACGCCGGATCCTCCAACACGCTCTCGGTCTCGGCTGAAGGCAGCGGCCCCCTCACCTATCAATGGTATTTCCAAGCTGGCGGCACCGGAGCCTTTGTTGCCATCGGCTCGGCGACCAATGCCACCTACACGATTAATCCGGCGACCAGCGCCAATGTGGGTAATTACAAAGTGGTGGTCACCAACCCGGGAGGGTTGACCAATACCAGTTCCACTGCGTCATTTACCCTGGCAGTGCCGCCGCAGTTCACGTCCACGCAATCTCTTGGAGCCGGCGGTTTTCAACTCTTTTTCACCGGCACTGCGGGGACAACCTATTCCATCTGGACCACCTCGGACATAACACTCACGCCGGTTACATCCACCTGGACCCAATTAATCTCCGGCCAGACCTTCAGTGGCGGGACAGACACTTATACTGATACGAGCAATCCCAGCAGTACAAATCAATTCTATATTATCACCAGCCCATGACCATTACTGGCAAGCCCTCTTCCGTATCTGCGGGAGAGGGCTTGCAAAAATCTAAAAATAGCGAAACTTATTAATTACAATGCCGAAACGAAATAAAACGCCCTGGCTCGATACGCGGGGATTCACCTTGATTGAATTGCTGGTGGTCATTGCCATCATTGCCATTCTGGCCGCGCTGTTATTACCTGCGCTGGCCAAAGCAAAATCCCAGGCGTTGCGGACGCAGTGCATCAGTCAGAATAAGCAAATCGACTTGGCCGCCACCATGAACAATGGAGTGCAAACATGGAAATGCGGCTCGCTCCAACCGCTGGAACAAATCGCGTCGATGCCGGCCATTCTCCAGGCTGTCCGCACTGCGCACGGCGGACAGCCAACCATTAATGCCGAAGGCGATGAATTGGCCGACTTGATTCAGCGAGCCCAGTCCGAAGATAAATTAGTATGTAATATTTTGAATGACGCAGCGCGAACCCTCGGCTGGGCAGCCTGCCAAATGAATGCGCTGTTCAACCCGCAGAAAATTATTATTGCCGGTCCACTGGCCGAATTAGGCAAAGCTTTTCTTGACCCCATGCGTGAAGCCGTCACGGATTTTTGCTCCACGCAACATCGGGAAGCTCCCACCGTGGTCGGTTCCGAGTTGGGAAGTTTTAATGGTGCCCTGGGTGCCGCGGCGCTTGCCTTGCATGAATGGAAGCCCAAAAGTGGCCGATTGTAATTCCATTCAGAATTAAAAAAATTTTATTCTAAAACGTTTAATTCATCCCAATAAACATTGATTTAGATCTAATCTACATATTATCTATTGACATTATGTGTTTTTAACATAAAATGGATTGTGTGATTTTAAATCGTCAGGACAGACCTAATAACCAGCAAAGTTCCGTATCCTGCATACGATATTTATATTTTCCCATATCGAAATGGAAAAGTATTCATACCTTACCAATTTATACAGGCTACCTTGGTAACCAGCTTACATTTCAGTGACTTATTTCGAAAATGGAAAATAGTGCTTGACGAACCCGCTCGTATCTCTGACTTTATAACCAATCTCCATGCGATATGATTGAATTGTGCCACAAAGCGCGCTACAGCCATCGTCTATTTTCCCTGTACAGAAACCGCACCAGAACCGGAGCGTTTACGTTGATCGAATTGCT
>CAIYOY010000402.1 GCA_903927905.1 uncultured Verrucomicrobiales bacterium | reverse complement strand
TCGCGAGTACGACTCGCCCCGCCTTTCACTAAACTGCACCTCGGAATTTCTGATGCAAAAAATGTTTCGAATGGAGCCGCATTGTCACCAACGCAGCCACGACGCCGGTTATAGGCTGGATTTTAATCCCGATTTGACCCGGGAGTGTGCCTGGGAACGCACATGCGTCCGGATGATTATTCCTGTTGACTAAAGCCAATCGTGGAACTAGGGTCACAAAGAATCAACAATGCTGGCATCGTGCCGGCGCAACTTATGAAAGATCGTTTCTATAAACCTGCTGCAATCAGGGGGTTTACGCTGATTGAATTGCTTGTCGTCATTGCTATCATCGCCATCTTGGCGGCCATGCTTCTTCCCGCACTGTCGAAGGCGAAAAGGAATGCTTTAAAAACAAAGTGCCTGGGGGGCTGCGTTCGCCAAATCGGCATCGCCAGCCAGATGTATGCGGATGATTCGAAGGAAGGCTTTCTGACCGGCCAGGACGATTGCTATAACTGGAAGAATAGACAGGAGGCCAGCGGTTCGACTATTCTGCAATCGAGTGACGATCTGAATTGGGCCTTCCGCGGCGGTTACATCAAGAATTTTCATTCTTTTTTGTGTCCGGCAACCCAAAATTTTATTGATATCACCAAGCGCGAACTTTGGAATGGCATCATCCGTAACGTAGATCTGGAAAACACTTCGACCAACTCCAAAGCGAATGCTACTTATGCCGAAGGCATCAGTTATGAAACTTTTGGCGCCTATAAATGGGAGTCTGGTGCGACCATAGAACAAACCGTCCGTAAAACAACCCGGTTAATCTCAGGCTATCAGCACCATGCCAATGCCGCCTATGGCTGGCCAGCGGGGCAATTGGTCGGTCCGGCCGAAACTTGGTTGATTCAGGACGCGGTTCAAACCCATCCCACTGATGGCTGGCCAACAGAAAACTGGCCGAATCCATTCGACAACCATGGGGTTGACGGGGCTAATGTCCTTTACTGCGATGGCCACGCAAGATTTGTGACCAAAAAGAATTACGACCGTGATTACCAATGGTCGGAAGACTCTAATCGCCCCATTCCCACCCAATACTGATCGGTCCGAAGTTATAAAGGGATTGGGTGCAGTGATAGTAATCTGTCTTTATTTGAATTGACTCGCCAAGCTTTAGACTTTGCTCTCCCACGCGTCAAGGCGAACTGGCTCCCCATTCTTACTTCCCAAACGCATATAGCGTCGTCGGGGTGCGGAGGTAAATCTGTTGCCCCACGAGCGCGGGGGTGGCGGCGATGCGCTCTTTGAAATCGGCTTGGTGAAGTATTTTGGGCGCAGTTCCACCGGCCTCGATTACGGTCACTTTGCCATTGAGCGAGACCACGATCACCCGACCATCGGCAGCAACCGGCGAGGCATAATAATTACCGATGGCGTCAAGGCGTTCTTGCTGATAGGAGGTCTCGCCGGATTTCGCATCGTAGCAAGACAACATGCCGCCGTCTTTCACCACGTAAATGTGTCCGCGATAATAAAGCGGCGACGGCACGTATGGCAGGCCGCGCGTTTGTTTCCACGCGACGTTGTTGGTGCTGAGTTCGCCGTGACCACCGGGGCGGATGGCGACAAGCACATTCTCACCCTTGGACATCATCGCTCTCATTGCCGCCGTATCTTCGGCGGTGATTTTGCCGTCGCCGTTGACATCCTGGGCGCGGAAGAAAGATTCCAGCCAGGTGCCTTTGACTTCATCGGGCGTGATGGCTCCGTCTTTGTTCTTGTCGAATTGGGCGGCCATCTGGGCGAATGACGGCATGGGAGAATCGCCTTTGCCCGGCGACCAACCGGCGAAGTAGAGCAAACCATCGCCAACAACCGGCGTGGTGCAAGTGAACGACGGCATGCCGGCCAGCGACCAGCGTTCCGCGCCGGTGACGGGGTCGTAAGCTTTGATCTTGAGGGAACCGGACATGACGATTTCATTCACCCCGTTGTCTTTCCACAGAATCGGTGTGCCAAAACTTTGCGGAATTTCGCGATGTGTTTCCCAGGCGAGTTTGCCGGTCTTCAAATGGACCGCGAGCAACGAACCGCTCTTGGCCATGTCGCGATTCAGAACGATCAGATCACCGATCAACACCGGTGAACCGCCGGAACCAAATCCACCCGCCGTTTCCGCCAGTGGCAACGGATGATGCCACAACTCTTTGCCGGAAAAATCGTGGCAGACCAATCCGTAACTCCCGAAATAACTCACGACCCGTTTGCCATCGGTCACACAACTGGACGCCGCCGGACTGCCTTCGGTGGCGTTGAACTCTTCGAGCTTCGTCGTCGGCACAGGCCGTTTCCAAAGCAGTTTGCCATCTTTCCGAGCATAACAAAGAACCTCCAACTTGCCGTCCTCAAACCCGGTTAGAAAAATGCGATCGTCCCAGACCACCGGCGACGATGGTCCGCTCGGAACAGCGATTTTCCAAAGCTGATTGGTGCCGGGACCGAACTCAGCCGGAGGCGTAGCTGTTTCGGAGACACCAGAACAATTCGGCCCACGAAACTGCGGCCACCACGCTTCGGCGGCAAACGCGCGGGCTGTAGCGAGGAACAAGAAGGCAGAAAAGATGAGGCGTTTCATTGGCACGCAGTATATGGGTAATTGGATCAGACGCAAGTGGAGTGCCGGGCCATTTTTGTAGGAGACGAGACTCTAACTCGATTTCTGCTTTAAGAAAAAGTTAGAGTCTCGTTACCTCGTCTCCTACAATAAAGTGAGGTTTCACCGATTCTTTACAACCAACTGCGCCCAGACGTATGCTTAACCGTTATGTCCGAACAGAAGAAAATACGGGTGGTGATTGGGATGAGCGGAGGAGTGGATTCCTCGGCGGCGGCGGCTTTGCTCATGGAGGAGGGCTATGATGTCGTTGGTATCACCCTCAAACTTTGGCCGCAGGATTGTGTTTCACGGGCGGAAGATAAATGTTGCGGCCCGCAGGCGGTCATGGATGCGCGCAGCGTTTGTCACAAGCTGGGC
>CAIYOY010000401.1 GCA_903927905.1 uncultured Verrucomicrobiales bacterium | reverse complement strand
CAGCAGCGTCGCCGGGCAGAAGGTGTGGAGTTATTCAAAGCCTCTTTACCATTTCACGCTGCTGCGGGTCACAGACCCGCGCTCCGTCAAAATAGCCGACTACCCCATTTTCAGGGTTGCCAACACCCTTTGCAAACTGTTATACGATATCGGTATGCCAACAGTTGCAGAGCAATTGCAGCAGGCCCGCGAAGCCCAAAAACTCACCACCGAAGACGTGGCGGATTATACCAAAATCCGCATTGACCATGTCCGCGCGCTGGATGAGGGAAATTACGACGTCTTTTCGGCGCCGGTGTATATCCGCGGCTTCGTCAAAGCCTACGCCGGGATGTTGAAACTGGATGTGCCGACACTTCTGGCGCAGTTGAATGAAGAATTGTCCGGCAATTCCCAGCACAAAGACCCGCCGCTTTTGTCCCGATCGCGCAATGGCGTCCTGGACGGGGCCATGTACCAGCTTTCCAAACTCAATTGGCGCATGTTGTTGGGCGCGGTCGTCGGCGGCTTGATTCTGATCACCGGCTTTGTCTCTTACGCCCTCTATAAAAATTGGGCCGACAAAAGCCATCAAGTGACGGTGGGCGACACTCGCGTTCACCCCACCACCACCGGCACCGGCGAAAGTCTCCCCCTCCCGCCGGTAAAGCGATAGCTTGTTGATGGACGAATCACGGTTTACGATTCGCCCCATGCTGGTGAATCCATCGCAAATTAAATGTCTGTGACCACTACTCCTAAAAAAGAAGCCCACGTTCGCGTCGGCCTGATCTCGCTCGGTTGCGCCAAAAATTTGGTGGACGCTGAAATCATGCTCGGCTCGCTGATGAAAAATGGCGTGGAGATCGTCAACGACGCCACCCAGGCCGATGTGGTCATCGTCAATACCTGTTCGTTCATTGACGGCGCGAAGGAGGAAAGTGTGGATGCGATTTTGGAATCGTCGGAGTTGCGCGCCAAGGTCAATCCGTCACAGGGACTGATTGTCTCAGGTTGTTTGACGCAGCGGTTTCGCGAGGAATTGCCCACGCTCCTGCCGGAAGTGGATGCGTTCATGGGGATTGATCAAGTGGCGCAAGTTTCAGACATCGTTCATCAGGCGCTGGCCCGACGGCAGGAAAAAATCGCCAGCGGCAAACTTCCAGCCACTCGTCCGCAAAAAAAATCTCTCCAACCGCCCGCGCCAGTCATCCCTCAAATTTTAGATGTCAACCAACGTCCGACATATATCCCTGATTTCGCCACCCCGCGCTTTCGGTTGACGCCGCAGCATTTCGCCTATGTCAAAATCGCGGAGGGCTGCAATCATCCGTGCAGTTTTTGCATCATTCCGCAAATGCGCGGCTCGCATCGCAGCCGGCAACAGGCGGATATCGTTCAGGAAGCGAAACAGTTGATCGCTGATGGGGTGAAGGAATTGAACCTGATTTCACAGGACTCGACATATTACGGATTGGATTTGCGGGCGAATCACAGCCGCGCGATTTCGTCACCGGAAAAATTCACCGCTGCGGCCAAATCGTTGCCCTCGGATGCGACCACGCTTTGCACCTTGATCCGTGAGTTGAATGCCATTCCCGGTGATTTTTGGATTCGTCTGCTTTACACGCATCCGGCGCATTGGACGGATGAATTGATTCAGACGATCGCGGAATGTCCGAAGGTGGCGCGTTATGTGGATATGCCGCTGCAACACATTCACCAGAACATGTTGGAACGGATGCGGCGCGAAACTTCACAGCAATACATCGTGGATCTCATCGCGAAAATTCGCGCGGGTATTCCGGGGATTGCTTTGCGCACGACTTTTATCGTCGGTTTCCCCGGCGAAACAGAGGAGTGCTTCCAAACGTTGTTGAAATTTATTCGCGACACGAAATTCGAGCGGCTGGGCATTTTTACTTATTCGCAGGAAGACGGCACGCGTGCGGGCAAGATGGAGGGGCAGATTACCGACAAGGTCAAAAAGCAGCGGCAAAAGCTGGCCATGACCGAACAACTCAAGGTGGCGCGGCACGTCTCGGAATCGTTTGTGGGTCGGGAAATCCGCGTGTTGATCGAACGCGAGGCGCACGGCCAGGATTTACAGAACGCGAAAGTCAGTTCGTGGGAACACGGCTTGATCCGCAATGCTTCCGGCCCGGCGGAAACCCGGCGGGGACATTTCATGGTGGCGCGGGGTGCGGCGGATGCGCCGGATATTGACGGACGTATTTATGTGCGGGGGCATTTGCCAGCAAGCCAGTTTGCCATGGTAAAGATTATTGGGCATACCGATTACGATTTGATTGCGGAACCGGTGTGAGACGCGGAGTGCGACCGTCCCGGTCGCAGAAACGTCGCGCGCAACAAGGGATTGATAAGTTCAATACGTCACTCCCGCACCACATCTCTGCAACCGGGACGGTCGCACTCCATTGCGGTTATTATTTACATCCCTTAAAAATCAGCTTTTAATCCACTCTGCAAAACCTGAATGAATGTTCCGAATAAATTAACACTATCACGCTTCGTATTGACGATGGCGTTCTTGGCTGTGATTTTTGCGGAATTCCCCCAGCACCTCACGATTGCCCTGGCTCTCTTTTGCATCGCCAGCCTGACCGATTATTTCGACGGCAAAATTGCCCGCCGCGACAAGCTCATCACCAATTTCGGCATCCTGATGGATCCGTTGGCGGATAAAATTCTGGTCTGTTCCGCCTTTATCGCCTTCGTCGGTGAACGCTGGATTCCGGCGTGGATGGCCGTGGTGATCGTGGCGCGAGAACTGGCCATCACCGGCCTGCGCCTGCTGGCGGCGTCAAAGAATGTGGTGCTGGCGGCGGAAGGTTATGGGAAGCATAAAACCATTTCACAGATCGTGGCCATCATCTGGATTTTGGTGCGGCAAAGTTACGGGGAAATGAACGGGTTCGGCCAGGCGCTGTTTGGGTTCCCTATCTTGGGCAAATCCTGGGTTGATTTGCTTGAGCCGTGGGCCGTTGGCATCGCCGTCTTCCTGACATTTTATTCCGGCACACTATATCTCTGGCGCAACCGGCAACTTTACCTGGTTGATCTATGATCCTCTGGCTGGCACAGGGTTTTGGCGTGGGACGAATTCCATTTGCGCCGGGGACGTTTGGTTCGGTGGTGGGCCTTCTTTGGACGGCAATTTTATTCGCTTCGGATAGTTTGCTTGTTTTCTTCTGCGGGATTGCCGGCGGATTGGCCATCTCCGTCTGGACCTGCGGTGAAGGCGAGAAAATCCTGAAGCAAAAAGATCCCGGCTCCATTGTCATGGATGAAATCGCGGCGATCCCGTTGTGCTTTCTCACATGGCCATTTCTTTTTAAATCAGCACCTCCGCTCGGAACACTTTTCCAAAATCACTGGCCGGGAGTGACCCTCATTTTTGTCTTATTCCGTATCTTTGACATCCTGAAACCCTGGCCGGTCAAACAAAGTCAGTCACTACCGGAAGGTTGGGGGGTAACAATGGATGATGTTTTGGCTGCGTTTTACGTAAACGTTTGCTTTGTGGCTGAGCTTTGGCTGCTGCCAGCGAGATTTAGAGTTTTTTAGAGCCACCCAACCCAAACCGGTTCGTATCCTGCGCGTGAGCCAGCGCCAGGGCCAAGGCATCCGCCGCATCGGGATCGGGCAACTCTGTCAAATGCAACATGCGCTGCACCATTTTGGCCACGGCCAATTTCTGCGCCGCACCGTAGCCGACGATGGATTGCTTCACTTTGCGCGGAGAAATTTCAAAGATTTCCAAACCGGCTTCGGCCACAGCGACCAAGGCTGCCCCGCGCGCTTCACCCATGATCAGGGCGGTCTGCAAATTTTGCGCAAAGAACAATCCTTCCACCGCGCAAACCGTCGGCTTATGTTTGGCCACCACGTCGCGCAAGGTATGGGTGATTTTCACGAGACAGCGGGAAAGCTCCCAACCGGCGGGACACGAAATTGTCCCCTGCGCCAGCGTGCGCGGATAAGGTTTGGCCAATTGAATCACGCCATAGCCAGTTCCGCGCAACGATGGATCAATGCCGATGATGATCTGATGCTTGGAAGCCGGGCGAACGCTGGAGTCAAATACCGGCCGGGCGGCGCGCTTCGACTGGCCGAGGCGGGTTTGGATCTGCTCGAATTGTTGCGGCGTGATCGCCATGTTAGACAGAGGTCGGCATTCTTTTTGGCACGATCGCCCGAACGATGAAGGAGACGGTAACGGTGATGGCGCAGCCGATCATGGTGTACCAAGTGAAGGAAATCGTGGTGGGACACAGCCAGGCTTTCGGAAAAATCTTTTCTCCCAACGGACTGAGATAGGTCATGACGGTCAGCGAGGTGATCATCCCGGTCACGACCGGCAGGGCGCGTTGTCTTTTCCAAAAAACCGCCAGTGCCAATCCTCCCAGCAGCGCGCCACTGGTCAGGCCGCGCAATTTAAAGGCAATGTCCAACACTGAATTCACCTCGCGGCTCAGATAAGCCACCAGGATCAAAATCGCCGCCCAGAAGATGGTGGAATATTTACTGAAGCGCAGGAAAAATTCGTCGGACTTGTTGGGGATGATTTTTTTGATGAAATCCATGGTGGAAACCGAGGCGAGCGAAGTCAGCGCGGAACTGACCGACGACATGGCGGCGGAAAGAATGGCCACGATCAAAAAGCCTTTCAAAAGATGCGGCACCCCGCTGAGCATGAAAATGGGGTAAATGAAATCATTTGCTTTGATGCCGCTGCCGGGCCGAATTTCGGGAATGGGAATGGCCATGGGAAATTTTTGGTAATAAACCCAGAGCATCACGCCCACGAGGAGAAAAATGAGGAACAATGGGAAAATCAAAACCGCGCTCAAGGCCAGCGCGCGGCGGCCATCGCGCACCGTTTTGCAGGCCAGCACGCGTTGCACGATGAGTTGTTCCGCGCCGTGCGTGGACATCACCATGAAGGTGCCGCCGATGACGCCCATGAAAATATTGATCGGATCTTCCCAGACGCTGCCCCAAGTCACGTTCGTATTGAGCCAGTGAAGTTTGCCCGCGTCGCCAGCCATTTTGAAGGCTTCACCAAATCCGCCGGGAAATTGACTTGGAATATAAAACACCGTGAACAACCCGCCGATAAGAAAGAGGCCGAATTGCACGGCATCGGTCCAGATGACCGCTTTGACACCGCCGATATAAGTATAGACCAGTGATAAAATGACGAACAAAAGAATCGCGCCAAGAATCGGATCGCCTCCAGTGAACGAGCCGAGAACTTTATCGCCAAGCATCAGCTTAATAGGAATGCACGCGACATAAACCCGCACTCCCGCCGCCAGTGTTTCGCTCAAAAGAAAGAAACCGCCCGCCGTATTGCGCGCACTGGGGCCGAAGGCGTTGGCAAAAAGCTGGTAAGGCGAATAAATCTCTCCCTTGAAATAATGCGGCACCATCACGACCGCAAGGATGATACGCGCGATGACGTAACCGATGATGAGTTGCAGGAAAAAAAGATTACCGCCCTTGGCGTAGGCCATGGCCGGGACGCCGATGATGGTGAGGGCGCTGGTTTCGGCGGCGACGATCGACAGGCCAATGCCCCACCAGGGAATGTCTTTGCTGCCAAGAAAATAATCGCGGGTGTTTTTCTGGTCGCGCCCGAACCAACTGCCCAGCCCGATGATGACGAGGAGATAGGCGACAATAATCGTCCAATCTCCGGCGTTCAAAAAAGTTTCAGTGCTGGCTGGCATGAGCAGCCAGAGTACGGTTCAAAGTTGAAACTTCAACTCTGAAAATTTCGCTGCCAGCCACGGCCTGTTCCACGGCGGCGGGCAATTGGGCGGCGACTTCTTGATAAATGGGTTCACTTTCGGCCAGCGGAATTTGGCGCGAATGACCGACCGCATCGGTAAAGCCGCCCAAAGTTTCCATGGCGTAGTGCATCAAGCCTTGGCGCAAAGGCAGGGAATAAACCGCCAGGGTCAAGCCGTGCGCAATCATGTGCCAACCCTGCGCCCGACCGTTTTCGATGGCGGCCAAATAACGTTGGACCACGCGATTATCGCGCAACGGACGAAGCCGCGTCATTTGCGTTCGACCGGCCCGGCGGCTGGCGCCGGCAAACGGCGCGAAGGAAGGTTCGGCGGCCAGCTTCGCATCAAGCGCGATCAATTCCCGGACTTCTCCGCGCAGGACATGGGCGTGGGCCTGGGCGATGATGGGCAGATCCAACGGCAGCAGAAATTGTGTTTGGTAATATTCGAGGAAGCTTTTCAAATCCCGGGTGTTATTCCGGGACACCTCGGAGGCCAGAAAGACAGGGGGGGAATCGTTGTTGGCCGAACCGAGCTGGCGAAGCAAAGCAGCAAAATCCCCCGGCAGATGATCTGCTGCACCCGGCGCGCTCTCGTTGTTAATCGAGTGCCGCCGCAAAATTGTTTCGGCCGGCCTCATGGGACTTTCTTACTGCAACCATACCCCTGTCCGCGTCGCCCTCCAAGCGGTTAAAGTTCATTTCTGAAACTTTTTAAGTTGCATTCGGCCAATGATTTTTTCGTCGTATAATAAACCATTTTCTTTTTTCCGGGTTTTGGTTATTGTCCGGGGAAAGATGAGTTCGGAATCGGAAACCCAATTGGTCGCCCGCGCCCGCAAAGGCGATAGCGACGCGTGGAACCATCTCTTCGATTTGCATTACGCCCCCACCGCCCGTTTCATTTTTCAGCTCTCGCCGGACTTCTCGCAGGAAGACGCCGAGGAGATTTGCCAGGACGCTTTTCTCTCGGTGGTTCGGCATCTTTCCTCGTTTAATGGCCAAAGCAAATTGCAGACCTGGATCTTTCGCATCGCCGCCAATAAAGCCCGCGATTTTCGCGAGCGCCGTCAGGCGGTCAAACGCGGCGGTCGTGCCAATACCGTTTCTTTGCAGGCCGAAGATCCTGCCACCGGCCAGACCATTAATCCGCCCAGCAATTTGCCTGGCCCCGATGTCCTGCTGGCGAATGCCGAGCGCGTCACGCAAATCGGTCAGGCCCTGATTCAACTCGGCGAACCTTGCCGCGAAATCATCGAACTCCGTTATTTCGGCGATTTAAGTTACGATGAAATTTCCCGCGAATTGAAGTTGAACGAAAAAACCGTCAGTTCGCGCCTGAGCAAATGCCTGGATCGCCTCGAGAAAATTGTGGCGCAAATCTTTTCCGGGAAGAAACCGTCCTCCGTTCCCGTCTAATCATTATGCCGTCATCGGAACCCAATAAAAAAATGGACGACCTGCTCAAGGGCTACGCCAAGAAGCGTCAGGATCAGGCCAAGCGTCCGTTTGTTTTGGAGCAAAGTTCCCGGCGGCAATTGCAGGACGAAGTGCGGCGTTCCGTGCGGAGAAGGCCGACCAAAAAGAATTCCTGGTGGGCCGGTTTGGGCGGTTTCTGGCCGCAAGTGGCCTTTTGCACGGCGGTCGGTTTTGTTATTTTTCTGGCGGTGATGTTTCTGCTGCCGGAGGAAAAACCAGTCGGACCGATGGCCTCGGTCAGCACCGAAGGATCGCCCACCGCTTTTATTCCGGCGACGGTCACAGGAGAGAGTTCCAATTCCGTTGCGACGACTGCGCCTCCGGCCGTCATTGTGGCCGAGGTCAAACCCGCCGCAACCACATCTGCGCTTGCTGCGGCCAAACCCATTGCGGTTGACGATGCCAAAGCGAAAACCAATCTGCCTACCAGCGGGATTGTCCAACTGGCTTCTGCGGAGAAAAGCAGTGATGGTGGGAAACAACTCGCTGTCGCGTCGGCGGCCCCGATAACTAATCTCGCGGCGGCTCCTGCTTTGGCCGTCGCCGATACCTCAATCAAAAAAGAAACCAAAACGGAACTCAACGGGCAGAGCCAATCGCCCACTGGCGGCAACGCAGCATCCGGCACGCCTGCGCCGGCATTGGCTGTGGCCGTTCCAACACCCGCACCCGCGCCGGCTGTAGTCGTGACCACGCCGCCACCGGCACCAGCATCGGCATTGGTTGCATCCTCGGCTCCTCCGCCTGCGACACCTGTGCCGGACGCAAAACCGATTGTTGTGGCCAGGTTGGACAAAGATGTCTCCTCCTCCGATACCCTGGCGGCAAACGGCAACGCTCTGAAAAATGAATTGACCCAGAGCAATACTTCCCAAACCACACCCGACCGCTCGCAAGTCGCTAATCCCGGCTATCATAAGACGGTTGAACTTTATACCTCCACCGCCACCACGGAAGCGGCTAAACGCGCTTTGGAGAAAAAAATCAAAGATCAAGCTGCGGCCAAAGAAGCGAAACGCCAGGCCGAAGCGGAGGCAAAAGCCAGCGAGGAAAAACGTTTGGCCGAAGAAGCCAAAGCCAAAGAACGTGAGCAAACGCGCCTCGCCGCAGAGGTCGAAAATAAACGCATCGCCGAGGAAAAAGAAAAAGCCGCCGCGCTCGAAGCCAAACGCCTCGCGGAAGAAGCCAAGGTCAAAGAACAAGAGCAAGCCCGTCTCGCCGCCGAAGCCGAAGATAAACGCATTGCCGAAGAAAAGGAAAAAGCCAAAGCCGCCACGCTGGAAGCGAAACGCAAAAAAGAAGCGGACGAAAAAGCGCTGGAAGCCGCCCGCCAGCAAGCGGAAGAGCAGGCCAAAGCCAAGGCGCTGGAAGAAAAACTGCGCAAAGCCGAAGCCAAAGCCAAAGAGCGCGAGCAAGCCCGCCTCGCTGCCGAAGCCGAGGACAAACGGAACGCCGAGGAAAAAGCCAAGGCCAAAGCCGCCGCCTTGGAAGCCAAACAAAAAGCGGACGCCGAAACCAAAGCGCGCGAAACTGCCCGCTTGCAAGCCGAAGCAGACGCGGAAGCCAAAGTCCGTGAAGAGAAACGCGTGAAAGCGGAAGCCAAGGCCAAGGAACGTGAACAAGCCCGCCTTGCTGCCGAAGCCGAAGACAAACGCATCGCCGATGAACGCGCCCAAGCCAAAGCCAAGGCCGCTGAAGAAAAACGTTTGAAGGCCGAAGCCAAAGCGAAAGAACGCGAACAAGCCCGCCTCGCCGCCGAAGCCGAGGCTAAACAAAAAGCAGACGCCGAAGCGGCGCGACTCGCGGAAGAAAAACGTCTGGCCAGCGAAAATACCGCTCCGCCAGAAATCGTCGCCCCGCTCCCTGGAGCCACAACGCCTGCACCTGCGACACCGCCCGCACCCACCAAGCCTGCGGTGGTCGCCGAAACTATTGCGCCGCCTACGCCGCCCGTGGCCACTCCCGCTCCAGCGCCGACCGGGCAGATTGTCAGCATCACGGAAACCCCTTACAACAACGGACATTATTTCCGGTTGGACACTCCGCCCGCGCCTCCCGCTCCGCCGCAACCCGCCGTGCTGCCCTCATTCGAGATCGAGCGCGATGGCCAGAGCGTCCGGGTCAAGGATTCCGACGGCACGCTTTACGAGGGCGAAGTCATTGCCACCCCATCCGCGCCTGAAGAGAAAAAATCATTTTTCGGCCGGGTGAAAAAAGCGATCGGCGCCGATCAGTCAAGCAATCTGCAAACGAATTACACCTTTCAAGTCAACGGCTTCAACTGGAACCTGAAAAAGAACGTGATCTTCACCGGCAATGTGCTGACCGATACCAAGACGTCCGCGCAAAAAGTCACCGGCCAGGTGGAAGTCGGCACCATCCCCGCCTTTCGCATCGTGGCCGGCCAAAAATAATGGTTCCCAACCGCTTCCAGTACGAAAGAGCACTGCTGGAAAAAGGGTTGGCGCAAATCGCCGGAGTGGATGAAGCCGGTCGCGGCCCCCTCGCCGGTCCCGTCTTTGCCGCCGCCGTCATCTTTCCGGTTCGCTGGATCCAAGACGGCCTGCCCGATTCCCTGCAAAAAGTGAACGACTCCAAGCAACTCAAGGCGGGCGATCGCGAAAAACTTTTTGCTGAACTCACCTCCTACGAGGAAATAAAATTTGCCATCACCCAGGTGGACGCCGGGGTCATTGATCAAATCAACATCCTCCAAGCCACTCATCGCGCCATGAATCTGGCCTTGGCCCGATTAAATCCGCCGCCGCAACACGTGCTGGTGGATGGCTTGCCGGTGAAATCTTTGTCCTTTCCGCAAACCGCCATCGTCAAAGGTGACAGTCTCAGTTACTCCATCGCCGCCGCCAGCATCCTCGCCAAAGTCAGCCGCGACCGTCTGATGGTCCAACTGGATCAGCAATATCCCGGGTATGGATTTGCGGGCCACAAAGGTTACGGCACGGCCAGCCATTTGGCCGCGATCAAGAACCTCGGCCCCTGTCCCATTCATCGGCAGAGTTTTGCCCCTTGCCGTGGTGAGCAGCCCGATTTGGCCTTATGAGCTTTCTGTCTCGGATTCTGTCGCGGCCGGAAAAAGAAGAATTACCCATCGCGCAACGCCATGGCCAAATCGGCGAAGCCGCCGCCAAAAAATATCTGCAACGAGCCGGTTTGAAATTTCTCACCGCCAATTTCAAACCGGAACGAAAACATCGCGGCGAGGTGGACCTGGTTTTCCGGGATGGTGATTGTCTGATATTTGTCGAAGTCAAAGCCGGATCACCCGATGATTGGACACGCCCCGCCGCGAGAGTGAATGAATCTAAGCGCCGCCTGCTCACAAAATGCGCCTTCGATTATCTGCGCCTTCTAAAAAACCCGCCCATCCAGATCCGCTTCGACGTCGTCGAAGTTCTGCTTGAGGACAGCAAAGTAAAAGAAATCCGCCACCTGCCCAACACCTTCCAGATGACGCCACCGTATCGCTATGGATAATGCTGTAATTTGAAGTTTCTCTGGAGCTTGGATGTTGGAATTTGGAATTTTCACTTCTGCGTCGCCAAAAACTCCACCAGATTCCGCAAATCACGCTTCGACAAAACCGCTCCCAATCCCTCGGGCATCGGCGACAAGCTTCGTTTCTGCTTCTCGATGTCCGCTTTTTTGAGCGTGACGACTCCGTCTTCCGCCGAATTCAAAACCAGTTCCTGTTCGGATTCTTTTTTCGTAACCCCGGCATGAACCGAACCATCTTTCATCGTGACCATATAACTTTCAAATCCCGCCGCGATTTGTTTGTTCGGGAAAATGACCGACTCCAAAATATATTCACGCGGCTGACGTGTGCCGATGCCGGTGAGGTTCGGTCCAACATCTCCGCCGGTGGTGCCAACCTTGTGGCAGCGAACACACGAAACATCTGCACGATCAAAAAATATTTTCTTCCCTTCGTCGGCATTTCCGCCGAACAAGGCCGCGCGATACGGTGCCAGCTCGTCATTGGCCCGGGCCAATTGCAGTTTGTTCAATTGCTCGATCAGCGGCGGCACGTTTCGTTTTTGCGCCGCTTCCAGAAGATCCAATTGCAACTCCTTCGGCAACTGGTCCGTCGCCAATTTGTTGAGCCATTGCGATAAAACAGTATTGGCCGAATTGTCTTTCACAATGCCAAGATTGAGCAACGCGTTCTGTCGCTCACCGGTGGAGCCTCGTTCCAAAAGCGCGCTCAACATCGCCGTGGCATCGGCTGGGTCCAGTTGGGCCAGCAAGGTGGTCGCTTCCTTGCGCAGATCTTCCTGTGCATCTGCTGCCGCAAATTTCACTGCCTCGGCCAGTTTCGACGATTTGAATTGGGCCAGTAGTTTCAACGCTTCCACCCGGACCGTGGTGTTTTGATTCGTGGTCGTCACCAGGTTAAACGCCGCCCCTTCCGCCAGTTGCAGGGAATATATTTTTGCGACATTCAACGCCGCCAATTGCACGGCCGAAGGCGAATGCCGCAAAATTTTGTCAAGCACAGGACTGATCGCCCGCACCGCCACCTGTCCATCGCGCTCCGTCAGAGGCCGCCACAAATTGACAATGTGATCGCGCCCAGAAGGCTTGGCCCATTGCGCCAGCAAATCCAACGCGTCAGCCCGCATCGTTTCGGGAATATCATGGTTCGCCGCCGCTTTGGCCAGAGCCGCCGCGTTTTCTTCCGTGCCAGTCCGGAAATTCGCATTCAACACCCGGCTGAAAAGCGGTTCGGCGTAATTTGATTTCGTGATGAGTTTAGCCAGTTGCGGCATCGCTTCATTGATCGGCTCGTCATTGATCGCGCGGGCCGCTTCCGTCACCAACCGCTGATTGTCCTCCTCCAAAAACATGGCAATATCCGCACGATGCATCCGCCGCATGGCCAGCAACGCCGCCATCCGCACGGCGGGCGAATAATCGTGCGATGCCTGCGTCAAAGCCGCATCACCCAACCCGATCAACGCCATCACGCCGGCATGACGCAAGAAAGCATCCACATCATTATTTGCCCGCAACATTTCCAAGACCGGCTCAATGCCTTTCTTCCCGCCGATTTTTCCCAGCGCCATCGTCGCAAAATATTTCACCCGATCACTGTTGTCACCCGCCGCCATTTTCCGCAGTTGACCGGATGCGTCGGAAAATTTCGCGTCGCCCAATACCCTGGCCGCTTGCGCGCGGATCTCCGCGTCTCCGTCTTGCAACAGCGGCAAAAGCGGTTTCAACGCTGAACTGCGCTCCGACTTCGCCCGACCGATCTGGCCCAATCCCCAGATCGCGTGGATGCGCGCCAGTTGATTCGTCCGTTGCTGCGTCACGCTACGAAGAATTTTCACCGAGGATGCGCCTTTGTCTGCCAAGGCAAATTGCGCTTCCTGCCGCACACGTTGGTCCGGGTGCGAAAGCAATCGCGCCAACTCCTCCGCTGACCGCCCCTCCATCCCTTCGCCAATGATTTTCTTCGTTTCCAAAACCAACGTGCTCTGGCGCAATTCCGGCGAAAACATTTTGTAAATGCGTCCCTTGCTCGGCATCCCCCATCCTTCCACCCAATCCGTGATATACAACGCCGAGTCCGGCCCGAACTGCGCGTCGGTCACCAGCATCCCGCGCAAAAATTCCTGGTGATCCACCATCTCGAAACCGGCCCCTTTCGCTTTCACCGCAAAAGAATGAATCAGACTGTTTTCTCCGCCGCGAAAATCGGTCAGGAAAAAATGTCCTTTGTAATTCTCCGGCAAACCGACGCCCGGATAATAAGTCACTCCTGATGGACCATCGGCCACGTTCGCCACCGGCGGCACGATGTAAGCCGGTTGATCATCCGTCGGCGGATACCACATCTTCTCGCTGTTCCACGGCCCGCGCGAACGCGGTGCTTCCAACGATTGATAGCCGACATGCCAGCCGCTGTTCCCGCCTTCCACCACATAAACCCACCGCGCCTGATCGCCGGAATCACAATTATTATCGCCGGTGAAAAGATTGCCGTAATCATCAAAGGCCAGATGCTGCGGATTGCGCAGGCCAAAAGCAAAAACCTCCAGATCCGACCCATCTGGATTGCAGCGCAAGACGCCACCCGTTTCCGGGTGAGCACCATCGCCCTTGGCTGTTTTCACATTGAAACCGCGATCACCAATGCTGCAATAAAGCTTCCCATCCGGCCCCATCCGCAACCCGTGTAAATCATGACCGAGAAAAGAAGTCCTCACGCCGAAACCATACGCCAATGATTTCCGAAAATCCGCCTGCCCTGTGCCCTTCGTGTCGCGCAACAGCCAGAGATTCGGGATATTCGCAAAATAAACCTCCCCCTTTCGCGCCAAAACTCCCGCCGCAATTCCGTCCACGATGGAATTAAATCCTTCCGCAAAAACCGTTGCATGATCCGCCTTCCCATCGCCGTTGCGATCCTCCACCAACTGCACCTTCTCAGAATTATTGGTCAGCGCCGCAAAATCCGCCCCGTGCAAATATTTCTTCAACTCATCGGCCAGATCCTCCGTCGTCCGGCAGGCCAGGTCCGTGTCCAGCCAATCCATGTGACTGCGAATATCCGTCACCCCCGCGTGCAGCCGAAACGTTTCCACCACAAAAACCCGTCCCTTCTCATCCACGCTCAACGCCACCGGATTCAACAACTGCGGTTCCGCCGCAAAAAGCTCCATCTTCAATCCCGGCGCAGTTTTAAATTTCTTGATCGCCGCCTCGCCATCCGCCCAGCCATCCTTCACGACCGGTTGTTCCGCCAGCGCGTTGCCCGCCATGCAGGCAAAAATCCCCGCCAAGACTCTTAAACGAAATAAAGTGAACATCTTAAAATTGTAGGAAAAGAAAACGGGGTGAAGCAAGACCCTACTGCACGACCGACGCGCTAGAAATTTCATAAATCATGACACACCCTCAGCCAAGAAGTCATATTAACAAAAAGTAAGACTGCAAACATGCTTTTTATCAACCCAATGTGGGATAACGAAAGCCAGCGTATCGGCAAACAGAAATGCACACCACTTGGGTACAGGCTCCACAAAATTTTTATCTACGCCCTCGCCGGCCTCCTCTTCGGTCTGGCTGGCATGATGCAACTCTCCCGCCTCACCCAGGGCGACCCGAGCGGCGCGAACGGTTTGGAATTGGACATCATCGCCGCCGTCGTCATCGGTGGCGCGAGTTTAAATGGCGGCGTGGGTAGCATTCCCGGGGCCTTGATCGGCGCGCTCATCATGGCCGTCCTGCGCAACGGCACCAGCCAGATGGGCTGGCCGACCTACGTCCAACAAATCATCATCGGCCTCGTCATCATCATGGCGGTGGGGTTGGATAAATTGCGGCAGAAAACGAGATAAAGAAATTTGCCAAAACCCGGAAAAAATGGCTTATTATTTTTGATGCTGTTGGAGTTGGTGGTAACGTTGGAAACAGCAGCCGTGCCGGTGGCCACCCTATGACACGGCATTTTCTAAGGCAAGTTATGGGCCGAAACGAAGTAACTGCAGGATATTATTCTTTTGGTTTGTATGCTTGGTGCGAGGCGGCGGCGAGAGCCTTGAGATATGCAGCAAAATCAGTTTTCTCCAGGTTTGGATCAATGGTCGCCGCTACTTCTTCTGGCGTCAGCGTTATGCTCGGGGTTTTTGGTGCGCCGATCGTGAGGATACCCTTCTGGACGCATAGCTCCCAAATTCGAGGAAATTGCTTTTCTATTGCTGCGAACTCTTGGTCTCCGATTTCGTTGAAGACGACACACAGATTAAGCATCTTACTACCTGTTCTATCCTTTAGTTCACTGCGTAACCAGTTGCCACCAATCGGTTCTTTCGGATGCTGAAATTCAAATTTGGGGAACTCTTCACCAGTCATCGTTCGGTAGGTTTTGCCGGGAACGTAACCAAACAATTCGAACTCTGGATATTCCGTCTGGCACATTTCACCAACAAGCGCATCCGCATTTTTTAATGCTGCTTCATAGGTGGCACGTCCACGTGAAATCAACCAAGTGCGAAAATCCATGAAGCCATCGTCGGAACACATGCCGCCCTGATATAGCCAAGCTACGACCCATAAATCCCAACTGTAAGCTGCAAACGACAGCTCGACTAAAAGTCGCTCGAATTCAATCAATTCATGGGGCGTCAAGCGTTGGAGTTCACGTTTGAAATTCTGGAGTTGTTCTTCCTGCGTTGCTGCATGGGTCGCCTCAATAATCTGCCAAAATTGGTCGGTTGTCATAACAAACAGGTGTCCGTTTCAACTATTTACACTTGCTGTCGGCTATCATGCGTGCGCGTGCAAGCGATTCCTCCAGCGGAACACCCTGGATTTTTCCGGCCTCGATTTCCGCGATGCGACGGTCAGTCTCAGTTTTCCACGCTGCCGCAAGCTCCCCGGTATTTTTGCAGGGTTTTTCGACAATTTGATCCAGCGTAATCGGCATGATTTACTGTGGCCGGAGAAATGAATTTTGACAAGACAGAATGCCTTCTTCATTCGTGTTGATTCGTGTCCATTCGTGGTTTCACTTGAATTCCTCCGCCATCCAGTCCACCCTGTTCTCCAGCTTATGAAGATGCACGAAAACGTCGCCGATAATCCTGCGCCCCTCGCCAACCTTGAAGAGTGGGAAGATTTTCTCAAGGAACGCTACCCCGAGAAACCTGCGTTCCAGGCCGTTGATCCCGAGAAGAAAAAGGAACAGTTCCGTAATTACGAAACTGACGCCCGGCCCACTGTCCGCGAATTTTACCGGCTCAATCATCGCCATCAAACCCGCGATTTCGTCCAGCAAAAGCGCAAGGACTTCCTCGCCCTCAACCGCCGCCAGATGGGCGTTTGGGAAGCGCTCGAATTCCTCAACCAACTCGTCGATGACTCCGATCCCGACACCAATCTCACCCAGCTCGATCACCTCCTCCAGACCGCCGAACAAATCCGCCGCGACGGTCATCCGCGCTGGTTCATCCTGACCGGCCTGATCCATGATCTCGGCAAGATTCTCTGTCTCTTTGGCGAACCGCAATGGGCTGTGGTCGGCGACACTTTCCCGGTCGGCTGCGCGTATTCCAAAAAAATCGTTTTCCACGAATTCTTCGCTGACAATCCCGACAGCCAAAATCCGCGTTACCAAACCCGCCTCGGCCTCTATCAAGAGAACGCCGGTCTCGATAGCGTTGAACTCTCCTGGGGCCACGACGAATATCTTTATCACGTGACCAAAGATTATCTGCCGCCCGAAGCGCTTTACATGATCCGTTATCACTCCTTCTACCCCGCGCATCGCGAAGGAGAATACGATTACCTGATGAACGATCAGGACCGCAAAATGTTCAAATGGGTCCAGGCGTTCAACCCGTACGATCTTTATACCAAGAGTCATCAACCGCCAAATCTCAAAGAGTTGCGGCCTTTCTACGACGACCTGATCCACGAGTATTTTCCAAAAACTTTGAAATGGTGATTTTTAAAATTCGAAATCCGAAACCCGAAACAAATTTTAATCAGGGAAAATTTCAAAAATTCAAACATTCGAGTTTGTTTCGAATTTCGATTTTCGTGCTTAGAATTTACAATTAAAAAATGCCCCTCAAACCACGCCATCTCTACCTCGTCTCCAACGGCGATCTCCGCCTCTCCGCCAATCAACAATGCTGGCCGGAACAAGCCAAGATGGAAGCCATTCTCACCAAAGCCTTGAAAGCCGAAGGCTGGACCGTTCTCCGCGCTCATCCCTACGACAAAAGGAAAAAACACGGCTTCATTGACTCCCAGAAAATGGGACTCGAAGTTTTCCGCCGCCTCGATCCCGATGCCCCGCTCATCGTCGCCGAATGTGTCTGGCAATATAGCCAGCATCTCTTGCCCGGACTTTTCACCCATCGCGGCCCGATCCTGACCGTTGCCAACTGGAGCGGACGCTGGCCGGGCCTCGTCGGCCTGTTGAACTTGAACGCCTCCATGACCAAGGCCGGCATTCAATACAGTTCCTTGTGGAGTGAAAGTTTCACCGACAAATTTTTCAAGAACGGTTTGCGCGAATGGTTGACCAGCGGCACCGTGACCCACGACCAAAGTCACGTCCGCGATCTCTCTGCGATAGAACTTCCTGCCGCCGACGAACAACTCGGCCGCAACGCCGCGCGAAAATTTAAACAGCACAAAGCCATCATGGGTGTTTTCGACGAAGGCTGCATGGGCATGTTCAACGCCATCATCCCCGACGAACTCCTCCATCCCACCGGCGTTTTCAAAGAGCGCCTCAGTCAATCCACCCTCTACGCCGCCATGCAGCAGATCAGCGACACCGAAGCCCGCGCCGTTCTGCACTGGCTTCAAAAAAAGGGCATGACCTTCAAGTGGGGCCGCGACGAAGCCACCGAATTGACCGAAGCCCAAACATTGCAACAGTGCAAAATGTATATCGCCGCCGTGCGTCTCGCCGATGAATTCGGCTGCGCCACCATCGGCATCCAATATCAACAGGGCCTCAAAGACCTCGCCCCGGCCAGCGATCTCGTGGAAGGTTTGCTCAACAACGTGGATCGCCCGCCTGTCAAGTGTCTCAAAACCGGCCGTGTCCTCTTCGCCAACGAAGCCCTCCCGCACTTCAACGAAGTGGATGAATGCGCCGGACTCGACGGACTCGTGACCAATCGCCTTTGGCGCGAACTCGGTTTCGCCCCCGAAACCACCCTGCACGATCTCCGCTGGGGCCAGAAATTTAAAAACGATTACGTCTGGGTCCTCCTGATTTCCGGGGCCGCCCCACCCGCGCATTTCATCGGCGGTTACAAGGGAACCTCCAGCGAGCGCCAGCCCCCGATGTATTTCCGGCTCGGCGGCGGCACGGTCAAAGGAATTTCCAAACCCGGCTTCGTCGTCTGGAGTCGCATCTTCATCATGGATGGAAAACTCCACTGCGACCTCGGCGTCTGCGAAGTGGTCAAACTTCCGCCCGCCGAAACCGCCCGGCGCTGGCGCGAAACCACGCCGCAATGGCCGATCATGCACGCCGTCTTCGACGGCATCACCCGCGATCAGATGATGGTCCGCCATAAATCCAATCACATCCAGGTCGTTTACGCTCCGACTGTCAAACAAGCCCAACGCGCCTGCCGGATCAAAGCGGCGATGCTGGCCGAGCTTGGCATCGAAGTTCACTTTTGCGGCAAACTCTGATCCAAAGTCCGCCATTCATAATCTTCTCGCATGATGAAGAATCAAAACACACCTCACTGCCATAAATTGGCCAGGCTCCTCGCCATTCTGATCTTTGTCTTCTGCCTTTCCTCCAGCCGCGTCGTGGCCCAAACGCCCGTCACCGTGAAGCTCCATCCGCACTCTCGCGGGACCGCCATTCCGCCCGATTTTCTCGGACTCAGTTTCGGGATGAGAACCCTTTTGCCTGATAGCTCAGAGGGTCACTTGTTCAGCCCGACCAACCATCCACTCATCACTCTCTTCCAAAATCTCGAACTCAAACATCTGCGCGTCGGCGGCACGACCGTCGAATCTCCCACTGATATTCCCATTCCCGATCATCACGATATTGACAACCTCTTTGCCTTCGCCCGCGCCGCTGAAGTAGATAAAATCATCTATTCCTTGCGCCTCCTGGAAACCAACACCACCCAGCATTACCCCGAAACCGATGCCGCCATCGCGCAATACATCTGGGCCCATTATCGTTCCCAACTTGATTCCTTTGCCCTCGGCAACGAACCCGATCTGCGCCGCGTCTATCTGCACGACATCGTCATCACCAACTTCGCCACGTATCTGCGCGAGTGGCGGCAATTCGCCAGCACCATCACCAATGTCGTTCCCGAGGCCGGATTCGCCGGACCCGATGCCGCCAGCGCCAACATTTCCTGGACAACTGCGTTCTCTCACGCGCAAAAAAAGTCCGGCCTTATCCGGGCCGTCACCGAACACTTCTACGTCGGCGGGGCCGGACGGGATCTTGCCCCGCAAAAGGCGATCGACGACATGCTGTCAACCAACTGGACCGGGACCAATCAGCGCCTCTATGACAAAATGGCCAAACCCGTCCTGGCCGATGGCTTGACCTATCGTTTCACCGAAGCCAACGACCACTATAGCGGCGGCGCGCACGATGCCAGCGACACTTTTGCCGGCGCCTTGTGGGCACTGGATTTCCTCCACTGGTGGGCTGCGCACGGCACACGCGGCGTGAATTTTCATAACACCACCTGGGTGCCCAACGACGTCATCACTCGCGACCCGGACAAAAAATTCGCCACCAATCCAAAAGGCTACGGCCTCAAAGCCTTCGCCCTCGGCAGCCACGGCGTCACCGAGCGCGTCACCGTCTCGCCCAAATCTAAACTCAATCTTACCGCCTACGCCGTGCGTGGCGTGGAAGAACGTTTCGTCACCATCATCAACAAAGAACACGGCCTAAACGCTCGCGCTGCCACCGTCACCATCTCCGGATCAAAATCCGCCGAACCCGCTTCCGTCATCTACCTCTCCGTTCCCAACAGTGATGTCGCTGCCAAAACCGGCATGACGCTCGGCGGTGCCTCCATCGGTTCCGACATCCCGTGGTCTGGCCAATGGCAATCCTTGCCCGTCGCCAAAGCCGATAGCTACATGGTTCTGGTCCCCGCCGCGTCCGCCGCGATTGTCCGCATCCCATTGCCGAAGAATTGAGGGTCGATGAATTCCTTTCTCAAATCCCATCCCGATGGCGTTTACCTGTCAATCAAAGTCCAACCCCGCGCTTCCAAAAATGAGATCGGCGAAGCGCTGGGTAACGAGTTGAAAATCAAAGTCACCGCCCCGCCGGTGGATTCCGCCGCCAACCAGGCCGTGATAGATTTGTTGGCCGAAGAATTGGATTGTCCCCGTTCCAAAATCAAAATCGTCAAAGGCCAAACCTCCCGCCACAAAACCGTCTGGCTCGAAGGTTTGATGGAAACAGTTGTTTCCACCCGCTTGAAGGCGAAATAAGTTCTCCTTGATTGCCGCCCGCATTTTCCTCCACACTTAACCAACTTTTCCGTTATGAATGCCAAAAACATTTCTCGCCGCCAGTTCAGCCGAACTCTTTTCACCGCCGCGGGAGCATTGACCGTTGCCCCGGCTTTCTTGCGCGGTCAAAACCTGAACAGTAAACTCAACATCGCCATCATCGGCGCGGGCGGACGCGGCGCGGCCAATACGGATTCGGTCAAATCGGAAAATATCGTCGCGTTCTGCGATGTGAACGGGAGAAATCTCGACATGGCTCTCGGCCAATTTCCCGGACGCAAGACGTTCAAGGATTTCCGCAAGCTGTTCGATCACCATAAAGACTTCGACGCCGTCGTCGTCAGCACTTGCGAGCATACGCACGCTTTCGCCACCATGCTCGCGCTGCATCACAAGAAACATGTCTATTGCGAAAAACCGCTGACGCATAATATCTGGGAAGCCCGCAAGATCCGCGAGGCCGCCGCCAAAACCAAGGTCACCACCCAGATGGGCATCCAGGTTCATGGCATGGAAAATTATCATCAGGTCGTCGAACTCATCCAAAGCGGAGCCATCGGTGCGGTGACGGAAGCGCATGTGTGGGTCGGGCGCACTTGGGGCCGCCAAAGCGAAGCCGACGCCAAAAAACACGGCGACGTCGTTTGGGTGATGGAACGTCCCGCGGTGGCTGATCCGATTCCCGAGGGACTTGACTGGCAACTCTGGCTCGGGCCGGCGGTGGATCGGCCGTTTAGCAACGTTTATGTTCCCGGCCCGAAATGGTATCGCTGGTGGGATTTCGGCAACGGGACGATGAGCGATCTGGGCAGTCATTGGAATGATCTGCCGTTTTGGGCGTTGAAATTGCAATCGCCGTTGACTATCGAAAGCAGCGGGCCGCCACCGCATCCGGAGATCGCGCCCGCTTCGATGACGGCGCGTTATACTTATGGCGCGCGCGGTGATATGCCGCCGGTGACTGTGACGTGGTATCAAGGGGTCGATAAACCGGAGATCTGGAATAGCGGTAAGATTCCCAAGCACGACAGCGGCGTTCTGTTCATCGGCAGCAAGGGGATGTTGATCTCCACTTACTTCGATCACAAACTTTTGCCGGAAGCTGATTTTAAAGATTTTCAAGCGCCGCCCAAGACTCTGCCCCGGTTCAAAGATCATCACACGGAATGGATCGAAGCCTGCAAAGCGGGCAAACAGTGCAGCGCCAATTTCGAATACGCCGGCTGGTTGACGGAAGCGAATCACCTCGGCAACGTGGCCTACCGCACCGGAAAAAAATTGGAATGGGACGCGAAAAAAATGCGCGCGACCAATGCCCCGGAAGCGGATAAATTCATTCATCGGATCTATCGGCCAGGGTGGAAGTTGTGATGCCTTGCGGAGCGCGGATCTGTGATCCGCAGCAGCTTAGCCAAGCAGAAGGTCGAGGAATAATTCAAAGCGTGTTTACGATTCACGCTGCTGCGGGTCACAGACCCGCGCTCCGTTAAAAACGTGACATTCTGCGCGGGAGGAAGTATTCCATGCTAACTTGGATTAGATGCAAACTCCTGCGACCCCAGACCAAAAGGCAGCCGGTGAACGAACGCTGCTGTTGACTCTGGCCGCGATTCAGTTCACCACCGTCCTTGATTTCATCATCATCCTGCCGCTCAGCTCGCAGTACATGCGGGTCTTTAAAATCACCACCGATCAATTCGGCCTGATGGTTTCTGCTTATGCGGTCGCCGCCGGATTGGCCGGGATTGCGGCGAGTTTTTTCATGGACCGCTTTGATCGGAAGCAAGCGTTGCTCTGGCTCTATTTTGGTTTTGGGCTTGGCACCCTGTGTTGCGCGCTGGCGCCAACGTATCATTTGTTGGTCGCGGCCCGATTTGTCGCGGGGGCGTTTGGCGGTTTGGCCGGAGCGTTGATCCTGGCGATCATCGGCGATGTGGTGCCCTATAAAAGACGCGGTGCTGCGATGGGTTTGGTCATGTCGTCCTTTTCCATTTCGCAAATCGTCGGCGTGCCGCTGGGATTGGTGCTGGCCAACATGTATGACTGGCACTGTCCGTTTTTTGTCATCGCGGGATTGAGCGGAGCCATTTTATTTGCCGTCGCCAAAACTTTGCCGTCCTTGCGCAAGCATCTGGAGCATGTCCATACGGACAATGCTGCTGCCCGCCTGTTGACCGTGCTGAAAGAACCAGACCACCAAAAGGCTTTTCTCTTTATGGGTGTGCTGATGTTCGCCGGGTTTTTGGTTTTTCCGTATCTGGCCGCCTACATGGTCAGCAATGTTGGCATGACGGAAAAACAATTGCCCTGGATTTATTTGAGCGGTGGAATTTTCACTTTGTTCAGCATGAATTTGATCGGCCGCTGGGCGGATCGTTCGGGTAAGCATCGCGTTTTCACCTGGATGTCCGTGGCCGCTACCGTGCCCATCGTCCTGTTGACCAATCTGCCGCCGGTTCCGTTGGCCGTGGCCGTGGGCGCCACCACTCTTTTGATGATTTGCATGTCGGGGCGGTCGGTGCCGGCGATGGCGTTGATCACCGGCAGCGTGGAAGCGCGTTATCGCGGCGGCTTCATGAGCATCAATTCGAGCGTCCAACAATTTTCCATGGGTGCCGCCGCTTATATCGGCGGGCCTTTGCTCGGACAAAGCGCCGATGGCAAGATCACGCACTTTGCGGTGGGCGGAGTCATTTCGGTGTTTTGCGTCCTGTTTTGCATCTATCTTTCACGGTTTTTAAAAGCGGTGGACAAAAAGGCCGCGCCGGGCGAGATCGTGGTGGCGGAACCAAGTTGATTTAAGGCTCAGGCGGGTGCATCCGTACACGCTACATTTATGCCCCCTGCCGATTAACAATCGGCGATACAGCCACGAGTGTCCGGATGTGTAAAGGAGCGAACGCAGTTTAGCTCAATATTCATGCTGGTTTGAGCGAGTTCGGGGAGTGTGAGCGATTTGAATTCTCTTTGTGCGGCCCAACAGGGTTGGCAGGT
>CAIYOY010000400.1 GCA_903927905.1 uncultured Verrucomicrobiales bacterium | reverse complement strand
GTGATCTTTTGGGCACCCTCCATCAACGCGACCGCTCCCGCAGTTTGCGTCCAGTGCGTCATATTCACAAACTGTAAGCCATGTCTTGGCGCTAAGCTGTAAGCGATGTCTTGGCACTGTGCCACAGACCCGCAGCAGGCTGATATTTTAAAGACGCTTCATTATATTCGAAAGACTTCTGGCTGACGACGCTGCTGCGGGTCACAGACCCGCGCTCCGCACCTTAATTTTGGCTGACCACCTGCCCGGCAACAATCGTGGCTGAAGCCCGGCCTTTCATCGGCCAGCCGTCGAAGGGGCTATTCTTGGATTTGCTGGTGGAATCGTCGCGGCGAAAGGTCCATTCGAAGTCAGGATCAAAAACCGTGACATCGCCATCGGCCCCAAGGCTGAAATGCCCCTTGTTTTTCAGACGGAGCAAGCGGGCCGGGGCCACGGTGAATTTGGCCAGCAAATCCGTCAGGGACATCATTTTATTGTGATACAGATGCATCAGCGACAGCGGCAATTCGGTCTCAAAACCGATGATGCCAAACGGCGCGTAATCAAACTCCACTTCCTTCTCGTAGCCACAATGCGGCGCGTGATCGCTGCTGATGATCTCCAGGGTGCCATCGACCAATCCTTCGATCAACGCCTCCCGGTCGCGGGCAGAACGCAACGGCGGATTCATCTTGAAATTGGTATCGTAGGAAGGCCAGGTGGGAAGGTTCTGGCCGGAGGCGGTGAAACTTTTGCCATCGGTCGGCCAATATTTTTCGCTCCCAGCCAAGACGGTATCGGTCAAAGTGAAGTGATGCGGACAGGCTTCACCGGAAATGGGGATACCGCGTTTTTTAGCTTCACGAATCAACTGCACACTACCCGCCGAACTCATGTGCTGACAGTGAACGGGTGAGCCAGTGAGTTCGGCCAGCATGATGTTTCGCGCGACGATCATTTCCTCCCCGGAAGCCGGCCAGCCACGTAATCCCAGGACCGCGCTCCAATACCCTTCGTGCATCACCCCATCGGAAACGAGCGAATAATCCTGGCAATGATCCATCAGCGGAAGGTCGAACATTTTGGCGTATTCGAGGGCGCGACGCATGAGCTCATTGTTCTGCACACAATGACCGTCGTCCGTGATGGCGATGACCCCGGCTTGTTTGAGCGAACCGATCGGCGCAAGTTCTTCACCCGCGATATTTTTGGTGATGGCTCCAGCGACAAAGACATTGATCTTGGCTTCGCGCTCGGCCCGTTCGCGGATGAGCGCCACCGTCCCGGCATTATCAATCGCCGGGGTGGTATTGGGCATGCAGACAACCGAAGTAAATCCCCCGCGCGCCGCCGAAGCCGCGCCGGTGGCGATGGTTTCCTTGGCCGACTGTCCCGGTTCACGCAAATGAACATGCAGATCAATCAACCCCGGAGAAACAACCAGCCCTTTGGCATCGAATTTCTGAACATCTTTGGGCGCTTTGGCGGCGGCGTCTGCGCCGATGGCGGCGATTTTGCCATTTAAAATGAGGAGGTCCGCCACGGCATCGAAGCGATTGGCAGGGTCTATCAGGCGTCCACCGGTCACAAGCAGCGAGTTCATCGGGGTCGGAGAATATACGGAGACGGATTGACAAGGCAAGAGCAGTTGCTAGGATAATGCACATTCGGTTGCGGGTGTAGCTCAATGGTAGAGCGGTAGCCTTCCAAGCTACTTACGAGGGTTCGATTCCCTTCACCCGCTCCATTTCTTCCCGAGTTCTTTACCTATCCAGCCAATGATTGCCCGCTAATAAGAAATCTGCTTATTATCGTTTTTTGCCATTTACGCTAATAGCGGCTCGTGCTATTTTCGTTATTTAAGATGCCAAAATTGACCAACATTCCGGGAAAAAAGGTGTCGCAAGGCAAGTATTCGGCCTTTATTCCCGCTCCCTTGCCGCCCAAGCTTGATTGGACGCCCCGGCTTATCGGCTTGTTGTCGGAGGCAGACCGGTTGATTGGCAAGCTGGCCGGTGAAGGCGGGCGACTGCCCAATCCCCATGTCCTCATACGCCCGTTTGCCCGGAGTGAGGCCGTCCAGTCCAGCAAAATTGAAGGCACTCAGGCGACCCTTGGTGAATTACTGGCGTCCGAAGCGGGTATTGCCGTGGAGCGCAGTCCCGACGATTTGCGCGAGGTTGGCAATTATGTGGTGGCACTGGAACACGGGTTGGCGCGGCTCAAGGAACTGCCGATTTGCGTCCGCCTCATCAAAGAATTGCATGAAAAACTCATGACCGGCGTAAGAGGCCATCATGCCGGGCGGGGACAATTCCGAAAAATCCAAAACTGGATTGGCCAGCCGGGTTGCACACCCGAAACGGCTTCCTTTGTTCCGCCGCCTCCCGATGACATTGAGCCGTGCCTTGCGGCATGGGAAAAATTCCTGCACGACTCCGATTTGCCGCCCTTGATTGCCATCGCCCTGGCGCATTACCAGTTTGAAGCCATTCACCCGTTTCTGGATGGAAACGGGCGGGTTGGCCGTTTGCTGATCACGATGTTCCTGATGGAAAGAAAAATTTTACCCGCCCCGCTACTTTACTTGTCTGCGTTTTTTGAAGCGTCGCGCCGCGATTATTACGATGGCTTGCGCGGCGTCAGTGAGCGCGGGGCATGGCAGGACTGGATCGAATACTTTTTATTGGGCGTGGCGCGGATGTCGGAAGATGCCGTAAATCGCGCAGGCAAGATTAACGCCAAGCTGGCCGAGTGGCAAAAAAGCGTGGCAGGCGAATCTACCAAGACGCCCATGCGGGTGGTTGAATTGTTGGCGGCGAATCCATTCATCACCGCCAAGAGCTGCGTTGAGAAACTTGACATCGCCTTCACCACGGCACAACGCGCCATTGAACGATTGGAACGTCTCGGCATCGTGCAGCAGGCAGGAACGGCGAAGCGCGACCGTGTTTATTGCGCGAAGGCATTGCTCGACATCTTGGAAGAACCGGCGCGATTAAGGCCCGCTAGTTGAGACTCAGGGATGCGCCAGACGGTAAAACAGATTGTTCCCGCTCATCGTGTTCGTCACCACTTTCGTTATCCCAACGGTGGCCGGGGTAGTGCTCACTTTGGTCCAAGTGGCGTTGGGGGCCAGTGAAGCGGAAGAATATAATACGTAACCGGCCCAGTTGGTCGTCCAGGAATAGACCATCTTATTCCCGGCCCGGGTTATTTTCATGGTCGGGGCGTCAAAGATGTGGACCAGATGACGGACGTAATTGGGTTCCGAACTCTGGTACCAGGTGTTGGCCGAGACATCCACGGCAGACGCCGCATGAGAGGCCAGCAGACCGTTGCCGAGGTAAAGGGTGACGTGATCGAGGTTGGCGATGTTGGTATCACCGGACCAATTCCAGCCGACGACATCGCCCGGCTCCATGTCGTTCAAGGAAAAAACTTCCTCGGCCGCACCGGTTCCGATCAAAACCGTATTCACCAGGCGCCCCGCTCCCGGTTCGCCATAGCAGGGAGAAGTGCGGCTGGGAATGGCCAGGCCGCCGCCGCGGACGGCTGTTTGACTGCCGATGCAACAGGAAACGAAATGCGCGCAATCATCGCCGATCGGACTGGTTGGGACTGCGGTGTTCGTGGCAAAGCTGCCGTAGCCCGAGCTGTTGGTCCAAAAATAGCCGTCGCTGCAAACTACCGCGTCATAATTGTTGGCGTAGGAAATCACCCGGGCGCGGTCGTATTGATTGGTTGAACCGGAGTTCTGGACCACGATCTGCACGGTGACCTGCGGGCCAAAAAACACGCTGGCGGCGCTGTTTAGTTGAAAGGTGTCGGTGTATGTGCCCGGCGCTTCCGGCGCGATGAAGCTCATGCTGTAAGTGGCCACGCCGCCGGGCGCGATGGATTTGCCGCTGTTGATGATCGCGCTGGGATGCTTCGATGAAGAACTGGTTTTGGCGAAAAGCGGCACCGCTCCCAAGCTGTCGTTCCCGATGATATTCATGGTGCAGCCGTTATAGGTCGCCGTCCAGGTGGAGGTGCCAGTATTCGTCATGGTCCAAGTCTGCGTGAAGACGGTTCGGGGCATCATCGGTGTACCGTTCGTGATTGAAACAGAAACCAAATCCCCGTTGTCCACCAGAGCGTAAGCATGGGAAGCGCTCAACAGCAGGGCGCAACAAAACAGGAACGCAGCGATATGCTGATGAAACCTGTTTTGATGGAATTTCATGTTCAATCTCCAGAAAATAGTGATGCGAGATTGTCGCCCAATTGGGCCGTCAATTCAAGAATTTTCCGCACGGAACAGGAGTTATTTATCTTCCGCCGAGGGGTTGTCCAGATAGTAGCGGTACATGCGCTCCAGTCCGGCTTCGAGGCCGATTTTGGGACTGTAATCCAACATGCGCCGGGATTTTTCCAGGGACGGGCAGCGGCGTTGCGGGTTGTCGGTCAAATACTTCGGGTCTTCGCTCTTCTGATATTCAACCT
>CAIYOY010000399.1 GCA_903927905.1 uncultured Verrucomicrobiales bacterium | reverse complement strand
TATCTTGTTGAGGATTTTTTCTATAAACAGGCCGCTCCTCTGGAGCTTCCCTTGGCAACCACCGCACCAACAACGGCCGCGTCATCGCCGTCGTCGCCAAATTCATCACGACGAACATGGTAAATAATTCCTTCGGCAACACCTTCAAATCATACCCCACGTTGATCGCGATCAATCCCATCAAACCCCGCGTGTTCATCAACGCTGCGATGCTGAGCGATTCCCGATGCGATTGCCCCGTCCAACGCCCCGGGAAATAGCAGCCCAACAATTTACCGAGCGTCCCCACCAGCACAACGACCGCGCATCCCACCCACGCCATTCCAGTGCTTAACGACCCGATGTCGGTCCGCAAACCGGTATTCGTAAAAAATATCGGGACCAGCGCCACCAGGACGAAATTGGCAAATTGATCGCGCCACGCCTTCACCAGATCGCGCTGGTCATGCAACGACACCCCAAACAAAAACGCCCCGAAGATCGAAAACACTCCCAGACCATTGGCCACCAAACAACAGGCGAACAACACCAATAGAAAAACCGCCAAAAAAGGCGGCGGCATCCCTCCTTCCGGCGACCGAGCGATGCTCTTCCGCCAATACCATTTGATCAACGGCCCCACCCCTTTGTTCAGCACCAAAAAAAACACCGCCACGCCGACGAGTTCCCGCACCACTGGCAGCCAGGCAAACCCACTCGTCGCCAGCGCGGTCACGATCGCCAGCCCGCACCATCCCAGCACGTCATCCACCGCCGCCGCGCTGATCGCCAGGCTGCCGATGATGCTCCGCTCCAAACCCATCTCCAACAAAATCCGCCCCATTACCGGCAACGCCGTGATGGACAAGGCCACTCCCACGAAAAGCTGAAAGCTGAGAAAATCCACCTGCGGCGCAAAATTCCGATGCAACCACGGACTGGCAAAATAACCGCCGATGAAAGGAACCAGGATGCCCATCAACGAAACCCCGATCACCGTTTTCGACCGCGTCCGTACATGAGCGAAATCAAATTCCATCCCCACCTGAAATAAGAAAAGGATGATCCCGATTCTCCCCAGAAGTTGAAGTGATTGCTGGGTTTCCGACGGAAATAACAACGGCCAGTCATGCGGCCAAATCAACCCCAGCGCCGAGGGTCCTAAAACCAAACCGCCGACGATTTCCCCCACGGCCAACGGCTGCCCGGCCTTTTTCGCCAACCGCCCGCACAACCACGCCATGGCGATGATGATCATCCACTCGAACAAGACGAGTTTGAGATGATTTTCAACGGCTAACGGATTCATGAATCATGGGAAATTAAAGCCATCATCAGCCCTTTGTCACGAATAAATGATACGTAGGCGTATTAATTAATCCCTTGGAGCGCCGAACTCCGATTCCGCGCGTTTCAATTTCCCATGTTTAGCACAGCGAAGAAAAAGAAACAGGGGAAGAAGTTCAGGAACCGCCGCCCGCGCAATAATTGAAGGCAATTTGCTCAACTCTTCTTAACGGATACCTCATCAATTGCAGCTTTGATATATTCAGTAGAGGCGCGGCTCATCTGTGCTATCACGTAAAGATTAAGCAAGCATGTTTTGAATTCTTCCGGTGGTAGGGCTTTCCGGCGATTATCGATGTATTCTTTCACGAGGCCAAATCTAATAACCGCCCTAACGAACTTGGATGTGTTTTTACTATAATAGCGGTTCGACCACCAGGAATTAGGGCGGGCAAGTCGCATCGCCGCATACACAGGAATATAGATGAATGGATTGAAAATATACCACCCGCCCACAGTCCATCCAAGCGCAATAGCCACCGCGCAAACAACACCAATAATGGTGCTCCAAATTTTACCCTTCAAGATGGTGATGACAAGACAAGCGAGCCATATCAGCCCAATGCCAACATCAAGTAAACCTGCGGTGTTCGAATTCATAAAAGAGTCATCAAGCGACTACCAAAAGCGCCACCACGCCCTCTTTTCGGCGGAAACTTGCGAATGTGGTGGCTCGGCGGGATATGCTAATGCGATGCGCTGATAAACTTGAGGCCAGTAGTCCGCGCTCTCCGGCTGAAGCGTGCGGAGAAACGAGACGAACGAATCAACGGTCTCGAAAGCCAGCAAACTAGAAATCATGTCTGGACTCCACCGCTCCGCGATGGAATGAACTTTGGTGGACTCCATCGCCAATCTCGCTGCAATGGATCGCGAAGATGCGGCATAGTCGTCAAACCCCTTCATGGCAGCCGATAAGCCTGACTGACGAGTGCGCGAAAACTGAAAGAACTCGGCGATAACGATGTATAAAGCCTGGAGTGCTTCTAACGGAGACGACGCTCCACCTAACTCGAATGGCGTGAAAGAATAATCAATGCGTCTGTCTGCAATAAACTCGTTTTCAGCATGTTCGACGATCGAACGCGCACGCGCGATAGTCAGTATAGTTGCTTCACGTTTCATTGGTGTACGCGAGCGACCCTAACGTAGAAAGTAGGCCACAGGGTCATTTTGGTGGACGTCTCACTGCAAGGACTTCGATGCAATCAAAATCTGCTCCCGAATCAGCGTGTGCAGGATCGAGAACCGAAGTGATACGGGCGTCAATCATCCTAAAATATGAGATGCTGCCTTTTGGAAAATGCTCCTCCCAGTCCAAACGAAGGGCCTCCTTCGTGACTGATAGAGTGCCAATGCGCTGAACCTCCGCTCCATCTTCATCAGCGGTCCAAAACCGCAGACGTTTGCCTTGATATGCTTCGAGTTTATTCATGGTATGTGATGGTTGTCAAAGTCACCTAGTTTGGTTCGTCTTCCTATCCGACCTTGTTCTGTTTGGTTTGAAGGTTCACGACCGGATGGCCGGAAATTTTCTCCCGCTTGCGTGCTTCGGCAAACAGACGATGGACATCGTGACCGTAGGAGGCCGAGAGCGTGTCCTTGTTGCGCCAGATTTCCTGCAACACCAAATCGGTGCTTTGATTCGGCTTCAGTTCTTCGGTCGCATTATTCATGTGAGACGCCATGTGATCCCGACTGTTCTTGCCGGTTTGGTTGCTATGGAACCGTTTTACAGGTTTCAGCGGTCGTTGCAAGCGGTTTTTGTAGGGTCAGGCCTAGAATTATGACAAAGCTGAGGTGCAATGAACTCGATAAGCCGCCCATTTACCCCGCCAACGTCACAGCCATTGACCACAACGCCTTGAAGCATTAAAATAGCGCCATGAGTTTTGATACATTGGTTGAAAATGTCCGCAACTGCTCAACGGAAGAAAAAGAAGAATTAAAATTTCTTCTCGAACGCGAGTTGATCGAGACGCGACGCGAGGAATTTCTCGCCGACCATCGCCGCAGTCTGGCGGAATTGAAAACCCGCAAGCCGAAGTTTTCCAGTTCCATCAGTGAATTGAAAAAATCACTGGCCGAAAAATGACCCAGATCATTTTCAGTTCGTCTTTCAAGCGCGCCTTCAAAAAACGGATCGCCGGGCGGAAAGATTTGGAGGAAAAATTCTGGCATGGCGTGGAAATTTTTTCAACCGACCCATTTGCCCCGAGTCTGCGGACGCATTAACTTTCAGGCTAATTGTCGGAATTGTGGTGCTTTTCGATCGCTTATGATTTGCGTGTTATTTTTTATTTTCTGCCGCAAAACCGGGCGATGTTTGAAAATATCGGCACGCACGACGAAGTTTATTAAACCATCAACGACGATTTCTGCGTGCGAACGTCGCTGCGACTGGGGACAGTCGCACTCCGGGTTGAAAAAATTCAGCCAGACCAATCGCTCGGTCTGGCTGAATTCTGAAAACTGAAAACTAACAAACTTTTTAATACCGATAATGATCGGGCTTATACGGACCATCCGGCGAGACGCCGAGATACTCCGCCTGCTTCGGCGAAAGACGGGTCAGTTTGACGCCGATTTTTTCGAGGTGCAAACGGGCCACTTCTTCATCCAATTTCTTGGGCAGACGATAGACGCCGGGTTGATAGACATCGCGGTTCTTCCAGAGATCCAATTGCGCGAGCGTTTGGTTCGAGAAGGAGTTCGACATGACGAAGCTAGGATGGCCGGTGGCGCAACCGAGATTCACCAGGCGGCCTTCGGCCAGCATGTAAATCGCGTTGCCTTTCGGGAAGGTGTATTTGTCCACTTGGCCTTTGATGTTCAATTTCTTGACACCGGCCTTGGTGTTCAAACGTTCCACTTGGATTTCGTTGTCGAAGTGGCCGATGTTACAAACGATGGCCTGGTCTTTCATCTTCTCCATGTGTTCCAGCGTGATGACTTCGCAGTTGCCGGTGCATGTGACGTAAAGATCCGCTTCGCCGAGGGTGTCTTCGACGGTCTTGACTTCGAAACCTTCCATGGCGGCTTGCAGGGCGTTAATGGGATCAACTTCGGTGACAATCACGCGAGCGCCAAAACCGCGCAAGGAATGAGCCGAACCTTTGCCGACATCGCCGTAACCGCAGACGCAGGCGACTTTGCCCGCGACCATGACGTCGGTGGCGCGCTTGATGCCGTCAGCGAGAGATTCGCGGCAGCCGTAAAGGTTGTCGAATTTCGATTTGGTGACGGAATCGTTAACATTGATGGCAGGCACGAGCAACTTGCCCGCTTCCTTCATCTGGTAAAGACGATGCACGCCGGTGGTGGTTTCTTCGCTGACGCCGCGCCAATCTTTCACGATCGTGTGCCAGATGCCGGGGCGTTGCTTGAGAACCTTCTTCAACAAGTTTTTGATGACTTGCTCTTCGTGCGAACCGCTCGCGGTGTTGACCCAGCCGTCGCCGTTTTCGAGTTCGTAGCCCTTGTGAATGAGCAACGTGGCGTCGCCGCCGTCGTCCACGATCAATTGCGGCCCGAGTCCGCCGGGGTGAATGATGGCGTCGAGGGTGCAATCCCAATATTCTTCGAGGGTCTCACCTTTCCACGCGAACACCGGGATGCCGGCTTTGGCAATCGCGGCGGCGGCATGGTCTTGCGTGGAGAAAATGTTGCAGCTCGCCCAACGTACGGATGCGCCAAGAGCCACGAGGGTCTCGATCAAGATCGCGGTCTCAATCGTCATGTGCAAGGAGCCGGTGATGCGCACACCTTTGAGAGGCTTGGTGGTCGCATACTTGCGGCGGATGCTCATCAAGCCGGGCATTTCGTGCTCGGAGATGTCAATGGTCTTGCGACCGTATTCCGCGAGGGAAATGTCTTTGACTTTGTAATCGTTGTGTTTGCCGTTGCCGTTTTTGGCAACCGCTTTCACACGGCGGGAAGGGGAGAGTTTAATTTTAGGCATAAATTTATATT
>CAIYOY010000398.1 GCA_903927905.1 uncultured Verrucomicrobiales bacterium | reverse complement strand
TCCTTCTTCGCCTTCTTTTCGTCCTGCGCCTTTTTCTTCGCTTCGTCTATCTGCAATTGTTTTTCGATCTCCTCGTTCCGTTTCCGTTCATCTTCGCGCAAATCGCGTTCCGCCTGCTTGATGCCGGCCATTTTATTCCGCTCATCCCGCGCCACGATGGCCGCGATCTCCGGCGTCTTGAGCACCGTCGGGCGCATGAGCACGATCAATTCCGTCCGTTCGTTCGCTTCGCTGTTGCTGCGGAAAAGCGCGCCCAGTCCTGGAATATCTTTGAGCCAAGGAATGCCCGAGTGCGATTTGCTCCGGCTGGCACTGATGAATCCACCAAGAATAATCGTCTCGCCATCGCGCACGGCGACCTTCGCGCCCGCCTGGCGTTTGGTCGTGGTCGGCACGTTGCCCGCGCCCGGAATGGCCACCGGCGGACCCAATTGCTCAATATCCTGCTGAATGTCCATCACGACCAATCCTTCGGAGTTGATCAAAGGCAACACCTGGAGACGAATGCCGACTTCGCGCTCTTGATATTGGGAACTCGGACCGCCGCCGAGACCGCCATTAAAGTAAGTGCCGGTGACATAAGGAACTGTTTGCCCAATGAACAAATCCGCCGAAACCGCGTGCGAAGTCTGGATGCGCGGACGGGAAAGAACATTGACCCGTCCGCTCCCGGCAATGGCAGTCAAGACCACATTCATGCTCTGGCCGATACTGGTGAAATAGCTAAAGCCGCCGGGCAAACCGGACAACGCCGAACCGGCGCCGGGAAAACCCGTCGGCGGGGTGGCCGTGACCGTGCCATTCGTTCCGGTCGTCCCCGTCGTGCTGCTCGCGGCGGCGGAAGCGGCGGTGCCACTCAGGAAACCAGCGGCCCCCGAACTCAGATTATTCAAGCCGCCAGCCCCGACAATGCCGCGCGACGGGGAATAGGTGGTCGGACCCTGGAGATAACTGACCCCGACATCCCTGCTGTCGTTCAGGGAAACTTCCAGAATGATGGCCTCGATCAACACCTGCGCCAGCACCACGTCAAGCTTGTCAATAATATCCTCGATCATCTTCATGTCTTCCTCATTGGCGAAGATCAACAATGAATTCGTCCGTTCGTCGGCGATGATCTTGGTCACGCCAAACAATTGGATGTCGCCGCCCCCGGCTCCGCCGCCCGCCGCCCGGTTGACCACGCTTTGCAAATTTCTCTGGAAACTGCTGCGCGTCCCGCCTGCGGCCGAAGCGCCCGGATTGCTGCTTTGCATCGGCTGGCCGGGGTTGATCCCGCCGTTTTGATTATTATAACCGTTCCCGCCGCTGCCGCTCAAACCGCCGGCCAAACCATTGCCGCCACTGGAACGCGGCGAAAAACCGGCTCCGCTCGTGCTCTTGCCCACGGAAATGGACGTCCCGCCACCCAGGCTGCTCAACGCGCTGGAAATATCGCTGGCCAGCGCGTACTTGATCGGGATCACTTTGTGTTTGATTTCATTCGGCACCGCGATGTCAATCCGCTCCACCATCTCCAGCATCCGCTTCACGTTTTCCGCGTAATCCCGCAAGATCAGCGTCGAAGTGCTGGGCACCACGATCACGCTTTGGGGCATCTTGGCAAACAGTTGCAGCACCGCCGTCAATTCCTCCGGCTTGGCGTATTTCAACTGCACGATTTGCGTGATATATGAACCCGCGTCCGGCAGATGGTTGGAGTCATTGGTGGAAGGCCGGGCGCCGGCCTGGCCCGCCACGCCTTCCATCACCACTTTGGCAAACTTATCGTTGATGTGGGCGATGGTGATGCCGTTCATCCCCAAAACTGTTTCCAACGCCATGACCGCTTCGTCATGCGTCAGTGGAGTGGCGGTGGTAAGTGAAATGGTGGTCGCAGCGGGAATTGCGGCCGGACCGTTTTGGGCGATAAAAAGCGTCTTGCCGATCAGCTTGCCATATTCATCCAGGATCTGCTGGATCGGCATGGCCGGAAAATTATATTTGATGGTCGCTTCCTGCGCTTTGGGAGCACCTGCCGCCCCCGTCGCATTGATATTCGCTGGGTCAGTCGCAAACCCGCCACCCGGAATCGGCGCGGGCGTTCCCGGAATGGCCGGAATGGAATTCGCCATTGCCGCCGGGCCGATGGGGTCACGGACGATGGCACGTTGGTGGACAAAACCGGATGGCGCGGAACGGTCGGACGCCGCACATTTGGCCGGTCGGTTTGTGCCATGACCAGCGGCAAAACCGCCAGCCACAGCGCCAGAATTAAAAATCGTTTCGCGTTCATAAATTATTTTTTGTCGGTCTTTTGCGCCCCGGGCACCATCGCCGGTTTTCTCGCGCTGGCCGGGAGCGGCTTGGGCGCGAGGGGCGCTTCTTTTACCGTTTGTTTTCGATAACTGGCATTCAAGGTCAACGTCCCCTTCAAACGGTACCGGTTCCCGTCTCCGGGGCTGAGACTCATCCCCCGCACCCGGATCATCGAAGAATCCCCGCCGATATTCACCAGGAAATCCACCAGTTCCTTCTCCGGACTGTCAAAATTGATGTTGATGGATTGCACCTCAAAAAAATCATTTGTCCCGGTCTGGCCCACCGCCGCCGTCTGCACCGGCGAGTACGAGCCGACCGTAACCCCCGCCGCCGCCGACTGGGTCATGATGGTTGTCTGCAATTGAATCGCGCTGCTGCTGTTCAACAGGGCGCCCTGTTTTTTTTCTATCCCCGCCAACTGCACCTTGTAGCCGTTTTTGGGATTATCATTTTTGGCGATCTTCCCCTGGTAGTCGGCGATCTTCTTCTGGGCCTCATTTATTTGACTCCGCACCACGCCGAGGTCCGAGAAATGCGGCCGCACCCAGACCAGGTTCAGCACCACAAAAATGACCACTGCAATGATCATCATCAACCGCACTTCCTGCGGGCGCAGATTCAAACTTTTGATGAAATTATTCATTGGTTGTCCGCCCCTTTCATCGTCGCGCCAAAGTGCCAGTCCGATAACGGTGGCCGGGAATTGATGGCCGGCGGGCTGACCTCTTCAAACATCAACTGCGGCGCAGACCCGTCCGTCGGTTTGGTCAGCGCCTTGCGCATCGCTTCGTTAAAAACAGTCACGTCCAACTGCTGATCCGAGGAAACCGTCCCCCGCATCTCCAGCCGTCCGTGTTGAAACGAAAGAGACTCCAGCGTGATCGTCGTGGGCAGATTTTCCGCCACCACTTTCCAGCAATCCAGGGCGGCGTACTTCAATTCCTGCCGGTCTTTCAAGATTTGGATCTGCGTTTCATTCATCACCGCCGCATTGTAATCCGGCGCCAGTTGCTTGACATAAGCATCCAGCTTCGCGTAATTGTACTTCATCACCCCCACCGCCACAAAATAAGCCACCACCCCGAACACATAGATGACCAACGCGGTCAACAACCCGCGCAGCCACAACCCGTCCACGAAGATCTGTTTGTAACGCGTGGCAAATTCAGCCGGCAAAAGATTCGTCCGCGACCCTTCCGCCGCGACCCGTTGCGCGTTCAACGACGCCAACTCCGTCGGCGTCAGCGGAGCGGTCGTTTCAATGGGCGCTTCCGCCCAGGCTTGCAAGATCGGCTGCCAAAACGCGGCTTCCGCCGAAGTGGCGACCAGATGAACTTTGGGCGGCGCGGTCAGCCAGCCGTCCAATTCCCCCGCCCACGCGATCTGTTCCATCTGGCTTTTCAGCAGCGGCCCGCGCTCCGGTCCCGGCGGCATGGCCAGCATGGCTATATTTTGCAACACCCCGGCATACCACCAGGCGACCAACACCGGCTCGCCATTTTCACCGGGATAAATCCAAACGCCATCGTCGGTTATTTTCGTCACCAGTAACTGGTCCAAACTCGACACTTCCAACCGGTCGGCCAAATATCCGCTCACTTCCAATTCGCCCAGAAATCCCTCCACAAAATCGCGCAACGAGATGATCACCACCACCGATTGCAATGCGTCCGGCTTGGCCGGATCCTTGGGCAAAGGATAAAGACTCCAGACGATCTGCGTCACCGGCAACGGTGAAAGCTTTTCCAATTGCAGCTCCACCATGGACTGGATTTCCGCCACATCGCTCGTCGGCAGATGAACCACGCGCAAAAAAACCTTGTCCGCCGGCAACCAGGCCACGTTTAATTTTTTGCGGAAAAGTGTCTGCCAATCCTTGGCCACTGCCCCTGCCGGCAACGGCTCGCTCAGACTCAGGACCTTGTTCTGATTGAAAGTGAACCGTTCTCCATTGGCGGAAAATTGCCACAACTGCCGGCCTCCCGACGTGCTCTGAACTATGTTTGCGGATTGCCAGCGTGCCATTAGGAGCCTTTCACCCACGTTTCAGTTTTGCTGTCATCGACCAACGACCTGAGATGTTCCTCTGTCTGCGTCACCCGCAAGACTTCTTCCAGCGTGGTCCGGCCCGCGCGCACTTTTTTCCAACCGTCATGGCGCAATGTCTTCATCCCGTTTTGCATCGCGCGCGCCGCGATCATGGTCGAAGCCGAACGCGAAAGGATCAACGGGCGGATGTCTTCATCCATGAAGAGCAATTCATAAATGCCTTGCCGGCCCTGATACCCCAACTGACGGCATTCCTCGCAACCCGCGCCCTTGTAAAATTTAGCCGTGGCAACTTCCGCTTCTGGGAAACCGATTTTTTTCAAATACTCCGGCTGCAAAACTTGTTCCGTCTTGCACTTCGGACAGATCGTCCGCACCAGACGTTGCGCCAGCACCGCTTCCACCGAGGAGGCCACGAGAAACGGTTCAATGCCCATGTCAATCAAACGTGTGAACGCGCTCGGCGCGTCGTTCGTGTGCAGCGTGCTGAAGACCAGATGCCCCGTCAGCGCGGCGCGGATGGCGATTTCCGCCGTCTCCAGATCGCGAATTTCCCCGACCATGATCACATTCGGGTCCTGCCGCAAGATATGCCGCAACCCCATCGCGAAGGTCAGTCCGATGTCCGCCCGCACCGCGATCTGATTGATGCCCTTCAATTCATATTCCACCGGTTCCTCAATCGTGATGATGCGCTTGGTCACCGAGTTGATCGTGCTGAGAAACGCGTAAAGCGAAGTGGATTTTCCGGAACCGGTCGGCCCCGTGACCAGGAAAATCCCATGCGGTTTGATGATGATGTCGCGGATCCGGTTTTCTTCCTCCGCTGCAAAACCCAACTTTTCCAAACTCAAGAAAATCTTGCCGCGTGTCAACAAGCGCAATGAAACGCTCTCGCCATACACCGTCGGCACCGTGGAAACGCGGATGTCAATTTCCTCACCCTTGATACGGACATTGATGCGTCCGTCCTGCGGCAACCGTTTCTCGGCGATGTTCATGCCGGACATGACTTTGATACGGGAGATCAGCGAGGCTTGGAAACGTTTAAGCTGCGGCGGCATCGGCGTCTGATGCAAGATGCCGTCAATGCGGTAACGGATGCGCAGTTCGTCTTCGGCCGGTTCAAAATGAATATCCGTCGCGCGATCCTTGAAAGCTTCCCAGATAACTTGGTTGACGAATTTGATGACGCTGGCCTCCTGGTCGCCTTCGGTGATTTCCTTGTCTTCCAGCAGATCCAGCGTGTCATCGTCCTTCGACATTTCGTCAAGGGTTTCGGCGCCGACGCCGTAAAATTTCTTCAAGGCCTTTTCGATTTCCGTCTTGGTGGTCAAGGCGAACTGCACTGGTGCCCGGGCATCGAACTGCACCGCACCCAACATCGCCGCATCAAAGGGATTGCTGACCACGACTTGCAGTTGGCCATTCTCGAACTTGATCGGCAGGACGGAATATTGGAAAGCGACCTTGGTCGAAATTTTCTTGCGCGCCTCGGCGGGGACCTCCGTCTTGGGGAGATCAATATAACTCCAGCCGAGGATTTTGGCCAACTCCTGGAGAAAGACCTCTTCCGAGGCCCCTCGTTCGCGGGCGATGAACGCCAGCAACGATTCCGCCGACCCGCCATCGGCGGCGAGCCGCCAGGCTTTGTTCCAATCCTCAAACTGCTGAGGGCTGGCCAAATTGTTCTTGGCCAATAAAGTTTTAATCGACGCGATTGCCATTACTCAAGTTCTTCACAACTAGAAACAACGGAGGATATGAAAAGTTGCGCACAGGTCAAAGGTTTTACCCTTTTTTTTCTGTCCCCCAAAACCGGCGCAAACCAATTTTCAACCCAAAAAGCAAAAACGTGTAACATATGTAACAATTTACTGCTCACCATCTGTTTGCAGATACGTGTTACATATGTAACACGTTTTTGTTCGCCAACCAACTGACTTTCCGGTCATCATCTCCCGCCATGAAACCGAAAACCGAAGAATTTCTGAACTTCCTTCTCTGGTCGGCGATACATCTGTCCAGACCCACCTATCGCGGTTTGAACTTTTCCTATGAAGAGTGGGTTTATCGAGACGGCTTCAACTATCAAATCAAACGTCTCGAAAAAAAGAAGCTGGTCGAACGCAATCTCACCACTTCCCCCGACGATCGCGTCTATCGCTTGACCGCCGCGGGCCGCTTGAGAGCCTTGGGTGGACGCGATCCCGCCGAGCGCTGGGCCCGCCCGTGGGACGGTTTTTGGCGATTGGTTTTGTTCGATATCCCGAATGGCCATGATGCCGAACGCATCCGGCTCTACCGCTTTCTCCGCGATAAAGGTTATGGCCCCTTGCAAAAAAGCGTTTGGATCACACCCGATCCGTTGGAAGAAGAGGCCGCCATCATGGCCGATGGAAAAATCAACGTCGGATCGCTCGCCCTTTTCAAAGCCGAAACTTGCGGCGGCGAATCCAACCCCGCCTTGGTCGAGCGCGCCTGGAATTTCGCCGAAATCAACCGCCACTACTCGCGCCATCTAAAAATCCTCGATGAACGCCCCGGCGGCCCTTTGAAAAACGAAACCACCGCCCAAGCCTTCCGTGACTGGGCCGCCAATGAACAAGCCGCCTGGCTGAAAGCAGTCGAACACGATCCCTTGCTGCCAAACCAGATACTCCCCACAAATTACCTCGGCCAAAAATCCTGGAAACGCCGCACCGAAGTCCTCGAAGAAGCCGCCAAACAATTACAAACCTTCCAATTCAAACCAGCGACCAGCTAAAACAGATCAAAAGCAATTTCATGTAACATATGTAACATGAAATTGCTCAGCCTCGCGATTAGCGGGTGGCCGACCCGTAGCGCAGATTTTCAATCTGCCGTATCGCCGGTTTTCAACCGGCTGCACCCTCCACCTTGCCAGAACCTTCGCCCCCTTCGTGTCCTTCGCGCGACACTTAAAACTTAGCACTTTTCACTCCCCACTCTGCACTCTACACTTCTTTCGTGAGTGATTTACTAATCGGCCTCTTAAGCGCCCTGATCTCCACCAACCCACCGACTGCGGTGAGCAACTTGGTGCACGAAAAAACCGGCGCGTCCGTCGAATTCGTCAGCCCCAACGATCCCGTCGAAAAAGAATACCTCCGCATCATGACCGACGACGATGCCGCCCAAACCGAAGCCGACAAATGGATCGCCGAATCCCGCTCCTTCACCAACGCCGCCGTGGACAGTCCCAAGACCACCCTGACCGCCCGCATCAATCAACGCTTCGACCAGGTCAAAAAAGAATACGAAGATTTCCTCTTCAGCCATCCCAACCACGCCCGCGCCCACCTCGCCTACGGCAGCTTCCTCAACGACCGACAGGACCCCGACGGTGCCATCAAACAATGGGAAAAAGCCCGCGAACTCGATCCCAAAAATCCCGCCGCCTGGAACAACCTGGCCAACGAATACGCCCATCACAGCCCCATCACCAAGGCCTTCGATTACTACGAAAAAGCCATCGAACTGAATCCCAAAGAATCCACCTACTACTACAACTTCGCCACCACCGTCTATGTCTTCCGCACCGATGCGCGCGAACATTACCACATCACCGACGATCAGGTATTTGACAAAGCCCTCGACCTCTACCATACCGCCGTCAAACTCGATCCGAACAATTTCGTCCTCGCCTCCGATTACGCCCAATCCTTCTACGGCACCAAACCGCCGCGCTGGGCCGATGGCCTGGTCGCGTGGGAAGGCGCCTTAAAACTGGCCCACGACGAAATCGAGCGCGAAGGCGTCTATATCCACATGGCCCGCATCAAATGGCACCTCGGTCGCCTGAGCGAAGCCCGCGACAACCTCGCCGCCGTGACCAACGAGATGTATCTCACCGTCAAAAAAACCCTGGACCGCAACATCAACGAAGCCATCAAAAAAGCCTCCGCCAGCACCAATAGTCCGGTGAACTGAGGAAAATTCGAAGCACGAAAATCGAAATTCGAAACAAATTTCAAAATCTCAAATTCCTTCACTCTCCTCGTGGCTGCGTTGGTGACAACGCAGCTATTCTTCCGATCAGTAAAATTATTTTT
>CAIYOY010000397.1 GCA_903927905.1 uncultured Verrucomicrobiales bacterium | reverse complement strand
GGCCGCGAAAAGGCGCAAAAGACGCAAAACGGAAATGGGTTCTGATGCTCCGGTGAGTTCAGCAGGTTCAAGGGCCATGACTGTTCGTTTTTCATTGAGGCGAGTTTGGCAGGAAATGGGGCGTTTGTCGTGTACAACATGGACACCGTTCCCATATTTCTCACCATTCGCTTATTTTTTCGGTTGGACAGGGTTTGTCCAACCGGAGTTGCTAAGGTTTGGTCATTGAAAGGTTATTTATGACTAATACACAACAGATGGAACTCGGTTTTGAACGTTCGATGAGGGTGGCTTCGCCGCACACCCAGGAGCATAAATCCAAGGCGCAATGGTGGTTCGCCCAGATGCGACGGGTCGTGGCCATGACCGTTGAATGGCAACCGACCCAAAATGGGCGGGCGGAGCAGATCTATTTGAATATGACGGTGAAGAAGTTTTGAGAAGGCAGGCAAAATCATGGGGAGGGGTAAACAAAGGTAATGATCAAATGGCATGTAGTGGTGCGGTCAAAAGCGGCAGAGGACTGACCGCAGTCCAAGACGCTTCGCGAAGCATGGCGTCTTTCTTGGCCAATTGAGCGGCACATTTGATCACACCCAATCATGGGAGAAGGCTGGACTCGGGATAAGATATTGGGGCATGCTCGGCGGCGTCTCTCTATGAAATTGCAATTACTTGACTGGGTCATCGTGGTCGCTTCCCTGCTGGTTTGTTTTGTCCCGGCATTGTTTTTTGGACGGCGGGCGGGAAAGAGCACCACGGAATTTTTTAGCGCGGGGCGCTCGGTGCCGTGGTGGCTGGCCGGTCTGTCCATGGTGGCGACGACTTTCAGCAGTGATACACCCAATCTGGTGACGGACATCGTGCGGCGGCAAGGGGTGGCGGGGAATTGGTGTTGGTGGGCGTTTGCGTTGACCGGGGTTTCAACGGTTTTCTTTTATGCGCGACTTTGGCGGCGGTCGGGGGTGATGACGGATCTGGAGTATTACGAGATCCGTTACTCGGGCAAGGCGGCGCGGGTGGTGCGCGGGTTTCGCGCGGTTTATCTGGGACTGCTGTTTAATTCGATGATCATTGCGTCGGTGAATCTGGCGGCGTGCAAGATCGCGAATATTTTGTTCGGGATGTCACGGGGTGAGACGCTTCTGTTTGTCGGTCTGCTGAATGTGGTTTTCGCGGCACATTCTGGATTATGGGGAGTGCTGGTGATTGATATGATCCAGTTTTTCATCAAGATGACGGCGGTGATCGCGGCGGCGTATTTTGCGGTGAAACAGGTCGGCGGGTTGCATGTGATGGTGGAGCGGCTGTCGCACACGATGACCGCGCCGGATGGCAGTCAAATGCATTATTTGAATATCCTGCCGGATTTTACGAATAATTGGACGCTGGCGGTGGCGGTGTTCGTCATGCCGCTGGCGGTGCAATGGTGGGCGGTGTGGTATCCGGGGTCGGAACCGGGCGGCGGCGCGTATATCGCGCAACGGATGCTGGCTTCAAAGTCGGAAAAAGATTCAATGGGGGCGGTTTTGTTTTTTAATCTGGCGCATTATATTTTGCGCCCGTGGCCGTGGATCCTGGTCGGTTTATGTTCGCTGCTGGTCTATCCGGAATTGAAAGATATTCAGGCGGCCTTTCCCAATCTTGATCCGAAGCTGCTCGGTCATGACACGGCTTATCCGGCGATGTTGAAATTTTTGCCGACAGGTTTTATCGGGCTGATGGTGGGCGGGTTGATCGCGGCAAATTCTTCCACGTTGTTGACGATGTTGAACTGGGGTTCCTCGTATCTGGTGCATGATTTTTACCAACGGTTTGTGCGTCCGGGCGCGACGGAGAAGCATTATGTTTTGATGGGGCGCGTTTCGACGGTGGTGCTGTTCCTTTCCTCTGCGGGGATGGTTTATTTATTAGACAGCGCGAAAGATACGTTTGATGTGATTTTGCAGGTCGGCGCGGGCACGGGGATGCTTTATCTGTTACGCTGGTTCTGGTGGCGGATCAATGCGTGGTGCGAAGTGGTGGCGATGGTGAGTTCGTTTTTGGTGTCGGTGGTCTTAATGGCGCTGCACAAGTGGGGGCACGTTAATTTTGTTCCAGAAGCGCCGTTGTTGATCACGGTGGGTTTTACGACGATTTGCTGGGTGGCGACGGCGTTTCTCAGTCCGCCGACGGATATGGCCATTTTGGTTTCGTTTTATAAGAAGGTGCGGCCATTTGGGCCGGGGTGGAAACGGGTTCGGATCGCAGCGGGTGTGACCGAGGCTGAGGCGAAGGCGACGGGTGAAAATATTCCGATGGCGATGCTGGGGTGGACGGCGGGGACGGCGTTGATCTGGTCGGCATTGTTTATGGTGGGGAATTTTTTATATGGACGGATGAATTATGCGTGGGGGTTGTTGGCGGTGGCGGTGGTGAGTGGAGGAGTTTTGATTTGGGTGGTGCGGAGGTTTTGGGGTACGGGGGCGGAAAAGCTCCAACATCCAACAACCAACCTCCAATGAAATTCCAAATCTCAAATCGCCGAATCGGAGTTCGGCGTTCCGAACTATGCGGGGTTTAGGCGGTTGGCAAGTTGGCCGTCCTGGAGTTCGATGACACGCGGGGCGCGGGCGGCGATGGTGGCGGAGTGGGTCGCCATGATCAGGGTGGTTTGTTTTTCTTCCCGCAACGCGCACAGCAAGTTGATGATTTCGTCGCCGGTGTGGGAATCAAGGTTGCCGGTGGGTTCGTCGGCGAGGATGAGATCGGGGTTGTTGATCAGGGCGCGAGCGATGGCGACGCGTTGTTGTTCGCCGCCGGAAAGTTCGTAGGGGCGATGCTCCATGCGTTCGGCCAAGCCGACCCGGGTGAGAAGGTCTTTGGCTTTGGTGACTGCTTGATTGACTGAGGTGCGAGCCATGCGGCCGGGCAGAACAACGTTTTCCAGGGCGCTCAATTCCGGCAGCAAATGGTAGGCTTGGAAGATGAAGCCGACGCGGTGGTTGCGCAGTTTTACCAATTCGTTGGAGGAAAGTTGCCGGAGGTTTTGGCCGTCGAAGGAAATTTCACCTGAGTTTGGGAGATCAAGGCCGCCGAGCAGATGGAGGAGTGTGCTTTTGCCGGCACCAGAGGCACCGCGTAGGGCTAGGAATTCGCCGCGCTCGACGGTGAGGTCAATGTTGCGCAGGACTTCGATGGTGCGTTGGCCCATGAGGTAGGCTTTGCTGAGGCCTTTGGCGAGGAGGAGAGGTTGGTTACTCATGGCGCAGAGCCTCCACGGGTTGCAGGCGGCTGGCTTTCCAGGCGGGGAAGATTCCGGCCAGGACGCAGGTCAAGAAAGCTGTCACACAAATGAAAATCACATCGGAGGTTTGGGTGGATGCGGGCAATTCGTAAAGGTGATAGATGCTGGAGGGTAAAATTTCCTGATGAGTCACTTGCCGCAAAAGGTGGAGGAAGCCGTTGCGATAATGAAGGGCTGACAAAGCCAACGCCAGACCCAAGCCAACGCCGAGGACGCCCACGATGACGCTTTGACTGAGGAACAACAACAGGATTTGACGACGGCCCGCACCGAGGGCTTTGAGGATGCCGATTTCGCGGGTTTTTTGGACGACGAAGGTAATCTGGCAATTGACGATGCCGAAGGCGGCGACGATCATGATGAAGAAGAGAAGAAAAAACATGGTGTTTTTCTCGCTGGCGAGGGCGTCGAAGATGTGGCTGTTTTCTTCGCGCCATGTTTGGAAGACGTAATTTTCTCCCATGACGGCGCGAAGTTTTTCGGAGACAGCGTCGGCTTTGAATGGATCGGTCAGTTTGAGTTGCAGGCCCTGGACGGTGCCATCGGCGAGCGAGTTCAATTCCTCGGCGCGTTCGAGCGAGATGACCACGACTGAGGCATTGTAATCGGCAAAGCCGACATCGAAGATGCCACGGATGATGAATTCGTCGGCGATGCGGCGGGTGGCATTGGTGTCGCCGTTGCGCCGATCCATTTCGGCTTTGATGCTGCCGGCGGAATAGACGGCGAGACGGTTGCCGACGCGCAGATCGTATTGGTCGGCGAATTCACGGCCGATCAACATGCCATCGCCACTGAGATCATACTGGCCCTCCACGATGCTGTTGGGAAGGATGCTGACTTTGCCAAAGGTTTCCTGATCCACTCCCATCATCAATGGCGCGGCGACCTGGTAGTCGTTGGTCGCTTCCGGTTGGGTCTTGATCATGACCTGACATTTGATGAAAGGAGAAACGCCGGCAACATCGGGAGTTGCGGCGACCGCCGGCAGAAGTTTTTCGTAATTGGGAATGTTATGGTTGTTGGCTCCGTAGATCTTGACATGGGAATTGAAACCGAAAATACCTTTGCGCCATTCTTGATCGAACCCGCTCATGACGCTGATGACGATGATCAAGACAGCCACACCGAGCATGACGCCGATGATGGAAATGACGGTGATGACCGAGACAAAGGTCCGGCGCGGTCGCAAATAGCGTAATGCTAGGAAAGCCTCAAAGGGCAGTCGTGACATGCGGAGGGAGGGTATAGGCTTGCGGCTTAAGGCTAAAGGCTAAAAATTTAGCGCTGCGCGGAGCAAGTTCGACCTAACCCCGGCCCTCTCTTCCAGGAGAGGGAGAACGACATTCGCCGTCTCTCAAGTTTGGCCTTTTTATTTTTTCTTGGTGGCTTTATCCAGTTTCGGGCCGATGTAATGCACGGGCTGGCCGAAGCGACCGTAATCGTACTGGGTCATGGTGAAATGGTCTTTATCAATCACTCGTAAAAAATGGTATTTCAAGATGATGGTGTTGTCTTCGATGCCATCAGGAATGCCATAGACGATGATCAATTTACCGGGGCCGGCATATTCTTCGGCGTCGGCGGTGGTCGCTCTCGCTTCCCGGCGGCGCACGGGCCATTCGATGCGGAAAGTGCCTTCACCGCGCGGGGAAAGATTGATTTTTTCGCCGCCGGCCGAATGATCCACTTCCCAATCGTAATATTTGTGTTCGATGGTGGTGGTGGCGATGAACATGCCGTTGGTGTCTTCGTGAGCTTCGGTATCGTGAATCACGCCGGACCAGGCCACGACCGTGTTGGTGTATTGATCGAGGTTGCGGCGGACATCATCGGGGTAAAGATCAATCAGGCTCCGGTGATATTCCAACTGCTCGTTGTGGGTGGCCGGGCGGTACGGCATGTTGTGAGCACAGGAGACGGCCAACAATGGCAGGGCCAGCAAACTCAGGGCAATGACGCGATTCATAATCGTTTTTTTATTTAATCAGATCTTCGCCAGTTTGCGCTGTCATCACAAAAATGTCAGCACGTAACTGCGTGTTGGCCAGAACTTAACCTATTACGGCTTGGTTTCCAACATTCTTTTTACAGGAAAAAATGCCGGTTTGCCTTATGGCCCAAGTTCGGACTTATTTGCCAAATTTTTGTTCCTTAAGCCAGGCCGCGCAATCGGCGGTCCAGCGGTGCCATTGGGCGGGGTCGTATTTTTTGCTGCCGAGGGCCAAGCCGTGGGCGCCGCGTTGATAGACATGGAATTCAAAGGGAATCCCGGCTTTCCGCAAAGCGGCGGCAAAGGCAAAGCTGTTTTCCACCGGAACGCCCTTGTCTTCATCGGTATGCCAAATGAAACAGGGAGGGGTGTCTTTGGTCACATGCTGCTCATTGGAAAGTTCGTCGATAAGTTCCGGGGAAGGATTATTGCCCAGGAGGTTTTTGCGCGAACCGGCATGAACGCCGGGGTCTTTCATGGTGATGACCGGGTAACAAAGGACGCCCAAGTCCGGGCGGCTGCTGACGCGCTCAATCGGATCGGTGGTCTCGGGTTGGCCGGCGTCGAAGTGAGTAAGAATGGTGGAAGCCAGATGACCGCCGGCAGAGGAGCCGATAATGCCGATGCGGTTGGTGTCAAGTTGCCAATCGGCGGCTTTGGCCCGGACCAGGCGAATGGAACGGGCTGCGTCCTGCAACATGCTGGGATGATGATACCCAGAAGACCCGAGGCGATATTTGAGGACAAAACCAGCGATGCCCTGGGTGTTAAGCCAGAGGGCATAGTCGTCACCTTCGTAGGAGGCGAGGCCGCCGTAACCGCCGCCGGGGCAAACGATCATGGCCGCCCCGGTCGCTTTGGCCTGATCAGGCAGATAAATGGTCAAGGTGGGAATATCTTTTGGGGCCTTGCCCAGTGCGCCGGGAGCGCCATCGGGCCAAAGGACGATCACTGGTTGCGCGGCAATGGTGTGATGAGCGATAGTGAAGCAACAAATCAGGGCCAATAAAAATGATTTCATGGCGGCGAGCATACTCCAAGCGGCTGGGTAATCAAAGAAAAGGAGTGCGGTGGACTGGAAGCGCCATTACAAAGGAGGAAATGATTTTGGCCTGGTGCAAACGGTTTCCCTATTGGTTCGCCTTTTTGGCAGGGATGTTGCTGGCCACGTCGTTTGCCAAACTGGAGTGGGCCTGGGCAGCGTGGATCGCGCCGGGCTTGGTCTTGACTGCGGCTTTGGCTGTGCCGGAGAAACATATTTTTCGCGCCGGTTATGTTGCTGGCCTGGGATTTTTTCTGACCTCACTTTATTGGACTTTATTGATTCCGTTTCCCATGTATGGGTTCGCCGGATGGCTGACGCTCTCGGCCATTTTATCGTGCTATATTGGATTGTGGTGTTGGTTGTGCGGACGGTTGAGGCCGATGGTTGGCCGGTGGGTTTGGCCGGTGCTGTGCGCGGCGGCGTGGGTGGCGGTGGAGATGGTGATGGCGCGGCTTTTTACGGGGTGGGCTTGGAATCTTTTGGGCGATTCGCAATATCGGTTTTTGGCGTTGGTCCAGATCGCGTCGGTGACCGGGGTGTATGGCATTGGTTTCCTGTTGGTATGGTTTTCGGTTTCGTTCATGGAGGCGGTTCGAGGCCAATGGATATTGCTGCTGGCACCGACGGCAGGCATCGTTGGAGCTGTTGTGTTTGGTGCGAATCGGCTTTCAGCCGATCAGCCAACGCGCGGAAAAATCAAGATCGCGCTGGTGCAACCGGCGATTCCGCAGCCGGTCATTTGGGACGCGAACGAAAAGACAAATCGTTTTCTGAAATTGGTGGAACTTTCACGGCAGGCGCTGAAGGCGGAACCGGATCTGCTGGTTTGGCCGGAAGCTTCGATGCCGGATCTGTTCAAGCGAACGGCGTTCATGCAACAAACCATCTTGAGCCTGCTCCAGATACGTCCAATCTGGCTGGCGATCGGGGCCAATGACACTGCGCCAAAACCGGGCGCGCCAAATGAAATCGAAGGCTATAACAGCGCGTTCCTCATCAATCCAGCAGGTGAAATTGTCTCACGCTATCACAAGCAGCATCTGGTGCCGTGCGGTGAATATATGCCGTTGGCGCGGGCGTTTCCCTTCTTAAGCCGGTTTCGCAGCGCGGGCGCGGGTCTAACTCCGGGCCGCAAGCCAGTCTCATTTCACATGGATAAACCGGCGGCAAAATTTGCGCCGTTGATTTGTTTTGAAGATATTTTTCCGCACGAAGCGCAACCCATGGTGGAGGACGACACGGATTTTATTTTGAATCTGACCAATGACGGGTGGTTCGGCGAGAGCGCGGAGCAATGGCAGCACGCCATCGGCGGGCTGTTCCGCGCCATTGAAAACGGCGTGCCGCTGGTGCGTTGCACGAATAACGGGCTGACGTGTTGGATTGATTCGTACGGGCGATTGCATGAGGTTTATTTTCCCGGCTCCAAAAATATTTATCAGGAGGGTTTGAAAATGGTGGAGGTGCCGTTGCG
>CAIYOY010000396.1 GCA_903927905.1 uncultured Verrucomicrobiales bacterium | reverse complement strand
GGATGCGATTACCCGCAGTCTTGAGAAAATCAAAGACCGGTATGTTCACGCCGGTCATTGAAGGGATTTGATAATAATAAAACGGAAGGTTCGGCGCGGCTCCAGCCACGTCCGCGCAAAATTTCACCAAATCTTCCGCGCCCGCTGGTTTGAAAAAGAATGGGGCCAGACAACCCACTGCGTCCGCCCCGATTTTCTGCGCGTGGGCCGCGAGGGCTTTGGCATCGGCCACGCTGGTGTGGCCCACGTGCACGATCAGTTTCAGGTTCGCCCCGGACACAGCTTTCCAGCGGTCGGCCACTTCCACGCGTTCGCTGGTGGTCATGGAGGAGCCTTCGCCGGTCGTGCCGCAAACAAAAGCGCCAGTCACGCCGTTTTTCACGAGCGAGGCCGCCTGTTTTTCAATGCTGGAAACATCCAGTGCGCCGTCATTTTTAAAAGCGGTGAAGGGCGCGGCGATCAGTCCTTTAAGAGGGATAAATTTCATGCTTCAGATTCAGATCATTTGGCGGCCGGGATCGGTCGCAGTTTTAAAACAGCCAACATCAAGCCGACTATGAAAAGACCGTTAGCCGAAAATTGGAAGACTTTTCCCAATGAAATCCCGGCGTCTTTCATCGCGCCCCCGGCCAGAACCATCAGCCCACCGGCGGCGCAACTGGTGAAGTTCTGAAAACCATAGGCCGTCGCGCTGTAACGTTCCGGCACCAATTGGCGCAAAATCGGCATGTGATTGGTGTCGAAAAATCCACGTCCGATCCCAAAAACGATCAGGCCAAGAATAGCGGCGGGAAATAAATCGGTCATCGCCGCGAGCAAAAGACACGGCCCGGCCACACAATAACCGATGGCCGGCACAAGAGCGCGGGCGCGGGGATTATTTCGACTCCAACGATCAGCCCAGATGCCGCCCAACAGCACGGCAACGAATGAAGCCACCTGGATGTAGGCCGTGGCCGAGAAACCCGCCTGACCGAGATTCAGTTTGAAATGGTCCTGGAGATATTTCGGCAGCCAGCCGTTCACCCCCCAATTGGCCGTGCCGATCAGGGCGTTGGCCGCCAGCAAAAGCCAAAAACCACCCGTGCCGAACAAACTTTTTAGCATCGCCGGAATTTCCAGTTTTTCCGATACCGACTCAACCGGTGATTCCGCCTTCGGCACATCGCGCAAAGAAAACATCAGCCCGATCGCATAAACCACCCCGATGATGCCGAAGATAAAAAAGCTGGAACGCCAGCCCTGCCGTTGCGCGATATAACCGCCGATGCCACCCAGCGCCGCACCCGCATAAATGCCGCTCATGTGCAACCCCGTGGCCAGCGAACGCGTCGGGCCACGATGATAATCCGCGATCAAGGCCAGCGCCGCCGGAATATAACACGCCTCACTGATGCCCATCAGCGCGCGGGCCGCAAGGAGTTGGGGAAAGGTCTGTGCGCAGGACGTCGCCCAAGTCACGGCGGACCAGACAAACAGACTTGTCAATATAACGCTTCGGCGGTTGAAACGGTCCGCCAGCAAGCCGCCAAACGGGCTGAGCGTGCCATAGACCCAGAGAAAAACCGACGTCAACAAACCGAATTGTTTGTCGTTCATCGGGATGGATTGCACGATGGGATCGTGCATCGTGGTCATCATCAGACGATCCAGGTAATTCAGCAACGCCACCACCCAAAGCAGCCCCACCGCTTTCCATGCGCCCTTCATTATTTTGGTGCTGTCCATCATGGCATGGGATGGCCCGCCCATACTTCCGGTGACCGCACCCCCGGTTTTTGCTCGCCCCCGGCGACAATAAAAGCCCCGTTCCAAACGGTCATTGTCGTGGTCACCAAGGCAAAAGGCATTGTGCCAAATTCCACCCACCGGTTCCCGGCTGATTCGTAACGCAAAATCCCGCGCGGAAAACCTTTATGCTCGGTCGGCCCGACACTGATCTGCGCGCCATCGTCTCCGCCCAACAACAGGCAGCCGCCAAGATTCGGCATCGGCGAGGGCGCGGCTACCGCTGGGCGCGGCAAATCGGCCAATCGCTCCCAACCTTTCCCCGGCGTGTAACGCCACACATCCCGCAACCATTCCCGCGCTGGTTTGCCGTTCGTCCCGGCTGTCAACGCTGCGCCCCCGGCCAAAATAAAACTTCCGTGATCAATCCCCGCCGCGCCAAAAATCCGCCCCGATCCCGGACACGGCTCCAATTCCTTCCAACCGGCATTGACCCGGATCAAGTCCAATGACCACAATGTTTTCATCGCATTCGTCGCATCCGGATTGTCGCTGCCGCCTGCCACCAGAATAACATTCCCCAACATCGCTCCGCACATATTGGCGCAGGGCGATGGCAATTTCGGAAACGTTTTGCATTTCACCTTGCCGGGTTCATAAGAAACCAGCGTGACCTCGGCATGGTGCGCCTTCGCACTGCTGCCCCCGATGCACAACAATCCATCCTTGGTGTTGATCGAGACTCCATACCCGATCGGCTGCGACAATTTAAAACCTTCCTTCCACGCGCCATCTGGCTTTTCCAAAACAAAAACTTTGTCATACCAAACCTTCGTCCCGCCTTCCCAAGGTCGTTTCTCCGGAAAATTGGACCCACCGGCCACGATCAACGCCCCGTGATGCGCCCCCGCGAACGATCCCGCAAATCCTTCCGCGTCAGGCAGAGACGGCAATTGTTTCCAGGTTAGAGATTTTCCCACATCCCCAGCCAAGGTGGCCATCGAGAATAAAAAAGTTGTCACAAATATTTTGGTGATCAGATTGATGTCCACACTTTAGGACAACCAGAATTTTCCCGCAACTTCCCATTGCTCACGGGTTTCAATAGTTTAGTCTAGGATTTAATTATGCCAACGGCACCAGCATCCAATCTCACGGCCAGCGCCACCCAGGCCAAAGCGCTCATCGCCAATATTTCTCGCGCCTTCATCGGCAAGGAAGATATCGCAACCCAGGCCGTCCTCGCCCTGATTTCCGGCGGCCATCTGCTGCTTGAGGACGTTCCAGGCCTGGGCAAGACTCTTCTCGCCAAAGCTCTGGCCAAATCCATCCACGCCGATTTCAAGCGAATCCAATTCACCGCCGATCTCCTTCCCTCGGACATCACGGGAGTGAACACCTTCTCACCGGAAAAACGCGAATTTCATTTCCATCGCGGCCCCATCTTCGCCAACGTCCTATTGGCCGACGAAATCAATCGCGCCACTCCACGCACCCAATCCAGTTTGCTAGAGGCCATGGAAGAAGAACGCGTCACCGTGGACGGCGTCATCCACTCTTTGCCCGAACCGTTCTTCGTCATCGCCACCCAAAATCCCGTCGAACTCGAAGGCACCTATCCGCTGCCCTTCGCGCAAATGGATCGTTTCATGGCCCGCCTCAGCATCGGTTACATGGACAAAAAATCCGAAGTCCTCATGCTCCAGGATCAGCGACAGATTCATCCGTTGGATCAGATTCAACCGGTGCTGGATTGCGAAGCTCTGAAAAAAATCCAGGCCGCCGTCCGCGAAGTCACTATCGAAGAATCTCTCCAAGGCTATATTATTGACATTATCACCGCCACGCGCCAAGACGAGTCCCTTGAATACGGCGCCAGCCCGCGCGGCAGTCTCGACACCCAAACTTTCAGCCAGGCCGCTGCCTTGCTCTCGGGGCGCGATTACGTTTTGCCTGATGACATCAAACTCGCCGCCCGCCGCGTCCTGCCCCATCGCTTGATCGTTCGCAAGGGCACCCGCAACATGGCCGCAAGTTTGCGCACGGTCATTGATCACATCATAGATGCCGTCCCTGTGCCGGTTTGAACCATGCCACGCTTGACCACAACCGGCCGCTTGTTCCTGGCCATGGCCATCGCGTTCTATTTTTCCGCCCTTACTTCTCAATCCAGTCTGCTCCTCCTTCTCGCCGGTGTGACCCTCGGTTGTCTCATCATCAATTTCTTCATCGCCCGAAGTTCTGTAAAAAATTTAACGATCAATGTCCCTCCCGTCACCCATCTTTGCGAAGGCGAACGCCTGACCCAACCGTGGCAGATAGCGAACGCCGGAAAACGTCCCGCCGGCTTTATCCAGGCCGAATCTCCGGCTGGCATTCTCTTTCGTACCGTGGCTGTCCCGGGCAAGACTCAGTCAAATATCGTTCCTGATTTGATCGTTAAAAAACGCGGCGTCTTCACTCTCTCCCAATTCACCCTCGCCTCACTCGCCCCGTTTGGCCTGGTCAAAGCTGTCCGCCGCCTGCAATTGCCGGGCGAAGTCATCGTCGGCCCCGCAGTTTATCTCACCCGCACACCCCACGCCGCCGGTTACGACGCCATGCTCGGCGGCAAGTTCAAAGGCCACCGCCCCGCCGCCTCCGGCACCTACTTCGCCGGGGTCCGGCCTTTTCAAGAGGGCGATTCTCTTCGCCAAGTCCATTGGAAATCCAGCGCCAAAGGCCAGGGCATCATGGTCAAAACGTTTGAAGAAGAATTGTCCGGCCGGATTTCCTTCATTCTCGACAACGGCCAACCCGGCGCGGAAAAAATTCTCGACGACGCCATCCGTGCCGCTGGTTCCGCCATGTTCGCGGCCCATGATGATGGCCATCAGGTCGAAGTCATTGATCTCGCGCGTCTCGACCTCCTGCTCGCACCGCCCTTCATGGACGGCACTGAGCTCCTGGACTTTCTGGCGCGCATCCCCTTCGCTCCGAAAAAAATCGAACCTGATCATTTTCAAACTGCCATCGAGCGTGTTTCCAAACGAAGCGCCATTTGCCTTGTCGCCACCGCGTTTACTCCCACGCTCGCTTCCGCCATCGAACAATTGCAGGCTCATCACCGTCACGTTTCACTTTACCTCCCCGCTGGCAGCAAACGCCCGTCCCATCTCGACGGCGTGCCCGTTTTCATTTACTCGGAACAGGAGATCGTGGAGTGCCCATGAAAAGCGCGCGCAATCAACTGATCTTGCTCGGCTTCCTCTGTCAGGCCCTGACTTGGGACGATTATTTCCTCCCGCTCATCAGTATCATCCTCTGGATTTCATGTCTCACTTTTTTGCGCGGGCGCATCCGTTTCAGCATCAATGTCGAATGTCTCCTCATGGTTGGTGGCGCTTTCACCGCCCTCGGCCTCGGCCAACTCCTTGGGCACAACATCCAATTCTTCATCGGCCACGGCCTCACCCTCATGCAAGCTGCCCGCCTCTTGCGCCCGCTTACTCGGCGTGAGAAAATATATTCCATCCTCATGGCTGCTTTTCAACTCGGTGTCGGCTGCACCTTTCTGTTCGACCTCCGTTTCATCCCCGTCTTCCTCGCCCTCGTAGTTTTATTGCCGAAGGCTTTCACGGAAATCGAAGCCGAAACTTTTTCCCTTTCCACTGTGCCTGCAAAAACACCTTTCAGCTTCAAACCCATCGCTTTCATTTTCATCATCGCGGTGGTTTTCTTCCTCGTTTTTCCCCGTGGACTCTTTGGCCGCGCCCTGCCGCAACTCTCCGGTTCCGGGTCGCAAAACTCTCCTTCCCTGCTGGAAGATGTCGTGGACCCGACCCGCTCCGGCTCCGTCCAATCCCGCCGCGTCCTGTTGCAGATCCAAGGGGAAAAGATCGGACTGCTGCGCTGTTACTGCCTCAGCGACTTTGACGGCCTCCGCTGGACGGCGTCGGCCTTCCAGCCATTTGCCGCAATCGAAACACCCAGCCCAGAGGCCAGCAGCCGCAGTCTCTCCCGTCTCGTCCATGTCAAACAAGTGAGTTACTTGGGTCGCGTCTTGCCAACCGATGGCCGTGTCATTTCGCTGAGTGGACGCTTTTTTCGCGGTCCGGTCCGCAATGGCCAGGACAACATCCAATGCGAATCCCTTTGGAACTCCGCCAACAACACCTACGAATACAACATTGATCCCACGCCGGAACCAGACCGGATGACTAAAAATCTCTTTCAGCGCATGACCCGGTTGCCCGCCCAATCCGATCGCCTGAAAAATTGGCTCAATGATTTGGTCGCCGGAGAAACCAATAAAATGAAAATTGCCCGGCAGTTGGAAGCTTATCTGCGCGATAATTTCAAATACGCCCTCGGCGCCCCCGAACTCCGCCGCCTCAATCCGGTGGATGATTTTGTCTTCAACCAAAAGCAAGGCCACTGCGAACGGTTTGCCTCCACCCTGGCCGTGCTGTTGCGCATGGAACACATTCCCGCCCGCGTGGTCATCGGCTACATGCCGCGCCGGCTTAATAACTCGGAAAACAGTTGCCTCGTCCGCTTCAGCGACGCCCATGCCTGGACCGAAGGCTACTTTCAGGACACGGGCTGGATCCCACTCGATGCCACGCCTGCCGCCAGCCTGCCGGATGACAGTTCGGCCCTGCAAGATTGGTGGGACACGGTTGATCTTGCCTGGAATTTGCACGTCGTGAATTTTGACGGAGCCACCCAGCATTATCTTTTCAAACTCTCCCTGCAGGGATTCAGCACCACCATTGATTGGCTGAAAGGAAACGCCCTGATCCCCATCGCCGTCATTGTCGTTGTCATATTAATTCTTGCGGGCTTCACGATTCGATGGCCGAAATCTTCCGCGCGCAAAACCCACCCCGCCCAGATCATCGCCGCCAATTACTACGGCCAAATGCTCCGCGCCCTCGCCCGGCAAGGCTTCCATCGCCAACCGCAGGACACTCCGATGGAATTTTTGCAACAACTCGCCACCTCGCCTTGCCGGGTGGACGCCCAGCTCATCACGCAAACTTTTTGCGCCACCCGTTACGGTCAACAACCACTGGCCCCATCTCGCCAAATAGAAATTGAAAAAGCGCTCGAACGCATCAAGCAGCCGTCGCAGAAGTAAAATTCCACGTGAAAAAATGCCGCAGACGGATTAAAATAGCCTGATGAATGCGCCAACTCGTCATTGTCACAAATGCGGCTGGGAATGGACTTTGCCGGGCTTGCCGGGTCGCGGTGATTCCTGCCACAAGTGCGGCACCGACCTCCGCGTCTGCCTCAACTGCGCCAGCTACGACCGGCGCGTGGCCCATCAATGCCGCGATCGCCGCGCCGATCCCGTCATGGAAAAGGCCGCCGCGAATTTTTGCGAATACTTTGATTTTATCAAACGCCCGTTTGCCGGAGTCGGCGCCGGCGATCCGCGCGAAGACGCGGCCCGGGAGAAGTTAAAAAAGTTGTTTGGAGATTAGCGATCTAGCTCCCTGCCGCACGGGCAAAATTCACCGAATCCTTGATCCGTTTGTTGTCCGCGCGGATGCGCGCCGCCAGCGTCTTGCCGATGGCAAACAACATCGGCCCGGCCAGATCCGGCGCCTGTTTCATCAGTTTATCAAAACCCTCCGTGGTGATCTTCAACAGCACACAATCCTTGTTGGCCAGCACATCTGCTGAACGGGGGCCTTGATCAAATAACGCGATCTCGCCAAAACATTCTCCCGCGTTCAATGTGGCCAGAATCGTTTCCTTGCCCCCGATCATCAGGCGCACCCGTAATTCCCCCTCCAGCAACAGATACATCCCGTCATCCGTTTCTCCCTGTTTGACAATGTGGGTCCATTGCCGGACTGGTTGCGCTTCCATGAATTGGGCAAACCGTTCCAATTGCTCGTCGCTCAACTCCGCCAAAATTTTCACCCGGCGCAACATGCCAGGTTTCAGCACCTTGCCATCGCCGGGGGCCGCGCCCTCGCCTGTTCCGGCGGTGGGTTTTTTGCGGAAGAACAATTGCAATTCCGGCAGATTGGGAGCCTTGCGCCAGCGGTCGTTCTGACCGTCAAAAATCCAGGTGTCAGCGGTGACCCGCTCGTCCTTGATCCAACTGATCAAGGTGGGCAATTCAACCGGACCGTAAACCACGTTGTCCGCTCCCCACAGACTGTAATTTGCGCTTTGGTCTTGTTCCATCGCGCTGAGATTGGCGAAAGCAGAAAGAAAATGGAAGGCAAAAGGATGAATAGCCAAATCATGGGGCGCATCTCATTAACACCGGGTTTCAACCCGGTGGAGAGGATCTGCGCAGGAGATTTTAACGGTTTTAACCGTTTACCAAGGCAGCCGAAACCGTTGAAACGGTTTTTTCCTACTACACTCGCCTGGCCACCGGGTTGAAACCCGGTGTTAATGAGAGTCCTCCTTCGGTTACGCATAAAATTTTTTTCTGAAAAATGCTTCCCCGTGTAAAACAAAAAACCCCTCCCGGTTTTACCAGGAGGGGTCTCTTGTGATTCTAACTTAGATTAGAATTTGTAAACGATGTTCGCCGCGACCGTGACTTCGTTGAGCCGGGCCGGAACACCAGCAGCAGTGCCGCCGTAGTATTGGAAACCGCGGCCTTGGCCAGCGTGATCCCAGCGGACTTCGAGCCGGCTGATCACGTTTTGCCACAGGTCATATTGGAAGGTGCCGGTCAAAGCGAGCGCTTTGATCTGGCCACCGTTCAAACGGGTGCCCGACAAGACACCGGGATAAACGCTGGCGTGGGCGTACTCAATACGAGTATGCACGCTGGCTTTATCGGTGATTTTGTAGGACGCATAACCAGCGACCGCCATGGCATAAGCAGCAGGATTGCCAGGAAGCGCGCCGAAGCTATCCGAGTTGTTGACGGAGTCATAAGAAGCGCCAACCGTCAAATCCTTGAGCGGGGTCTTCATGGTCAAACCAACGTAAACGTGGGTTTTGTCCACCGTTTTAGCGATGGGAACACCAGCGTTAACAAGAACAGCGCCGTTGCCGGAACCGTAATCCACGCCGCCATACAGGGCTGAACCAGCAACCCAACCCCAGCTCTCAGGAGCGGTGAGGGTGACGAGGCTCAAGATGGACTTCTTGCTCTCAATGGTGGATTTGCCACCAAAAACAGCAGGATTACCACCACTGGCGTTGCGGGCATTCAAGCCGCCGGTCGTGACCGTGTTAGCCACGCCAACCGTGGCGCTGACCATGTCACTGAATTTGTAGCTGCCGAGAACGCCGGTGTGTTCTGTCGGTTCCAAGGTATAACCATAGGAACGCGTCCAGTTCGGGTTCTTGTAGCTGTCGGTGGCTTCGTAGCCGAGGATGTTGTCAAAGCGGCCGATTTGGAAATCGAGACCGTTGCCAACAGGGGCGCGCAGATTGACATACGCCTGGCGGATAGCCGCAGCGTTGCCAGCGGCATCGGGCGAGATGCCAGGGGCATCCGGACCAGCCATCAATTCGAGTTTATAACCAGAAGACCATTGGCCTTCTTCGAGGGGCTTGGATAGCGCAATGTCAACCAAGTCAACATTGAATCCGTCCTGTTTGCCAGCGTTGAAGCTGTAGGGAGCCGGATTGGCGTTACCTGAACCAGGATTCCATACCGCCGACACGTCCACATAACCACTGATCGTGGTCGCGGAAAGTGCGGTGAGTAATGGAACCGTTTTTGCTTCTTCAGCGCGAGCAACTGACGCGAGACTGACCAACCCAACGGCGGCCAGACCTAATGTCCATTTATTAATTTTCATCAATGAGTTCCTCCTGATGTCTGTTTACTTTGTTCGTTTTTATATGCGTTTATAGCTGGGTAAATACAGTTTACCCGCGCACCAAAAACGGTGCATTAGGGCGGACAATATGGAAATCTCTGGCCTTTGACAACAAGAATTTTTGATTATTTTTCATCAAAAACTCCTTATATACCATATATTGTGTATCAGTTGTTTTTATGCACTATATATTGTATCAACAACCAATTGTTTACGTGAAATTTTATCAGATAATTTTATTTTTACCCTTCCGAATGCCTTGATTTACAGCCTTTAAAATATATTTGGAATGCCTTCTTCGAGGAATTTTAATTGGTCGCTTAAACCAGCTTCTTCCGCCAACTCTTTCAGCCACTCCGGCGGCTCATCCATGTCCTCAAATGACAATTTGAAACTCCCATAATGCATCGGCACCAGAACTTTCGCGTGCAAATCACGGAACGCCTTGATCGCTTCATCCGGCCCCATATGAACATGACGAAATGAATCTGGATAGTACGCCCCGATCGGCAGCAACGCCACTTCCGGCGGCAAGAGTCGGCCGATTTCCTTGAAACCATTGAAGTAAGCGCTGTCTCCGGCATGATATAAACGCCGTCCTTGGTGCTCCAACATGAACCCACCGTAACCCCGGTGTTCATCCCGGAGCGTTCGCGCGCCCCAATGCTTCGCCGGCGTCAACGTCACTCGCCAATCGCCATGCGAAAAACTTTCCCACCATTGCAACTCAATGACCCGCTCAAAACCAAGATCGCTGGCCAGATCGCCCACGCCCCACGGCACCACCACAATTTTTGGGGAGCGCAATTTCCGCAATGTGGGGCGGTGCAAGTGATCGAAGTGCGCGTGCGTCAATAGAACCAAATCAATGGGCGGCAGATCCTGAATTTTCATTCCGGCTCGCTTGACCCGTTTCAACAAAAAAAGCCAGTTGGCGAAATTCGGGTCAATCAACACATTCAAATCCGTGAACTGCGCCAGGAACGATGCGTGCCCGATCCAGGTCAGCGCGATCTGGCCCGTCGTCAACTTGGGAAACTTGGGCCGGACATGCTGACCGGTCCGCCGGGTCAACAGCGCCTTCCAGATCATCTCATGAAAAAACGTCCGCGGATTGAAGTGTTTGCTCGGCGTCAGGTCTTTAAATGAACGCGGCAAAGGTTTGCGGCGGCGCGGTTTTTCCTGCATGACTCCAATTAAACGCAAGCGCAGCAAATCCGCCAGCGGTTATTTCTGATTTGGCCTGGGGTCTAATACTGATATGATTCAGGCATGGGAAAATTAAGCGATCAACTTGATAAATTTCTGCGCCGTCAACCGGTGCTCGGCCAGAATGTCTATATTGCCAAAACCGGCGTGGTCCTGGGCGATGTCACCCTGGGCGATGATTCCAGCGTTTGGTACAACGCCGTCTTGCGCGGCGATATCAACCGCATCGTCGTCGGGCGCGGCAGCAATATCCAGGATAATGCCGTGTTACATCTGGCCGACGATTTTCCCTGCATTATCGGCGATTACGTCACCGTCGGCCATTCCGCCATCGTCCATGCCTGCACAGTTGGAAACGAATGTCTCATCGGCATGGGCGCGGTCATATTAGATGGAGCTGAAATCGGCGACCAGTGCATCATCGGGGCCAACGCCTTGGTCAAACAAAATATGAAGGTTCCGCCCGGCTCGATGGTGCTGGGGTCGCCGGCGAAAATTGTCAGGGAATTGACGCCCGAAGAACGCGCCGGTTTAAAAGCGTGGGCGACTAAATATGTGGCCAACGCCGCCTATTGTTTGCAGCACCATATTAATATAGGCGCCCCAATGTGAAATGTGGATGTGTTCGTGAGAACACATCTAACTTTCTGTCCTCACCGCAACGTCCCCGGAAATCCCGCCCGTCCCGCAGTTGCCGCTTTTCCCCCGTCCACCGGCAGCTTAAGCGACGCCAATTTCGGAAACCGCTCCGCCTTCCGCACCAAGACCACCGCCACATCATCAAAATACACCGCCCGCCAATCGGCCACTTTCGACAACGCCACCGCTCCCGCCAATTTCGACGGTAACAACGCCAGATCAGCCGACTTCAAGTCCGAGACCTTTTCATCAAATAACTCCGCATTATAGAATTTCCAATGCGCCTTGATCAATTCGCGCGAGTAACACGCATCCAACCGCCCATCAATCGAAGGCGGGCACCCCGGCAATTGCGAAATCGCCAGATCACCCCAATCAAAAAAGTTCAGCAACTTCCCCTGCAACTCATGCTCGCGCATGAAATTCACCGCCGTCATGGGATATTGCGAGCGTGGCGCCTCCATCGTGAATGGGTTCTCCTTGTGCAAAGTAAACGTCGCCGCAAATGTCCCGACCGCCGCCAGCCCTAAAAACACGACCGCTATTTTTTGCAGGCTCACGGAGAAATCAAACCGCCACCGGGACAAGGCATCCTCCAGATGTTCCGGCACCAACGCCAGCGCCACGATGCAGAACAACGGCGCGTTGCGCACCGAGCGCAAGGCCAAAACGGCGAAAGCGGTGCAGACGTATAATTCCCACCACATCTTTTTCCTCCGAGAAAAGCCCCAGGCGAACGCCGTGGCGACCAGCACGATAAAAAACGCCGCATGATCCCAACCCAACGGCGCGGGGTTCCATTCCTGAATTTCCGGCCGGAACCACAGCAAACTCCCGATCAACCAGCGCAACAACTCCGGCCCCCACGGATTGCAAAACAACACGCTGATCACGCCCGCCGTGGCAAACCACAAGGCCACCAGAGTCTTCTGCTGTTCTTTGTCCCGCCAAAATTGCAGCGTCGAAGCGCCCGCCGCCAAGCCCACCAATCCCACCCCGGCCAGCGCGCCGCCATGAATATTGATCCAAACCAAAAACAACGCCGGCAATCCCATGATCCAACGCAAACTGCCCAAATGAATCTTTCTCAACGCCATCAAACAAATCACCAACCCCAATGCCGTGAAAATCTGCGGTCGCGCGGGAAACCCGAAAGAAATCTCCACCACCGCCACCGCGCCCAACCCCCACGTCACCATCCGATCTCTCCCGCCCAACTTCAAACCCAGCCAAAACACCAGCAATCCCAGCGCGGTTTTGAGCAACCAAATCCCCGGGCCCCCGGCCAGCGCATAAACCAGCCAGATGATCACATCGAATCCGTACTCATGATTAAGAAAAGGCTGGCCGTGGGCCGTCCAGGAAAAGGTTTCTGTCGTGAGGATGGTATGGGATTGAACCATCTGCCGCCCAAAAACCACATGCCCCCAAAGATCCGGGTCCGCGGTGTTTTCAGAGAATTGATAAAGGGCCAGCGCCAGCACCCAGGCACAGAAGATTAGTTTAAGAACGCGCGTGAGTTGCATGACCACTCAAGATGTAAGACATCCAGGCTGGTGGGGCAATAAGGAATGAAACTTATCACTCTCCCGGAAATGACTTGGACTATGTGCTGCCGCCTTATTGCGCTTTAACCACCCAGCCCGACTTGATGTCCGCCGCGCCCGTGTAAGTCGCTTTGCTCTTCTCCGCTTGCACTGACGACAAAATCACTTCACCGACCAATTTTTCCTCGGAAAAAACCACTTCGCCCTTGTCGTTCTTGGTGTCCACCGTTTCGTAAAGGTTCAGTTTATCGCCATTCTTAAAGCCATTTTTCGAACCGAGGGAGACAATAACGGTTTCTTTGTTGACCACGGCCAAGACCGCGCCAGGAGTTTGCTTGACGGCAGCAGCGGCAGCCGAGGCGGCCGACTGTTCTTTCAACTGGCCGGCGGCCTTGGCTTTGTGGCGCCCGGATTCCGGCAGTTCCAAACCCGCGAGTTGCTGCACCAGATTGGACACAGCCGCCGCCGTGGCCTTGCCCAGGGCGCTGTTCATAAATTCGGAATTCCCAAAACCGATATCGCCACCATGACCGTTGACGCCCACGCCGACGGCAAAGCTGCTGCCCTTGTGCGACGCCGTGGTGCGATCCGCCTTGATCACCTTGCGATTGAAAGCATCGGTAAACCGCCAATCAATCGCTATATCAGAGGTCGTGGTCTTCATGCCCAATGAGCCACCGCTAAAAGGAACAAAGCCGCCAAGGTTGATGCCCTTGGTCGCCGAACCAAAGCGCGTCACCTTGCCGCGAAACATGAAGTCCGCGCCGGACCAGCCGCCTTTGTCCACCTTTTCCTTGTCGCTGACATAGCCCTGATCGCCCAAGGCGATTTCATCCTTCAAATCTTTCAAGCCGGTGGATTCAAGGACTTCAAATTTGCCCAGCTTAGTCAATTCAGTGATGAGCATTTCGGCCAAACCTTCGCCCATCGCCGGTTGCCAGCCCTGGATTTGGCTCAAATCGCCATCCAGCGGGGCGACGAAGACTGTGGGTTTATCCTGGGCGCGAACACCAATAGTCGCGCATAATATGGTTAAAAGAAAAATCAGCCGTTTCATGATCAAACTCATGCCATAAAAGCCGCCCAAAGGTAAAGAACTATTTGACTGAGGCGCATCTTAGTTTTTGGATTGCCGGGTGGGTAGGAATCTCATTAACACCGGGTTTCAACCCGGTGGAGAGGTTCGGCGAAAGAAATCTTAACGGTTTTAACCGTTTGCCAAAGCGTCCCAAACCGTTGAAACGGTTTTTTCCTCCTACGCTCGCCTGGCCACCGGGTTGAAACCCGGTGTTAATGAGAGGCGCTCAAAACCTGAGATGCGCCCATTTGACAGCCCTAGCCCCCGATACAACTCATCGTCCGCTCTGGCTGCACAAAGCCCGGTTCACCGATGTGATGCCGGTCCTCTTTTTTTCCGGCCACGGTGTAAAAAAATTCCCGCAACGCCTCATCCGGCGCTCCTTCGCGCAACAACGCGCGCAAATCGTGTTCCACCACGCTGAACAGACAGGTGCGAATTTGGCCATCTGCCGTCAAACGCAACCGATTGCAATGCCCGCAGAACGGCTCGGTCACCGGCGCGATGATGCCGATCTCTCCGCCGCCATCCAGACGCCATCGTTTGGCCGTCTCCGATTTATTTTCCGAAACCACCGACGTCAGGGAAAATTTTGCCTGGAGCCGCCGTAAAATTTCATGGCCCGGCACCACCAACTCCTATTGCCAGCCACGCCCGGAATCCAACGGCATGAATTCAATGAACCGAAATGACAAATTTTTGGCGCGGGCAAATTCCCCCAGAGCCTCAATTTCGTGATCGTTGATGCCGCGAATGATCACTGCGTTGACCTTGACCGGCTTCATCCCCAATTCTTGCGCCAGCTCAATACTCGCCAGCACCTCCGCCAACCCGTCGCGCCCGGTGATTTTTTTGAAGTTGTCGCGATCCAGCGAGTCCATGCTGAAACTGATGCGGCGCAAGCCGGCGTCGCGCAAGGCCCGGCCTTTTTGCAGAAATAAAAAACCATTGCTCGTCATCGCCAGATCGCGCACACCCGGCAGGGCCGCAATCTTCTCCACCAATTTCTCCAGTTCACGACGCATCAATGGTTCCCCGCCGGTCAGGCGCACTTTTTCGATGCCCAGATCCACCGCGATGCGCACGGCGCGTTCGATCTCCTCGAAGCTCAGCACTTTGGATTCCGGCTGCCATTGCCGGAGGATTTTGCGGGTCGCGTCCTGGGGGTTTTGGTGGAAGCGAGTCAAATAAAAATTGGCCGCCGCCTCGGTTTCCGGCAGGCAATACATGCAGCGAAAATTACAGCGGTCCGTCACGCTGACGCGGAGGTCGCGCAACACGCGCCCGTGGGAATCTATGAGCGGTTCGAGTTTCAAGTTTTCTCCGGCTTAAACTTTAAACCCGGAACGGGAAAGCCTCATTTCGGCGGGGCCAAAGTCGGATTCGGCGCCACCGGCAAATTGGTTGAACCGTTCACTTTAACGGAACCGTCCTGTTTCAATTCCACATTCAAAGTATTATTGGTTGTTGGCGGGGTGTTGGGCGTTGGATGCATTAATTTTTCCGCGCCTTTTTGGCTGAGCGAATCATAAATGCCGCGACGCAGCCAATCCAAACGGCGGGAGATGGAAAGCTCCTCTTTCAATTTCCGAACCTGTTCCTTCAAGACCACCAGATCATTGAACTTCCGTTCCAGATCGGCTTTCTCCGCCTGGAGCCGTTGCAATTCTTTCAACAAAAATTGCCGGTCGCCTTCAGAGGCGGTAAGTTTCTTTTGTGTTTCCGCAATCTGCCCTTCCAAGCCGGTGATGGAGGAGCGCAGATCAGCCGATTGTTTGTCGAGGGTTTGGTTTTGCGATTCGAGATCGGCAATTTTTTTGTCGCGTTGCGCGATCTCGGCCGAAGCTGAATCCGCCGCCGCCTTGGCTTCGGCCCGGGATTTGGCCAGGTCGTCGCTGACCGCTTTAAGGCTCGTGTCGGCAGACGCGAGTTTATTGGAAAACTCGACGCGGGCGGTGGTCAGGTTCGTTTCCAGGGCGCGGTTGGCCGTGCGGACATCATCCAGTTTCTCCTGCATCGCGACAACGCTGTTGGAGAGAGTCAGGATGTGGCTTTCCGCATCGTCATGATCTTTGGCGGCCTTTTGAGTCAACACCATCAGCCCGACCCCAAGGCCAAGCGCCACCAAAATTAGAATAATAATGAATGCCTTAGCTTTCATAATGGTAGAATGGGGCTAAAACCGCCTCTTGGCAAGAATTCTATGGCCCCTTGATTATTTGACATCCCGGGCCGCCTTGGTAGGGTATAAACTGTAGCGCAATAGATACACTCATGAGCAACACTGCAACAGACACCGCCGCCCCGGCCAGCCAGGACCAATTGATGGCCGCCATGTTCGCCAACATGGTAATTCAACACACCAATATGGCCGCCGTTTTCCTCGGTCTCGCCCCAAATCCGCAGACCGGCGAGACCAAACAGGAACTCGATCACGCCCGCTATTTCATCGACCAGTTGGAAATGCTCCAGGTCAAAACCAAGGGCAACCTGACCAAGGAAGAAGACGCCATGCTCAAACAAAGCCTGGCCGGCTTGCGCATGGCCTTTGTCAACGCCGTCAATCAGCCCGCTCCCGTTGCCGAACCGGCCAAACCAGAAGAGCCGCCCGCTTCGGCACCCGCGCAATCCGCCGAACCAACCCCCAGTGCGGATGATGCCAAGAAAAAATTCTCCAAGAAGTATTAGAAGCCATCTCATAAATAACTTTTGATGGGGGAGGTGGAGGTTTGGACTGGCCACGAGGCGCGAGGAGGGAGCATCCCCGCAGTGGGCTGCGACCGACGAGCAACGAAGTGGCCAGTCCAAAGATCCAGCCGCCACCGCCAAAGGAATTTATGAAATGGCTTCTGGAAAATCTCCGCTTTCGGTGCCATCTTCTCCGGTCGCAGAAAGGCGGCGCGGATGAATAACATCATGGTAACAAGCAAGCAACTCAGGCGCTTTCTTCTTCTATTCATCTGGCTCCCACTCCAAACTTGGGCCGTGGATCACCCCACCAACAACTCTATTCCTGCTCTCTTAGTCACTTTGCCGTTTAATTCCGCTCATACCCGCGTCAACGTCACCGCCAAAGTCAACGGTTCCAAGCCCTACACCTTCCTCCTCGATACGGGTTATGGCATTGATATGGTTCATCCCGATCTCATCGCGCCTCTCGGCCTGAAACGCGCTGGTCGTCTCACCATCATCGGCATCGCGGGCGAGGAAAGGGCTGGGATGTATTCGGGCGCAGTTTTCGATCTGGGTGGCCAAACCTACGCGCCACATCGCGTGGCCTCGCTCCCGTCTGAGGCGGAAAGAAAATGGCGGCGGCGCGATGGCATTCTCGGGGCGGATTTCTTCCGTCGTTTTGTCGTGGAAATTGATTCGGCCCAAAAGAAACTTCGGCTCTACGATCCGGAAAAATTTTCTTATGCCGGCCCCGGCGAAATTGTTCCCCTCCAATTCCGCGCCGATACTCCCATCATTGACGCCGCCGTGGACTCGCCCAAAAACGTCCTCGTCCGTGGACGATTTGAAGTGGATACCGGCTGTGATGATGATCTTTGCCTCGGCCATGATTTCGTCGAGTCAAACAAGCTGGCTTCCGCCGATGGCAACGAATCCGCCGGGGTCAAACGGGGTGTCGGGGGCGGCGCGGAAGTCCGCCATGGCCAGCTTCCGCAATTACAAATCGGCCGGTTAAAACTCGACCAACCCTCTGCTAATTTCTTCGCCGAAGGCTCGCCCGCCGCTGAAGGTCTGGCCGGCCACATTGGCATGGCCGCCCTGCGCCACTGGAAAATCATTTTTGATTACCAGCGCCAGCGCATGATCTTCGAAGAGATCAAACCCTGATCACTTCTTTGCGTGGTCGCGGACAAAATCAATGCACTGCTTCACGTCCGGCACGGAGTTGAGCCAGTTGTATTCGAATTCGACGGAGATGTTGCCTTTGAAACCCTGGGCCTTTAACTCGTCGAGAATCTCAGCAACCTTTCCACCGCCGGTGCCATAGGGGACATCGTGGCCTTTGTGACCGAATTCGGTTTTGTCTTTCATGTGCACGCTGATGATGTGGCCCTTGAGCAGTTTGATGCCTTCAAGGGGATCCAGTTCGGAAGTTTGCCAGTGGCCGGTGTCGGCGCAGGCGCCGATGCGCGGGTCGCGGTCTTTGACCACGGACAAAACATAATGCGGGTCCCAGACTTTGTAGTCAGGATCATCCGCGCGTTTGGCGTGTTCGTGGATGCCGACCCGGATGTCGAATTCTTTGACCAGTTTTTCGATGATGTCGAGGTCATCCACCGATTCAGTGGTGATGGCGTAAAGGCCCATGGTTTTGGCGAACTCAAAAACTTTCCGCCAATCAGCTTCACCTTTCGGTGTGACCACGCCGTAGTTGACGGCGGTGATGTTGAATTTTTTCAACTGCGCTTTGAGGGCTTTGATGTTTTCCGGGGAGAGATGGTGATCGCATTTTACTTTGGGTTGATCGGCGCTGAATTTTTGACTGGGAAAAAACTCGATGACTTTGCCGCCAGTCTGGGCGGTCTTTTCAATGGCTTCGAAGGCGGTGAATTCCTTGAAGGTGTAGGCCTGGCAACCGATGGCGAAGCCGCCGGTGAGACATTTTTTGGGAATGGGTTTGGCGGTGGCGGCAGAAGTGAGCAAGGACGCGGCAAGGGCGGCGGCGAAAATATATTTCATCGAAGTCATTGGAAAATGATTGCGGACGGGGTGAAAATGGTCAAACGGGAAAGCGGTTTTTTTGCATTGGAACCATCATCGTTCAATAGAATTGAGAATCCGGGTGACTTCACGCATGGCCTATGCGGGAAGACGAGATTGGATGGATTGGAGCAATGCCTCAACTTGTTCGACTTGGGCGCGCAGTCGGGGCCAATCAGGATCATCGAGGTCAAAACCGGGATAGCGGTCGGTGAAATAAACGTCCGCCAGCGCATCACAAAGCGGTGTGGCCATGGACACAATATCCGAGTTTCGCTCAACCAGACTTTGCAGCAGACGATCCAAATCATGCGTTTTTTCCAACTCCCAGCCTATCCGAATTAACTCTGCTTTAAGAACCTTTTCCAAAATTTCCGCCAGCTTGCTGCGCGCTGCGGCGAAACTGATTTCCTTCTCCGCTGCCATCCGCACCATGTCCATGTCGGACGTCGCGATCTCCAACCAGTCACCAGGATTATGGGAATCAGTCTTGCGCGGCAAGCAGCACTCCTTCCTTTAAAACCGTTCGAAAAAAATGGTCGCCCACGGATTTCTTTTCCCCCAGCCGGTCAGGCGTGATCGGAATTAATGTGAACGACGGCTTGGCCGGTATGGGGCGCATCCCGCGCCGAAAAGTTTGCGCAGCCTCCAACTGCCGTTCCGCACCGTCGGCGACGATGCACAAGTCCACATCGCTGTCAGGCCGGGCATCACCGCGCGCGTGGGAGCCGAAGAGATAGACGGCGTTCAATGGCATCACGCGGTTCATGGCCTCGAGGCAAAGGGCCAGGGTCTCTCGTTGGGGGGCGAGACTCGGCGGGAGATTCTCGAACAGCAGTTTCACGTTCAGAAACGTTACAGGCGAAACCGCCTGGCGGCAAGTATTTGGTCGCACACGTAATCATTTGACCGAAGCGGCGGAACTTAATACTACATACACTCATAATTTATATGCGTTTTCTTAAACCTCTTTTTTTCGCGGTGTTGGCGGGTTCGGTTTTGACCGCTTGCCACTCTCACAAGGCCTGCTGCTCGGCTGGGCCCGGATCGTGGACTGTCCTGTTTGACGGCACTTCCACGGACGCTTTTCGCGGATATAAGACGGACGGCTTTCCGACCAATAACTGGAAAGTGGTGGATGGAACGCTCACATCCTTCCGGGGCGGCAAGCATCCGACGGATCTTTTGACGAAGGAACAGTATGAGAGTTTTGAGCTGGAGTGCGAATGGAAAATTTCAGATGGCGGAAACAGCGGGGTCATTTACCGGGTGGCCGAAGAGGGTGATCACAGTTATATGACGGGGCCAGAGATGCAGGTATTGGATGATTCGAAACATCATGACGGCCAGAACGCGAAGACGAGCGCCGGAGCTTTGTATGCGTTGATCGCGCCGACCCATAAACATCTGAACCCGGTGGGCGAATGGAACAAGTTGCGCCTGCTGGTGAACGGCAATCATGTGGAACATTGGCTGAACGGGAAGAAGATTGTGGAGTATGAATGGGGCAGCCCGGAAGTGAAAGAGTTGATCGCAAAGAGCAAGTTCAGCAAATGGCCGGGTTTTATGACGAAGTCAAAAGGCTACATTGCGTTTCAATTTCATGGTGATGTGGTTTCTTTCCGGAACATACGGATTCGTCGGCTCTAATTAATTTTGTCTTATGCGTTATTTAGCGTTGTTGGCTGGTTTGGTTTTGGTGTCGGCAGCTTCGGCGGCGGAGTCGAATGATGGCTGGGTTTCGTTGTTTGATGGAAAGACGACGACCGGCTGGCGGGGTTACAACAGCAAAACAGTGACGACAAATTGGACGGTGATGGATGGCTGTTTGCATAATCAACCCAAGCCCAAGACGCAACGCGACCTGATCACCGAAGGGACTTATGATGAGTTTGAACTGGAATGGGATTGGAAGATCAAAGCGAACGTGAACAGCGGCGTAAAATATTTTGTGGAGGAAAAAAAGGGTGGGGCGATCGGGCATGAATATCAGATGTTGGATGACGATTCACCGGAATGGAAAGCCAAGGGAACAGTGCATGCGACCGGATCGTTTTACGATGTGCTGGTGCCAACGGGTTGCCCGACAAAGGCGGTCGGGGAATTTAATCATTCACGAATTTTGGTAACCGGCCAGCATGTGGAGCATTGGCTCAATGGCGTCAAGGTGCAGGAATACGAATTAGGCAGCCCGGAAATAAAGGCGGCGATTGCCAAGAGTAAGTTCAAGAATGAAGCGGGTTTTGCGGAACGGAAAAAAGCGCACATCCTTTTGCAGGATCACGGTGGCGAAGTGTGGTTTAAGAATATCAGGATTAAGGCCGGGAATTAACTGCGGATGACGCGCGGATGGGCGTGGATATGAAAGAGGAAAGGTTAAAAGATGGGTAAGGAACCGATGAAACGGAAAAGTCGGCTTTTTTGGACGGCATTTGTTTGCCTTGCTTTTTTTACAGGGCTTTCGACCTCGGCTTCAGGTTTTAAGGTGACCGGGAAAATTTCCATGTGGAAGGCCAAAATGACAAAGAGGGACGGCAACACCATCGTCAGCGACGAACTTATACTTGGACAAGAGTGGGGGTTTGAAACGGTCACCCTTCAAGACCAATGGTTGGAAGCCTCTCATTTGAGTAATGGTCAGGTGTTGATGATCGGAAGCGATGGCGGAGGCGTTTACAATCTGCTGGTGGATCAGAAGGCAGCGGCAGAGATGAAGCTTAAAACTTATCCCGGCAGTGTATTTCTTGGGACGTATCCGGTGGCGAGTTCAATTTATAATACGCTGCCATGGCTGGCCTTTTGTTCGAGTTCATATTTTACCATGAACTCAAGCAGCAATTCAGCGGTCATGCCGGCGCCGTGGTTTCCGCCTTTAACTCCATTGGCGAATATTTATAGAACAACCTTCACGTCACTCACTAACAGCCAGAACCTGCCCCAACGGGTTGAATTTTATGCCGATGAAACACAAATGGAATTGGTCAGAAACAGGAAAACAAACCTGTGGCCAGTCATGGAAAAAAGGGAACTCGACAATTTTGATCGCAGTATAAAGCATTTTAAAAAGATCAAGGAAGCCATGGCGGTATATCAGGTGCTTTCAGTCACCAATAACAACGGACTTTCTTTGCCAACTGGTTTTTCGTTCGAATATTATGAGTTCGACTCGAACGCCGGTGAACCGGGGTTTAACAAACGGTTGCGGTGGAGGGCGATGGGGAAAATTGCCACCATAGTTCCGGTTAACACCATCAATCCTTATCCCCATTGCCTCGGCGCGATAACCAACATTGATGTGGTTGATTATCGCTTTAGGAATCCAGAGAAAAAAGTGACTTGCGTTCGCTATTATGCCACGAATTCCATTTGGTTGGATGCTTCGTCGCCTTATTTGAAAAAACGATTTGATGAAGCTGTGAATGGCAGCCCGTGGCGTATGGCGCGACGCAGTGGGATGGTGATTATTATTTTCTTGTTAGTTTTGGCAGTTGTTTGCGGGACTGTTGTTTTAAAAAAATTATGAATCGCGGTTTGTTGATGAGGGTTGGATAAGAACCTCACGTGCCTAAGAAATTTATAGGCTGGATTATTGGCCGGGATTTTGCGATGCTTATTGGATAAGCGACTAATCAGACCTGTCATACCATGGCTCGAAAAGATAAAAGTGCAATTCCCGACGCCGCTCCCGAGGAGTTTAATAATCCGTTTGCCTCGCTCCAAATTGATAATTTACCACTGGGCGATGTCACTCCTCCAGAGACGATCATCAAGCCCGCGTCCAAACTTGGCCGGGTCGTTTTGCGCAAGGAGACGGCGCATCGCGGCGGGAAAACGGTGATCGTGATCCATGATTTTGCGCCGCAGATCAATTTGCGCTCGATTGAGGAACTGGCCAAAAAATTGCGGAACGCCTGTGGTTGCGGTGGAACGGTGAAGGAGCGCACGATTGAGATCCAGGGGAATCAACCGGGGAAGATCCGGGAGTTGTTGGAGAAGGAAGGGTTTCGCGTGGCGGGGGTGAGTTGAGCTGGCATCTGCGCCGGAAGGGCGGCCTCGGTGGGAATAACGGTTTTATCCGCCGGGCGGGGACGCCTGACGCCACAATAAAAAATTAAAATGAATCAATCTTCTGAATTTTCCCGGCGCGAATTTTTGCAACATTCCGCGCTGGCAGCAGCGGTTGGAGCCACAGTTCCATTTTCTTCGTGGGCCGATCCAGCGCCGGGGACCGAAGGCGAGGATGCGGCGGCTTCCAATGATCTGAAAGATTTACCGCAATTGCGGGTTTTGTTGCATGCCCCGGATGGAACGCCGTTGCCCATTGGCCGGGTCAAAACGTTGCACGCGCGCGATATGGCGAATGATCCACTGCCGCAACCGATCGCCACGGCCGAGGGTCGCGCTCGTATCGGCCTCCCCAAGGAACCGATTCAACTGAGTTGTCTTTTGGAGGTGCCGGGGTTTGGTGAGGTTTATTGTTACGCGGATAATGAAGGGAAAGGTTATACGAAACCAGGGACGGTGGAATTTGTGGTCGAGGCGTCGTTGACGCGGCTGCGTCGGGTGCGGGAATTTTTTGAGCGCAGTCGCGGACGAAATCCGGCCAGAACGGAAGGATTGCCACCCTCGGTCAGTCCGGCGGCGCACAAATTGCCGGTGGCTTATCAGCGTCTGGCCGAAGGGTTGCACGCGGGTGAAAAGGTCGCGCTGGAGGCGGCGCAGGCACGCATCGCGCGTTTTGTACAGCCCCGGAAAAATTTTCTCTTCGGCGCGCCGGTGGCGGGGCGGCAGTTCGGCGCGGTTTTTGAAAAGCAATTTTTGGAAGCGTTCAATCTCGCAGTCTGCACCTGGTATAGCTGGAAGAATGAACAACCGGTCGAGCAACGGATTGACTACGCGCGCATGGATGAATCCATCCAATGGTGCCTGGACCGGAAGCTGACCCCGAAAAGCTTTGGCTATGTGTATTTGACAAACGGAGCGACGCCGGAATGGTTTCGCGCCTGGCCCTGGGAGAAAGTATTGTCGGAATATAAACGCATCGTCGCCATGACCACGCGGCGTTATGGCAACAAGCTGCCCTTCGTGGAAGTCATCAATGAAGCGCACGACAAGGCGAATCTCTTCCGCTTTTCTCATGCGCAAATCCTGGAATTGGCCAAAGCCGCCTGCCAGGCCGCGCGGGACGGTTCGCCGACGGTGATGCGGCAGATCAATAATTGTTGTCTCTGGGCGGAATACGCCAAGCACGCTAATGCAGATGGAGTGCGGCGCTGGACGCCATTCCGGTTTTTATCCGACTGCGTGAAAGCGGGGGTGGAATTTGAGCGGATTGGTCTCCAGTTATATTATCCTTCGCAGGATATTTTTGAAATTGACCGGATGCTGGATCGTTTCAAAGCGTTCAAGAAACCGATTCACATCAGCGAAATTTCCTGCAACTCAGCCCCGGGCCTGGACCCCGCGAGCATGAGGCCAAAAAGTCTGGTGCCCGGCTGGCACGGGCCATGGTCAGAAACGATGCAAGCGGATTGGGCGGAAGCGATCTATACGTTGTGTTACAGCAAGGAAGAATTTGAAGCCGTCAGTTGGTGGGACGTGGCTGATTATGGCGGGCACTTCTGGCCGCACGGCGGATTGTGGCGCAAAGATTTAAGCCCGAAGGAAAGTTTTCTGCGGTTATTGGCCTTGCAGAAAAAATGGGGACTTAAGACCTGACCGAATGAGGGGAAATAGAGCAGTTTAAATTAAACTGAAGTCGCTCTTCAGGCCCGTTAGGGCCGGCATCTTTGTAGTTATGGATGTTCCCTCATTAATAAAGCGCCGTAGGTGCGGCATATTCCGACCACACTTTTATTTAGCCTGCTCTAATTTTTCGTTTCATCTACGGCCGCCCCCTCGAAAAAATGCGGATCAATCTTTTTCACTTTGGCCACCAGCCCCTCATACGTTGCGGCGTCGGCATCCTTGACTGCTGCCAGCAGACTCCGGATCTCGTCTGGAGGAACGTCAAATGGACCTCCGGTGGGCCATTTGGCCAATTTGCGCGCGGCAGAAACCTTTGCACGACGGTCCGGATCATTCCGCACATCCGGGGCCATTAATATCGTATAGATGGAGTAGGTATCCTTGCCGGTGAAAAGCAGTTTGGGGCGTTCCGGCGCGATTTTCTGCATGGCATTCACCAGTTTTTCTCGATTTTCTACGACTACCGATTGATCCATTCGCGTTACGTTGGTCATTGAAAGGAGCACGGTGAGCGACTCTTGCAACACAGGCAATATTTCACGGTGGTCTCGCGGTTGTAGCGCCAACCACTCCGCAATTTTCGGCGCTGCTTTCGGGAATCTTTTCAAGCCTTCCCGTATCTCTGGCATAGATGGTGCGTGGTGCGTCGCCGTGGAAATGAAAGCAGCCACTTCATCATCTTCATGCAGTGTGGCCGCCAATTGGGGATAATATTTTTGGAAGTCGAGACTAAGTGCGGCCAATATCCGGGATGCAAAAGACTGCAAATCTCGCCGGTTGGAATGTTGGGCAACGTCGTTCAAGGCCGTAACGGTGTCGTTCAAATACGGATCCAGACGGGGCGCGGTCAAATCAGATTTTTGACCCGCTTCGAGCCAGATCATACGATGAGGATTCTCCGCCTTGGCGGATTGTTCCAATAAAATCAGTCCATGGAATCGCAGGAAGGCGTCATCGCCGGAATTCAACATTTCTAAAACCGGCGGAAAAACACCCACATCCGCAGCATCCCCCAACGAAGTGATCAGACAGGAAGCTGCCGCTCTTCGGACCATGGCATGAGCGTCTTTGAGCAAGGGACGAAAGGCGTCATTCAAGGCTTTGGTATTTCCACCAGCCATCGGCAGGAGCCAGTTGAAGCCAGGTGAATTTCCGGTGGCCTCGGAATATACTATTTGACACGCTGAGGTGCTGTTTTGAACGATTCGAGCCAACTCGGACACGCAGGTGGGTGAAGGGTTGATTTGCCCCAGGGTGAAAAGAAGCACGCAATCGCCCTCCATCCCATGCCCTACCTTCATATGTTGGCCATGTATTTCTATGTCTTCATGATAGATGATCCAATGCCCTTTACCGAAGCCACCGGCCTGCAAGATTCCGAGCAGCAGCGGAGCCGTTTCACCAGCTTCCGGGCCGACTGCGCCGAGACCATCCATGGCGCGCAAGCGAACCTGCGCTTCCGCGTCGTTTAGCGCAGACTCGAGTATTGGCACTGCTGCTTTCTTTTTCCCTCCCAATTCGGTGATGGCCACGACCATGTTGGTGTTTGGAAAATTGGTGGTTGGAATCGGATCGTGCAAGGCCGCTTTTACTTTGTCCAGTACGGCGGCGATCAACACATTTGATTCCGCATCCTCGGTTGGTTTTAATGGCGCGGTAAGGTTGGTCGAGGCGATGGGAATTACTGGAGGCTTGGGGGCGATAGCTTGAGCCACAGGTGAGTCATGCGCCGACAATTTTAAAAATGTAAATATGACCCCGCCGAGTAACAGCAAACCCGCCAACCCCGCGAAGAGAGCCGGAGTCTTGATGCCGGTCAAAACTTTAAAAAAACCGGTAGTTGCAGTGGCCCCAGCCGCGCCTTTGGCCATGGCCACTTTTGCCCACGACGATGCCGCGTCCGTTGGCGCAGATTGCGAGCCATGAGTAGCAAACGCCGCCGCCAATGCCACCGACGAAACCACGATGCCCCTCCGTGTAAAAATAAGCCGTAACCGCTCAATCGCGCGCGAAATCCGTTTCCGAGCGGTCTCCTCGCTGATGCCAAGTTCCTCAGCGACGTCCCGATGACTTTTATTGCCGAAGAAACGAATCATCACCAATTCCCGGTCCTCAGCCGGAAGCGCATCCAGGGCATCATTGAGATGGGGCGTGATGTGTTCCCAGAGGGAAGCGGGGTCATCGGAAACAATCGTTGGCTGCATAGAAGTGGCTTCCTGTTCGTATCGCTGACGATTGGCGTTTTTGCGCGCCTGGTTCATTGCGGCAAAACGTGTCGCACGAAAAAGCCAGCCATAGAGCGTGGCTTGGCGTGAAATGCGGCCCGCCTTTTGCGCCAGGGCGATGAAGACTTCTTGCGCCACTTCTTCCGCTGCGTGGGGATTGCCGGTCTGCCGCAGGGCGGCCTGATAGACCATCCCGGCATACCGTTCGACCAACGCATGGAATGCCGTTTCGGATTTCTCCGTCCAGTAGTTTTGCAAGAGTTGCCAGTCATCCATAGTTGCGTTCATTTCTATTGATAAACCGCAGCCCAACTAAAAATGTGACAATTTTTCTGTAACGTCCCGGTCAAAAAATCACCCCGCTACCACCTTACGGCACCACCGGATTAACACCCCACTGCTTGCTCGGTTCCGGGCCCATGGTGAAGGCAATCGTCCCGCCGTCTTTCAATTCGCTGTGCGGCAAGAAAGGGGAGTCCCAGTTCTTTCCGTTCAACTTCACCGATTGCACGTAGATGTTTTTATCGGAAATGTTTTCAGCGGTCATGGTGAAATCTTTGCCGTTGGAGAGGTGCATCACGGTTTTCGGAACTTGCGGCGCGCCGATGACATAATAATCGCTGCCCGGACAAACCGGATAAAAACCCATGCAGGTGAAAAGATACCAAGCCGACATCTGTCCGCAATCGTCGTTGCCGCAGAGGGAATTCGGGGTGTTGCCGTATTGTGTTGACACCACCTGATGCAAACGCTGGGCCGCTTTCCAGGGTTGGCCGAGATAACTGTAAAGGTAGATGATATGATGGCTCGGTTCGTTGCCGTGCCAATAGTCCCCGATGCAACCGCGCAGATCGCCCGGCGATAAAACCCGCGTGGATTCGCCGGTGCTGAAAAAAGTGTCGAGCTTGGCGATCACCTGATCTTTGCCGCCCATGAGTTTGATCAGACCGGGAATATCCTGCGGCGCAAACCACGAATATTGCGCGCTCGCGCCTTCGGTTATGTCGGCCATGCGTGGGCCGCCGCCGAAAGTGTGCGCATCAAAACCGATGCGCCATTGGCCGGTGGAATCTTTCGAGCGCATCCAGCCGATGCTCGGATCGTACAGGTTCGTGAACGAAGTGGAGCGCTTCATGTAATAAGCGTAGTCCTCCGTTTTACCCAGCGCCTTGGCCATTTGCGCTATACACCAATCGTCATAGGCGTATTCAAGCGTCTTGGACACGGATTCGTTTTCTTCGTTATACGGCACCCAACCCAGCTTGCGATAGGCGGCGAGGCCATTGTAATCGGGATTCATCGCGGTGTTGGTGATTGCTTGATAGGCGTGGGCGACGTCGAAGCCTTTGACGCCTTTGAGAAGCCCGTCCACGATCACCGGGACCGCATGATAACCAACCATGCAATAGGTCTCGTTGCCTTGCAGTTCCCACATGGGCAGCAGGTGATCGGCACTTTGATCGTAGTGCGCGAGCAGCGAATTGATCATGTCGGAATCGCGTTTTTCCTGGATCAGCGACAAGAGCGGATGCTCGGCGCGGAAGGTGTCCCACAGGGAAAAGATGGTGTACTTGTTGAACTTGTCCACCTTGTGAAAATTCTGGTCTAGCCCGCGATATTCGCCGTTCACGTCCTGTTGCAGATTCGGCACCAACGAAGCGTGGTAGAGCGAGGTGTAGAAGGTTTCCTTTTGCGCCTGGGTCCCTTCCATTTCAATACGGCCCAGTTCCTTGTCCCAACGCGCCTTGGTCGTTTCGCGTAACTTGTCAAAATCCCAGTCCGGAATTTCCGCGTCCAGATTTTGCAGGGCGTTGGCCGTGCTGACCGAGGACAAGGCGACCTTTACTTGAATGACTTCGCCGGCCTTGGTCGCGTACTTTCCGAGAAATTGCTGGGGAACGCCGCCCATGGCCACTTCGTTCCGGCTGTGAAAACGATAATATTTATAGCTGTCATAAACAATCGGCTGGCCATTGACCATGACGTAACCCTCATCAAACGGCCGGGAGAAACGCACAGCAAAAAACAGATACCGCTCCGGCGCCCAGCCATTGACCAGATGAAAACCGGTGACGGTGGATTTGTCCTCGATCCGCACGCGCGACTGAAGGACCCGGTAACGCCCGCCGCTGATGATGTGATTCAAGTCAATCAAAATGCTGGCCTGCTCACTGGCCGGAAAAGTGAACCGCAGAATGCCCGCGCGTTCGCCCGCCGTCAGTTCGGTGACGATGCCGGATTTAAGCAGCTTGACCTTGTAGTAACCCGCCGAGGCCGATTCATCGTCATGCGCAAACATGGATTGATAGCCGTCATCGGGATGCTCCTTGGCTCCGGGAACCGAGGCGGGGTTGCCGGTTTGCGGCACAAAAAGAAAATCACCAAGATCCGGACAACCGGTGCCGCTGAGATGAGTCAAAGAAAAACCCTGGATGGTGGAATCCGCATATTCATAACCCGAGGCAGTAGCCCAGTTCGTCGTATCGGTGTCCGGGCTGAGTTGCATCATGCCGAATGGCGCCGACGGCCCCGGATAGGTATTGCCTTCGCCCTCGGTGCCGACGAAGGGCCGGACGTAATCTGAAAGCCGTGTTTCGCCAGCAGCCAAACTGGCGAGTCCGAACAACGGCAGCATGGCCAAAACCAACAGGCCGGACAAATTACGCGGGATGTTTTGTGTCATGGAGCCAGACCATAGCAGTTCACCCTGCCGTGGGAAAGGGGCTTCTCAGACTCAACCTCGTTCGGGCGCATCTGGACGCTGTCCTTATCGCTATAAGCCGTTGTCAAACCAAGGGCTTAAATCAGGCCAACCCGCTGGATCCGATTCTCCCTCTCCGCTCCACCGGATGGAGGGGAGAGAGCACCGCGAGCGGTGCAGCAACCAACCGTACTGACTGCCGGGGTGAGGTGAGGTCTTCTCTTTCCTCCAAACAAGAACAGTGTCCAAATGCACCCTCCTGATTCTTCCCCCTTGCCTCTCCGCCGGTTCCCGCGCAAATTCTCCCCGAGAAATAAAAAATATGCGCCTGCTCCGGCCACACCATTTGACTGCATTGCTGCTCACCGCCAGCATTCTGCTCCCGGCGCACGCCAAAGACTTCAAGCTCGAGCCGGGTTATGTCAGCTTATTCAACGGCCACGACCTCACCGGCTGGGGTTACCGCACCAACAACTTTGATGGCAAAACCCAAAGCGACGATGGCCGTTACTCCGCCAAGGACGACATCCTCACCGTCCATCCCAAAACACCACGACTCGAACAAGCATTATGGACCACGCGCGAATTCCCGAAAAATTTCAACCTCAAACTCGAATTCCGCGCCTCAGTCAACGCCGATAGCGGCCTTTTCCTTCGCAAGCCTCAATTGCAAGTGCGCGACTACCTGATTGCTGGCCCCTACAAACAACTCAAGCATTACAAACCCCAGGACTGGAACAAAATTGAAGTCACCGTGAAGGACAATGTCGCCCATTGCACTTGCAACGGTGAAGTTCTGGAAGTGGCGATGAAGCTCCCTCCGACCGGCCCGCTCGGCCTTGAAGCCGACCGCGGCCAAATGGAATACCGCCGCCTGCGCCTCAAAGATCTGCCCTGACATTATGAGTCCGCAATTTTTTCAAGCCCGGGCCAAGTATCTTAAAGCCAATCAGCAGCGATTCACTGATTGGGGCGAGGCGGACAACCATCGCATTACCGGGGCCGGACTGGATGAATTTCCTGATTTGTTTGTTTTGTTTTCATCCTACTACGGAAGGTTGAGTTGGACTCGCAAACCAAAATCGGTCTGGTATCGGCAACAGCAGTTGTCACATGATGCCTGCGACCGGTTTCTTGGGCGCACACCTTATGGCAAGATGTTCAGCAGGTTTTTATTTTCCAAAGAATAGTGCAAGCGGGCCTGGGAAAAGCGGCAGGGTCGAAGGGAATTGAAATTTGAAAACTGAGTGGCAGGGCTAAACTTTCTAAGGTTTTGCCTTGGCCAAAAGCTTGGCGACGGTGCGTGGTTTGGCCGCAGTTTTTGGCAGGCCGGCATCCTGTTCCTGCCGAAATTGGGAATGAAGTTCCATTCCAACTTTCAATCCCTCTCCCGTCATTAGTCGAACAATTATTTCATCTTTCGCCTGACTAGGCAGTGATGCTACCCAAGCGGATAACTTCTTGCGGTTTGCCGGTTCAGCTTTTGTGAAAGAACTGTTCTCCGCCGCTGCCGTCTCCAGATTCTGATCAAGCCGGAAGAAATCCACCAAACTGGCTTGCGGGCCGGACAATTTGCCAAGGTTCGGCGGCACCGATGGTTCATGCTCCTCCTCGCCCACCTCACCCGCTTGCACACCCATCAACCAGCCCAAATACAAACTGCGAAGATCGCCATTGGCCAGTTCGGTGCGAATTTGCAACAGGGAAGAAAGAACGCCATCGCCCTCAAGCCATTCGCCGTCCGGCTCTTCTTCGGAAAGAAAAGTAATAATCAGCTTGCCCGATTTCTCGCGGATGGATATTGCGCGATCCGTGCAATAGCGCCGCGCCACTTTTAACGGGAGCGCACCGGACGGCATCGCCAGATGAATCTCGCGCGTGCCCCAATTCGCCAAATAGAGAAAACCGTCGAAATACTTTTCCATCCATGCGTCCGGGTTCCCCTTAAAATTGCCGAAATCATACTCGTTGACAAAACTGGTCGGGGTAATACGCGCGCGGGATGAAACGGCGCGCAATTCCCGCATTTCCATTTCGCTCAACCGGTCATCAACCTTTTGAAACTCGTAATATTGATATTCGCTCATTTTTCCGCCTCCGGATCTTTCTGACCGCGTTGTTGCTTTTCGATGGCCTCGGTCAATCTTCCCATGAAATCCGTCATGCCCGAAGCGGCTTGTTTGGCGCGCTCCGCGTCCTCCTCCGGCGTCAGACGCCATTCCGGCGTGGATATTTTGAGCTCATAATCTGCGCTCTCGATCACCACCCGCCCGTTCGCCTCACTGAACCATTCGAGATAAAGACTGTTGGCCATGTGCTCCGGCGGTTTCTCCTTCCGGCGAATCATCTTGAGCGCTTCTTCCAACGGCACGTCAAATACACGAACCTTGCGCGATGCCGTCAGGTCGCCAATGCTGCCGAACTGCTCGGGTTGGAGTGAATCAAGATGCGCATGAGAAATGCGTTTCAACGGATTGGTGAAAGTGAGCAGGCACCCGGCCAGATCCGGCCAGGCATTGCCCTTAAGTTTGAGCACCACCGGCTCCGCGCGGCCTTCGACCCAGATCTTTCCCCGCACCACCCCCTTCATCCGGTTGTCAATCTCGCCGCGCACCACGCTGTCATGTATGCGAAAAGCCATGCCGGGATTATGCCCAACTCAAAAAACGGTGACAATATTTTCATGGCCAGATTTTTTCCATTTTGCTAAAAATCGGTCATGCCGATGACATTCCAGAAGTCTTCGACCCCATGGAGGACTGCCCATGGCGTTCCCCACGCGAAATCTTGGCCAGCCATGGCTACACGCCACTGCCACCAAATGAATTGGATGACCAGCAATTGTCCGGCCGGCTTTGGGAGCTGCTTTACGCTGCCGCCGGGCGCAGGTTTTTCTTTCACAGCACCAATCACTTGAACGACCGAAGTCTGTACACACTGCTTTGGGAGCGATGGCTGGACGAACCGACCGCAGATATTCCTTTGGAAGCAGAAACCAATTCCAATCTGATTATGTCCGAATTTGAGACCAACGGGATGACTGGTGAAGAAATTTGGCTGCGTTTTTATGCCAAAGAGATGGCCCATGATCTTTGGCATTCCACAGACCCTGATTTCGTTTTCCCGCCGCATGAAGACCCGCCCTATGATCGGGACCGCTTTCTTCCCACCGCACCGATCCCACTTTCCGCTCACGGTGGCTGGCTGCCAGGAGACGATTCGCCCGAAGATGCCGAACCAGATCCGCTCGCGTTGAACGAGGTTGATCGCGAAATTACCGCAGCTAAAAGAGAATCAAGACCCGATGCGCTCCAATTCGATCCACCCGACCCCGCGCTGGAGGCACAACTTCATGCCATGGAACCGGAGAACTGGACCCCACCAGCGCAACAACTCGCCGCCAAAAAAATTCCACTCTTGCCTCCTGCTGAAATCACAGAAGAAATGCTCACACCCATTCTCTGGGAATTGCTGCATAATCTTTCTCTGTGCGGTTTCTTTATATTGCATACTGACCACTTGAGCGATGCTGAACTATACGCCGAACTCTGGAATCACGGCCTGCGCGACCCGGCCCATCTGCCCGGACGCAATCCTCGCGGCGGTTGGTTTCACGATTTCCTGGGCAGTTGGGGCGAGGACGACATGCAACTCTGGCTGCGTTATTACGCCAGTGATGAAGATCGCGTCAAACACGCTAAAGACTGGCCAAAAGATAGCATCCCGCAAAAAGAAAAACCGCCCTCCAACCGCGACTGGCGCTTACCCAAGGGGCCGTTCTTCTGAACAAAATATTACATGAAAAGCAAATCCACAGAACTCGACCTTAAGCGTGATCTGCGGCTGATTTAAAACGGTTTGAAGATTGAAGATTTTTAAACATTTAGTAATTCCGATTCTCAGCCTGTATGTTTTGCCCGATCATTAAGTTTTCATATTGAACCATCTGACGATACAATATGAAAAAGCTTAAAAAGGCTGACCATGCACAAGGACATCGCCGAATTGGCGCGGCGAGTATTACAACCTCACCCGTTTGCCTTCCATTCGCCCGGATTTCCGGCATTTCGAGGGGTCATCTTCTGGCAAGATTTCGTCCAGTGGCGAGCTGGCCAGAGTGGGTTTAAAAATCAGTCGCCCCCGCAACGTGACGGCGGCACTGTCGCTGCCGCTTCAAAACTGCCTCCCCGCGCTGCACAAATTCTTCTGGATGCTTAAAGTTCGCGCTAGAGCAATACCGCTGCCTATTGTTTAGTAGAATTGAGCTTTTCGAGTAGCGAGGTGAGTTCGGGGCCGATTCGTTTGAGCTGTTCATGGTGCATGGCGGAAAGTTTTTCCAGAGTTTTTTCACCGAGATTGGTGAGTTGAATAAGCACCCTTCGCCGGTCTTGATTTGACGGCGTTCGCATTACCAATTTTTCAGCCACCAGCCGGTCAATCAATCCGACTGTGCTGTGATGGCGAAGCTGCAATCGTTCCGCCAGTTCGCCGACGGTGACATTATCACGTTCAGGGAATCCCTTGATGGCGAGCAACGCCTGATGCTGTTGTGGCGTGACTCCGGCAGTGTGCGCCGCCGTTTCACTAAAATGGATGAACCGTCGAAGCGCGTAACGAAACGCAGCAAGCGTTTCATATTCCGCCTTGATCAGTTTTTTTGCACTCGCCATTGTTCGTCAATTTAGCATGGGTTTTATACTCAAACCATCTCCTATTGACAATATCGTATTACGATATAAATTGCGGTCCTCATAAATGCAAACAGAATCAATGGTTTCTCAAATCATGAATAGTCAGCCAGATGTTAAAGACGAATTGGCAGATTTCAGCACTGACCATCGTGTGCTGCTATTGTCCGCAATGGCATTGGTAATTGGTTCGTTCAGTGCCTTGGTCGCCTATATTTTGGTCTGGTTGATTGCAGCCATCACTAACTTTGCCTTCTATCACCGTTTTTCTATCGCCCCGGCATTACCGCAAGGAAATCATCTGGGGTATTGGGTAGTGTTGGTGCCGGTGGCGGGCGCACTCATCATCGGACTCATGGCAAGGTTTGGTTCAGACAAGATTCGTGGACATGGTATTCCCGAAGCCCTTGAAGCCATTCTTCTCGGTCGCAGTCGTATTTCGCCTAAAGTGGCAATCCTTAAGCCTCTTTCATCCGCCATTTCCATCGGCACTGGCGGGCCATTTGGAGCGGAAGGGCCAATCATAATGACCGGTGGTGCATTTGGCTCAATATTCGCACAACAATTTAATTTGAGCGCGGCAGAACGCAAGACGCTGCTCGTTGCGGGTGCGGCAGCGGGGATGTCTGCCGTGTTCGACACGCCGGTAGCGGCCGTGTTGCTGGCCGTGGAACTGCTCTTGTTTGAATGGAAGCCGCGCAGTTTTATTCCGGTGGCCGTGGCTTCGATCATTGCTTCCGTGTTACGCGTGCCATTGCTCGGAGCCGGGCCAATCTTTCCAATAATTGCCCATGCGCCCGTATCAGGACTAGAATTAGCAATCGCGGCGGGAATCGGAATTCTAGCTGGATTTGGCTCCGGCTTATTAACACTGTTAGTTTATGCTTTTGAAGACCTTTTCCAAAAATTGCCGATTCACTGGATGTGGTGGCCAGCGATTGGCGCGGTGTTCGTAGGTGTGGGCGGGATTATTGAGCCACGTGTCCTCGGTGTGGGTTACGATACGATTCACAGCTTGCTGCGTGGTGAACTCGTCGGCGCTGCAATTATAGGGCTGTTAGTGGCAAAAGCCGTTGTCTGGTCAATCGCTTTGGGTTCGGGAACCTCCGGCGGCGTGCTGGCACCGTTGCTCATCATAGGCGGGGCACTTGGTGCATTTGTCGGCTCATGGATTCCCGTTGGTGACGTTGGGCTTTGGGCTTTAATCGGCATGGCGGCAATGATGGCTGGCACGATGCGTTCGCCGCTCACGGCAATGGTTTTCGCCGTTGAACTGACCCACGATTTCAATCTTTTTCCTGCGTTACTGGCTGGCTCCGTTGCCGCGCTCGGTGTAACCGTATTACTGATGCGCCGTTCGATCCTTACGGAAAAACTCGCCCGGCGTGGACACCATCTAACGCGTGAATACAGCATTGATCCCTTTGAGTTTGCGCGGGTGCGGGAGGTCATGGATAAAGAAGTGCCGAGTATTCCCGAAACTATGAAACTGTCGGAATTGTCGGATCGCATTGCAAGCGGCGATGCCAAGCTCAACCAGCGGCAGGGAATTTTGATTGTGGATGACCAAAATCAGCTTGTTGGTATTATCACGCGCGGTGACATTGTTCGCGCCTTGCGGAAAACTCAGTCGGCTGAAATGACCGTGGTTGAAGCAGGCAGCACTGATCTCGTCGTTACGTTTCCTGATGAACCGCTGCACACTGCGCTCACAAAAATGCTGAACCGAGATGTGGGACGGTTGGCAGTGGTAGAGCGCAACAATCAGACTAAGATAGTCGGCTACTTGGGACGAGCGGCAATCCTTTCGGCGCGGATGAAGATTCACGAGGAAGAGAATATCCGGCAAAAAGGCTGGGCTTCTCAGCACGCTGCCGAAACAAAGCCGGTTTAATCCATCAGAAAAAAGGTCGCTATTGGCGGGTCAATTTACTGCACTTCTACTGCACTTCGTCGTAAGTGCTTGATTTATAATGGAGCGGGTGAAGGGAATCGAACCCTCGTCTCAGGCTTGGGAAGCCCACATTCTACCATTGAACCACACCCGCGCTATGTAAGGCTGAATCCTAAAGGCTTAAACCCAAATTTCAAGGCGCAATTTTCCGGCGCAACTTCCAGAACGATTATGGGGTCGCGGCCAAGGCCTCTTTCGCGACCCATCCGAAGACCGGCCTGTTCCCGGCAACTTCGATGGCTCCGTATAAAAAGGTCATGGTGGGCTGCGCCTCTTCGCGGGCGCGAGGATGGTTTTTTGGAAAATAGGTCGGCTGCACGAGAGGACGAATCCCGATGGCGGCGCGGAAGGTGGGATGATCACTCAGGAGGAATGAATCCAAGCCTTGTCCACCCAGCCCATACCCGGGCACAGAATAGAGGATGTTGATCGTGCCGCTGGGACGCCGGAGATAATGTGAAGGGACTGGACCGTTGGCGGCCTTGACGATGGCCAATTCGCCTTGTGGAAGGACGTAGGCTTTGGGATTTCCACCGGTGATTAGATGAGTGCGCGCTTCCACGGGCAGGGCCGGCAATTTTCCGCGGCCAATCCCATATCGTTCGATCAGCAATTCTTTGTCAACAACAGCATCGAACGGCACCCACGCGGAAGTGTCCACCATCCCGTTTTTGATTTCATCCTGCATTTCAGATTGGAGCGCGGGATTGACTTCGATGGAAGTGCCAAAACCATAAAGGTAAAGTCGGCCGCGCATTATTTTGGTCATGCCAAAGTTGAAGGCCGAGGCGGGCGTGGAATTATGATGTCCTTTTTTTGGTGCCACCGTGCCCATCAGTCGTCCGGCGCCGTCCAGCACCTCGGTATGGGGCAGAACATCCCAGAGCAGTTCATCCGGTGTGCCGGTGTGTTTCGGATTGATGATGCGGTTACTTTCCAAAACGTTTTTATTGGGGACGCCGGGCACATGACCGTTCAATTCCGTCCCGACGCAAGTCCTCCCATCCTGCTGGAAGCGGCGCATGTCCGGGAATTGTTTGATGGATTGAACCGTGCGGGGTGGCTCCGCTGCTTCGGCGACGGTTATCGTCCAGCGGGCGAGGCTCGGCCCGGTTTGGGCGGTGACCAGTGCCTGGCCGGGTTGAAGGCCGATGATCCAGCCATTTTGCAGACATTCAACCGTGGCATCAGCCGAGCTTTTCCAATCGGGTTGTTGCGCTTTTTTCTTTTGGGAAATGTTTAGTTTGACACCCTCCCCCACCTTGACCCGGAGCAGGACGGCAGCGCCGGTTTGCGCCTGTAAAGAAAATGGCACCATCCATCCCAACGCATGGATATACGCCGCAATGATTAAAACAAAACGCCCACGGGCGGAAAAAATTTTCATAACGTTCCGCCGCGCGGAGTTTACATGCCCATGATCTGGTACCCGCTATCCACGTAGATCACTTGACCAGTGATCGCGGCCGCACCGTCACTCGCCAGGAACGTTCCGGTCGCGCCGAGTTCTTCCGGCAGCACATTGCGTTTCAACGGCGAGTGCGCCTGGTAATGATCCAACATCGCGGAAAAACCGGCGATGCCGCGCGCGGCCAGTGTATTGACCGGACCGGCGCTGATGCAGTTGACACGGATTTTTTTTGGACCCAAATCGTAAGCGAGGTAACGAGTGCTGGCTTCAAGCGAGGCCTTGGCCACGCCCATCACGTTGTAGTGCGGCACCACTTTTTCCGCACCGTAATAACTCATCGCCACCATGCTGCCGCCTTCGGTCATCAACGGAGCCGCCCCGCGCGCCAGCGCCACGAGGGAATACGCGCTGACATCGTGCGCCACGCGATAGGCTTCGCGGGTGGTGCTGAGAAAATCTCCTTCCAACGCTTCCTTCGGCGCGAACGCCACGGAGTGCAGGAGCAGATGCAGTTTGCCAAATTTTTGGCCGACATCAGTGAACACGCGCGCGATGTCCTCGTCCTTGGTCACATCGCACGGCATCAACAACGTGTCGGGGCCGAAGGTACCGGCGAGTTCTTCGACGTTGCTCTTGAGGCGTTCGCCCTGATAAGTGAAGGCGAGCGTCGCGCCCGCGTTGTGCCAAGCTTGGGCAATGGCCCACGCGATGGAACGTTTGTTGGCGACACCGAAAACCACACCGATTTTTCCTGCTAGTAATGACATAAGGATTGAAGTCTAAAGTTTCAGACGCAAAGTTCAAAGTTCAATTTCACACCGCTTTCTGGCGGAAACGCAGCCAGAAGAGAATGCCCCAACCGATCAAGAGCAGGCCCACTACGGCCCAAGTGCCGCTGGCCGGAAATTGCGGAAAGGCCGTCATCGCAGTTGCTGCGATCGCCGGACCGAAACCGCTGCCCGCACCGATCGCCGCTTCGTGGATGCCGCCGTGTTCGCCCTTCGTCTCGCCCACGTCCATGGAGTAGAACAACGACGAGTAATAAATCAGGGCGAGCGAGAAGCCGAGACCGAGTTCAGCCGGAAGCAGAAACCAGAGTCGCGAGGTGAAGAGGATAATTCCGAAACAAACAATCATCGTAGCATAAGCCGTCGCCAAAAAACGGAAACGATAATGCCACTTAGGCCAGAACCGTAAAAAAACAAACGATCCTCCGCGCGCAAACATCCACACGGAATAAATAAACCCCGCCCACTTCGCCGATAGATTCAGATGCCCCGCCAGGCTCGGCGTCACTGAAATCACGGTGTTCGCGGCGAGGTAAGCGAATGGATTTGCCACCCAGGCCATGAGCAGAAATGTTTTCGGCGGGACTGCGGTTTTCAGTTCTTCCGGCTCGGCTTGAATAATTCGTTGCGCCGGATCAAGAGTGGCTGACAGCTCGGCTTCCACGCGTTTTTGCAGCCAGAAGCCGATGATGAGTTGCAGGATGAGCAGTGCGGCTGGCAGATAAAACATCGCGCGCAATCCGAAATGGTCCATGATCGCGCCGCCGCTGAAATACGCGAGCGCCCCAGTCCCCGCCCAAGTAAAATTGTAGATGCCCACCATGCTCTGCAAACGTCCCGGCGGCTCCCCTTCGCTGACCAACGCCTGAAACGCCGCCCACGTGAAACACATTCCAATGGTGGCGATATTAAAAAACAACAGCGTCAGCCACATATCGCTGATCTGACTGCCGATGAGAAAACATGCCGCCATGATCGCGCCGCCGATTCGGATGGACGCGAAATATCCAAACCGTTGTGCAAATCTCCCGCCGAAGAACGATCCCACCGCGCACAGCAATCCCAACTCCGCCGCCATCCAGAAATTCTGCCGCGCATCGAACTGATACGCTTGCTTCGTGTAAAAATAGACGTAATAAAAAAAATACGTCGTCGCCAGCGAGTTCAACCCCTCCATGACAAACGCCACCGCTTTCAACCGCGGCGCTTTGATGCCACGATGAATCACCGCTTGACTCTGAGCGTCCGCCGTCATTTCAAAAACAAAAATGTTGAATCCAATGGACGCGGCGAACTCTGGTTCCTTCTACTGGGGGAGAAGGTTAGGATGAGGGTGAACTCTCTCCGCGAAGCGCTAACTTTTCTAGAAATTGATTCAAAACAAAAAAACTTCATTTTTCCCCAACCTCCTCAATCGCCTTCAAACAATACCACTTCACCGCCTCCGACATCGGCGGCTGCAACCCCTCCAACTCCTCCTTCGAACACCAGCGAATATCATGATGCTCCTCCACCGCCAACGTGACGCTGCCACCCTTGGGCCGCGCCCAATAAATCATCCCGATGTGCTCATGCGTCTCCGAGATTCTGTGAATGTCCAAAAACCTCGGCGCGATCAGCGCCCGCGTCCCCGGCCCGGTGGTCGGCGGGCGTTCGCCCAGCAACTCCACATCCAACCCGCTCTCCTCCTTCGCCTCGCGCAACGCCGCAATCTCCGGGTCTTCATCCAATTCAATATGCCCCCCGAGCGGCAACCACTTGCCAAGCTTGCGATGATGAATGACCAGAATCTTCCGTTCGTGAACGATAAAAATCGCCACCGTAAAATCTATTTTCTCATGAATATGCGCCATGCCACAGCCAGCAAAGCAGTCGCCAGCCAAGAGACCAAGGAAGAAATATACAGAACTCGTCTTTCTTCCCGACAATTGACAAATCACAAACTTGAATTAACCATGTCGATGTGCAAGGTGAGATTCCCATTCCTTATTCTTTAACTCTGGATGAGACATTGGAAATGGCGCGCTTGAGCCAGGAAGAATTGGATCATATCCGCGCCGCAATACTTTCGTGCGTACTCCCTCGATGGCAAAAAGTTGCCATGATTGTCACCCGCGCTCAGGAAAAATTACAGGAGAAATATCCCAAATTTTCTATCGCTCTCTGTGCCGAGCAAATTCGCCTTTTGGCTCAGGAAGGAAAATTAGATTCTCAGGGAAACCTTCGTTATCTGCGATTTAGTGAAATTAAACTTCCGAGTAAAGATAGCTGACGCAGTTTTTTAATGACTCGGCGGCAGCGCCGCCTTCCACCCCGCGTGTAACTGCTCCGTCAACTTCGCCACCAACTCCTTGTTCTCCGGCAAATTCACAATATTCACATTCTCATCCGGGTCCGTCTTGTGATCGTATAACTCCAATCCTTCCGGCGCTTTCCCCTTCGCCGCCCATTCCACGAACCGATACCGCTCCGTCCGCATCGCGTATCCCATCAATTGTTTGCCGCGCGGATACTGGCTGAACGCGGCGCTTTTCCACGGTTGCTTCGGATTGGACAACAACGGCGCAAAACTCGTCCCCTCCAACCCATCCGTCAACTGCAACCCTGCCAACTCGCACAACGTCGGATACACATCCACAAATTCCACGAACGCATCCGTCTTGACTCCGCGATGTTTTTGTTCCGGTGACCGAGGTTACCGGAATGAGGGTGGGGGAAGAAAAAAGGAGGCCGGTTAGCTTACCCATTACAACACCCCGGCTCGCGAGTACAACCCACCCCACCGCTCCGCCAAACTGATACCCATTGCGTGGTCACAATAAGTTGGTGCTGAGAGAGTCGCAGGGGGAAGAGATGTCTGGGGAAGGTTCGGTTGTTGGGGTTGGTTGGTTGGTTTGGATTTTTCTGGGGCGACGGAGGGTTTTTGCGGGACTGGTTGCGATGGGGGATACAAAGTGCGGCTGGATGCCAAGGGCTTGGAGGGCGGTGAGGGCTTTGCCAATCTGGCAGGTGGGTTTGCCTTGTTCCAGTTCGATGATGAATCGTAAGCCGGTGCCGGCGGTTTGGGACAAGGCCCTTTGGGTGAGGCCAAGGCGTTTGCGAGTGTCGCGGACTAGTTGACCGATTTGTTTGGCGGTGAATTCCATACGTCGTTGCGGGTAAATATTACCGATAGGGAATTTAAAATCAAGAAGTTTATATGTTACTGAACGGGAATTTTAATTTCACCAATTCGGAGCGCGGGTCTGTGACCCGCAGCGC